>CAZRNY010000028.1:0-1526 GCA_964601595.1 uncultured Candidatus Saccharibacteria bacterium | reverse complement strand
ATAACCAGCCAGACAAAGAGAACGAACCTGATGGACGACGAGAAGAAGAATAGCGAGACGAACGAGAGCAGGAAGAAAGAAACCATTCCTACGAAAGAGAACCAGAAAGAGACGATCATCGCCGCCGCGACAAGCCCGGCGGGAACGAGCTGAACCAGGAAGCCCCAGCCGAATTCGTTATCTAGTGAGAAGAGCGCGAGAAGGATGACGAGAGCCGACCCGAGAGAAATGAAAGCTACCTTATAAGTGTTACTACCTTTTGATTTCATATTATTAGGGAAACATCGCCGCCGATGACCTTAGGACCGAAGCCTTGGATCTCGTCGCGAAGGATACTTTCCGGAATCTCGTTCCAGAGGTATATGGGGCGGCCGAGCTCGAAAGCCTTGAACATCTCAAGAAAAGTAGCACCGCCGATATAGTTCGGCATGCCGTGCTTTTCCATATTGAGAACGAGGATACCGTCGTTAGCCCGCACTTTCTTCTCCTGAAGACGGATCATGTCCGCTTTCCAGGCGCGGTGCTCTTCGGCACTCATCGCTCTCATCTCCTCTTCCCTGCCCGGATTGTCGTAACTGTTAGGCAGGGTTATCTGATGACCGAGATTTTCCAAAGCCTCCTTGATGGGCGGAATCCGGTCATAGATATGTTTGCTGCAGCAGATGAAAATGCGCATTTTGATACTATATAAATATACCATGACCGGAAAAAGGATCATCGAGGTGAGTGATAAGATGCAGGAAAGATACAGATATATCCTCACTGAACCGACGGGAAAGAGTTTTGACCCAAGATTCAAACCAGACCTCACACCGAAAGAGATGCTGGAGATCGGAGTTTTCGGTGGCAAGTATATGACGGACTGCGGAAAAGAATTTCCGAAGTCTTGGTACGAGAAAGCAAAACTCTGCCCAGAACGCCATGATCCTAAGATTAATTTTTTCGGAGTGAATGCGAGCCAGCCTCTTAGCGTATGGAAAGAGAAAGGATGGATATTCGAAGAAGATCCACGAGGATGGTTCCAATGGTATTGCCGCTACTATATGGGCCGGAGAATACCGAACGAGGATGACCGGCAGATAAAGAGATGGATCGCGATCAGAAGGCATATCGCGCAGATAAAGAAAAACTGCCGTATCGGCGATAACGAATGCCGGAGGAAGCAGCGCCAAGCGGTACTGCATTGGGCATACGACAGCAGAAAGATGTAAAAGAAACCCCTCATCATGAGGGGTTTTCGGTTTAAGCCTTATCGAGTCCGTTGAAATAGATCGTTCCTTCGGGAATGACTTTCACTACCTTGTAAAGGCCGCGAGTAAATACGCTCCCATCCTTTACGAAATGAGTCACCTCAAGAATGATGATGCTCGCTTTCGGGGTCGAAAGAATCTCTCCGCCTTTTGTCTCTCTTAAAGGAAGCTCGCCCTTAAGCCAATAATGGCGCTGGCCGCTTTTTAAGAAACTATATTGCTTACCCTCTTCAAGAAACTCAGGGATACACTCATCTATTCCCCTTTTTTCGCTCT
>CAZRNY010000027.1:0-2738 GCA_964601595.1 uncultured Candidatus Saccharibacteria bacterium | reverse complement strand
TTTATCCGGTCATCCATATTGGAAATGAGATCGAGGGCTATGAGCGTGCCGAAGGAATGGCTTACAACGATCATATCCTTGAGATCCAAAGATTCTACGAGTTCATATATATCTTCAGAAAAGCGACATATCGCGTAATCCTCGTATTTCTTATGTTTTTTTGATAATCCGTGCCCTCGGAGATCGAGGGCGACGATGTTATACGAATGCTTGAAACGATCTTCCAGTTTCAGCCAAGCGGAGGAGCTACCTATAGCACCATGAATAAGAAGTATGGTCTTCCTGCCCGGATCGATATCGTTTTTCCGGTAGTATATTCCGTTCTTAGTAAAGAACTCCTTCATATACTGCTGATTATAACTCAGATTATAATATGGGTATTACAGTATTGATCTAGTTATTGATAGTAGGAGGATAGATAAGAGACTTTCTTGGTCTCTTTTTTAAAAATGGAGCCTATCATTCTTTTCTGCTAGGATAGCCTCAATGAACCACGATATGTGGGATGTAGTCGTTGTTGGCGGCGGTCCGGCAGGGATGATGGCGGCTGGAAGAGCGGCAGAAAAAGGAGCTAGGGTCGTCCTTATAGAAAAGAACGACAAGCTAGGAAAGAAGCTTTTGCTTACCGGTGGAGGTAGATGTAATTTCACTAATTCCGAATTCGATATCCGTAGATTCGTCGCAAAGTATAAGGATGACGGGAAATTTTTGTTCTCGTCTTTTTCGCGGTATGGCGTAAAGGAGACTTTGGATTTTTTTCACGAAAGGGGAGTGGAAACTAAGGTGGAAAACGACCTGCGTGCTTTTCCTATTTCCGATTCGGCTGAAACGATATTGAATACGCTCCTTTCGTATATAAAACAGAACGGAGTGAATATCCTTTCCGATTCTCCTGTTTCCCAGTTAGTCCGTGAAGGAAACGAGGTTACTGGAGTGAAGCTTGCGAGCGGCAGGGTGATAAAAGGAAATTCGATCGTCATCGCGACAGGAGGAACTTCGTATCCCGAAACCGGATCTACTGGAGACGGATATAAGTGGCTGAAATATATCGGACATAAGGTTATCGATACTTATCCAGGCTTAGTGCCGATCATAACAAAGGAGAAGTGGGTAAAAGATATCGCCGGAGTGGTCGTTACAGGCGCAGGTATTACGGTGTTTCAGGATAAGAAGAAAAAAATATCAGCCGAGGGAGATATCCTGTTTACTCATACGGGTATAAGCGGACCGACGATACTCAACCTAAGCCGCGAGATCGGTAAGCTGCTGGAAGAAAAGGAGGTGATAATATCGATCGATTTCATGCCTCACGACAGCAAAGAATCAGTAGACGCTAAGCTGAAGGACCTTTTTGGAAAGAATGATAAGAAAAAGATCGGGAATGCCATCATGAAGATTATTCCTTCCTCGATCGTCCCTATCATCCTTCGCTTATCTCATATAGATGAAGAGACAGAGTGCAATAACATAAAAAGAGAAGAGAGGATAAGGCTTATGGAAACGCTGAAAGATATACCGCTTCAGGCTGATAAGCTTTTCGATGCGAAGCAGTCTATCGTTGCTGGAGGAGGGGTTGATCCCAAAGAAGTCGATTTCAAGACGATGTGTTCGCGAATGTTCTCGAACCTGTATCTTGCGGGAGACATACTCAATATTGACCGACCATCTGGTGGATACAGTCTTCAGCTATGCTTTACCACCGGATACTTGGCTGGAGATTCCGCTTCGGGAAAATAGTGTATACTGCCAATAATATGGAAAAAGAGGTTTTTCCGATGAGGATCAATAAGTATCTGGCTGCGAAGAGGGGTTCTACACGCAGAGATGTAGACGTGCTCATAAAGAAAAAACGAGTATTTATAAATGGAAAGCTCGCAGTCCTCGGGGATAAGGTAGAGAAGAAGGATCAGGTGGAAGTAAGATTCCACGTGAAATAGATAATTACACTCATCTAAAATCCGATTAACAGACAATCGGATTTTTAGATTCGAGCAAGATTGACTTATTAAATATAAGCACTGGTTCTAACACAAGGCTATTTTCACAAAAAAAGAACGATAATTGTCGTTCTTTTTTTGAAACAAGTAAGCACTTATCGCTTTATACTTTTAATATAAATTAAGGAGAATATTTTAACAGATATTGACGGTAGTCTATTATGGGTGTATATTCATAACAGATGGCAACTAGATTAGTAATAAAGGTCGGCCATTTACAATAAAAATTATTAAATATGCCAAGATTTGATGGAACTGGCCCTGCTGGACAGGGTCCAATGACCGGAAGAGAAATGGGTTCTTGTGGCCGCGGCTTAGGACGTGGGAGGGGATGTTGCAGGAGGTTTATTTCTCCGAAAAACGAACTTTCTGCCTTGGAAGCCGAGGAAAAAGTTCTTGAAGAGGAACTTAAGGTTATAAGAGAAGAAAAAGCTGCTCTTAAGGACCAGAAATAAAAAGAGAAGGCATAGGACCGGCCTCTTTCCAAAGAAAGGGGCCGGAGGGCCTTCTCTCCGAAAATTTACAGTATTATTTTTATATAATCAACTTATGCCAAGACCAAGACTTTGTAGAAAAGTGGATTTCGATCCAAATGTTATCTATTTCAAACCTCAAGGGATACCCATGAGGGATCTTGAGATAGTCGAACTTACCATGGAGGAAATGGAAGCCTATCGTCTTCGACATATAGATAATCTAGAGCAAAAGGAAGCAGCGGAAAAGATGCATACTTCTCAAAGC
>CAZRNY010000026.1:0-2743 GCA_964601595.1 uncultured Candidatus Saccharibacteria bacterium | reverse complement strand
CAGCACTTCGACAAGCTCAGTGCTTTTTAAACCAATGGCACAGTTTGTATATATTCTTCTTTGCGATAATCGAAAATTCTATGTCGGTATAACCGATAATTTAGATAGGCGCCTAGAACAACATTCAAGAGGATATTCGCCATATACTAAGCAATTTTCGGTCATCAGCCTTGTTTATTCAGAAGAATATAAAACAAGAACCAAAGCAGAATTACGAGAAAAACAAATTAAAGGCTGGTCTATCGCAAAGAAGAAAGCGTTGATATTAGGGAATAAAGAATTGTTAGTAAAATTAAGTAAGAGTACTGGGCTTAACGAAGTCCTTCCGGGTGAGTAAAATGATAGTGAGCCTGTCGAACTATCCATGCCCGACAGCATAATAAAAAGCCCCGTCCGTAAGGATGAGGCTTTTTATATTATTGATAGAAACTGGATTCGAACCGAAAAGGGGTCGGGTATTGCTATTTTAAGCCTAGTGTAAATTGTGACTGACCCCATTTATCTCCCTCGAGCACCTTTCTCCATCTTGTAAAACCTCCTTCAAAATTCTTAAGGCAACTGCCATATATATAGAACGATGAGCCGATGGCATCTAAAAACCGCCGGAGGGGCGGTTTAAAATAAAATATAATTATTCTTATAAGATCGCGTTAAAGAGATACCCCATCATCATTATCCCAATGACAGTGATACCGAAGAATACGGCAAGCAATTGCCAGCGCATGACTTTCTTGAGGATCAATGCTTCTGGCAATGAAAGAGTCACTATCGCTGTCATAAAGGCCAATACCGTTCCTAAGGAAGCTCCTTTGCCAACCAAGGCCTCCATAATCGGAAGGACGCTAACCGAATTAGCATAAAGAGGCACACCGAGAAGAACAGCCATAGGAACAGCCCACCACGATTTAGCTGATAGATAGCCTTCGATAAGACTGCTCGGAACAAAGCCGTGGATAATGGCGCCTACGCCGACTCCCAACACCACATACGGGAATATCTTCTTAGTGATATTCATTCCATCTCTCCAAAAATACGACACAAGCTGGCGAAGAGGCATCTTCTTTCCGCCATTTTCCGCTTCTATCTGATTTCTAGGCTTGAACTTGAGAAGTTCCGGTATTACATATTTCTCAAGCTTCAGTTTCTGTATCAGCATACCTCCGGCTACCGCGATAGCCAGCCCGAACAAGTTATACAAGATCGTGACTTTCCAGCCGAACATGGCCGGAAAAAGATAGAGAGATGATTCATTGATCAAAGGCGAACTTATAAGAAAAGAAAAAGTGATGCCCAGTGGTATTCCAGCTCCCATGAATCCGATGAAAAGCGGAATAGAAGAACAGGAACAGAAAGGAGTCACTATTCCCAAAACGGCAGCCATAAGATAGTTAAGTCCGAACCATCTTTTCTTCGTTAAGATATCCCTCGCCTTTTCCATCGGGAAATAATACCGAGTCATGGCCATGACATAATTTATGACAACCAAAAGCAATCCGATCTTAACGGTGTCATAAATAAAAAAATTAACAGCATTCCCGATATATGACCCATTTACTAAACCAATCCAGTCGTAACTTACGAGGTCTGCCAATAATTTAATCGGATAGAAGATATCCATCGTTCAATATTCTTTTAGCACTTTCCGCCACAACTGCATCCCGATCCTTTCTCTGAGATATTTCCTTCAGTAATAAGCCTCTTTATCTCTTTGACACTAGGAACCGATCCGGAAACCGCAATCTTTCCATCAATTATGAGAATAGGGGTCGACATCACTCCCGTCTCGATTATCTTCTGAATATCCGATATGTATTCGACATCCGCTTCAATACCCAGTTCGGATACGGCCTGATTAACCAGTTCGAAAAGCTTCTTACACGAAGGACAGCCTGAACCTAGAACTCGTATCTTCATATTCTTATTATTGATCTTACCTTGATTAGCTCTAGCCAATATGGCTCGTTTAATCATCTCTTCAGGGATCTCTTCAAAAGTATCCCCTTCTTCCTTTATCGTCCGACACCGGCATTCGGAAGCATCGATCAGAATCGCGCAGGAAGAGCATTCATTCTCGCCTGATGCCATTCCTGGGAGAACATCTTCTATCTTTACTCCGTCTATGATCACTTCATTCGATTCATTCATATGATCCTGAGACAGTTTTGTCTCAACTAAGGTCAGACTGATACCTTCGGAGTCAAGGTCGCTCCGGAGACTATCTATCGCCTTTTTCAGGTTAGCTCCGGTACCAGAGCACCTATCGCAAGTCTTTCCATCCTTATCAAAATGTTTCCACTCGATTATCAGATTACGCATATTATTTGAGATTTATATCAGCTATTTTCTTTCCCTTTTCGGTCAGGGAATAATAAACCCACAAGCCATCCTTCTTGTCCGCTATCAACCCCGCGTCTTTCAGCTTCTTAAGATGATGAGAAACAAGGCTTTGGGACAAGCCGAGGTGATCGATTATCCGACAGACACAATACTCTCCTTTTTTCAGGATACAGAGTATCTTCAGGCGATTTTCATCAGCAACAACCTTGAATAGATCAGCTCTCTGCTTGACCTCTCCGATCACTTTTACCCGACAACATTCCGGTTTCATACTATATTAATATATATTGATATATAATCGACCGCAATCTTTTATCCACACAGGAGCAAAAAACCGCCCATAAGGCGGTTTCAAGTAATCACCTATTTGAAATAGTTTATCAGGGATATGATAGCGACTACCGCT
>CAZRNY010000025.1:0-3522 GCA_964601595.1 uncultured Candidatus Saccharibacteria bacterium | reverse complement strand
ACCTTCTCAACTATATCTCTCACATTTATATGCGCAGTAGTCGTTATCTCTCCGGTAATGGTTATTATCCCGTGGCCGCCCATCGTCTCTATGGCGACGCGACTCATTGGATCCTGTTTCAGACACTCGTCAAGTATCGCATCACTTATCTGATCGCAGATCTTATCGGGATGCTTCGGGCTTACAAATTCTGCTGTCTTCATTTCTTTTCTTCCTTGTTCGTTTATCTTCTCAAATAAAAAACTCTTTCCCGCGACTTACGGAGAAAGAGTCTTAGAAGATTATCTTCCCCGTCATTCGGGCTGGATTTAGCACCTTCTTATCTTTAATAAGGGTTGCTGGTGGGTCGCTGAGCCAGTGCTCTCGCCACGCTCTTGATAGTTATTTATTTGTGAATTAATTATAACTCCGACTCTCATATATGAAAAAGCCGCATAGTGGTGTTATGCGGCTAAACCTTTTTTCAGATTAGAGAAGTTCGGCTGCCATATCGGCGAGCGCCGACCTTTCCCCTTTCTTCAACATGATGTTCCCGGCTTTTTCTTGGCCTTTAAGTCTTTCGACCGTGTGAGATAGCCCGTTTGACACGGGATCAAGGTAAGGAGTGTCTATCTGGGTACAGTCTCCCGTAAGGACGAATTTAGTGTTCTTACCAGCACGAGTGACTATCGTCTTTACCTGATGAGGGGTAAGATTCTGCGCTTCGTCGACTATGACGAAAGCGTTATTTAGACTTCGTCCCCTCACGAAGTTCATCGGATGTATCTTTAGGTAACCATCAGGACCAGTCAAATAATCGAGAGTGATATTCGCCGCGTCTGCTTTCGATATCTCGCCTTTCTTTCCGCATGTCTCGTCGTAATCGTCGAGACCGGTAATAAGACTGAGGTTATCTATTATCGGCAGCATCCATGGCGCAAACTTTTGTCCGATGTCGCCCGGGAGGAACCCGAGAGGGGTACCTATCTCGATGTTAGGCCTGTAAACAAGGACTGTCTTATACTTCCCTGCTTCAACCTGATCGATTCCGGCAAGAAGGCTTATCAGCGTCTTGCCCGTTCCGGCGCCACCAACAACAGTTACGATCGATACCTCATCATCGGTAAGCAGTTCGTATTCGAAGGTCTGCTCGATATTTACCGGCATAACTTTCTTATTCTTCGACATTTCCGTAGATCTTTTTATCCATCGGAGTTCCTGTTTCTTCTTCTTGAATATAGCGGTTATATCCTTTCCGGATATCGATATATGCAGACATTCGTTCGGAAGAAGCTTGTTTAGTTTCTTCTGATTCTCGGGACATAGTCTCGATATCTGCAACACCTTATCCTTCGGGAAGTTAATAAGAAGAAGATTAGTATCCTCATCGGACATAGTTATCCTTGTCGAACCGGTGTAAAGCTCTTCTATGCGCCTTATACGCTTATCTCTCTCGTAATCCTCTGCATCGAGATCAAAAGCATTAGCGACAACGCGCAAGTTTATATCCTTACTGAGTAAAGCTACCTTCTCGTACTTTCCGTTCGACTCGTATTTCCAGAGCAGTGCCGTAGCGATGATCCTATTATCGACTGTCTTCTCGAGACCAGAGAGATATTTCTGAAAATATTCCTCGTGTCCGTCACAATCGACTACAATAATGCCTCCGCTCTTTGTCGGTATTCCGACATTAAGCGATCCTTGGCTTCTGTATTCATCGAGAACCCTCGAGACAAATCTCGAGTTCGCTCCCTTTTGATCCTGGAACTTCTTTGACTTATCGAGCTCCTTGAGTACATGGACAGAGATGACGACAATATTCCCGTCAGCACTGATCTTCTCCACTGTCTCCGGATCATGCATAAGCACGCTCGTATCAAGAACATAAACCTTTTTCCCGTCAGGAAAACTTCTTGAATCTGCCATACGAACATCTCCTTTTCTTTTTTAGAGCCATCTAGTGGCTTGTCTTCATTAATATGTGACACGATAGGCTGGGTGTCAATTTAATTGAAACCTTGTGCTCAATATGTCAAAGGTCCATCTTATGACAGATAAAACATTGATCATATCGAATAGCGTGGCAAGGAGATTTCTGCTCGCGTATACGCGAAAGCAGATTCGATAAACCGGCAGATAAAGAACATATTCCTATAAAAAAGAGCTGATAGGCGACTATCAGCTCTTTGCGTTGAAGTGGGCATCGAATCTCGATCCCGATATACCATGCAGTATCAGATATCTAATCCAGAATGCCTTGTTATGAAATCCTTCTTTGAAAGCGGCTTTTGTCTCCTCGCGGATTTTCATCTCGATTATCTCCCCCTTTGTGCCGCACGCCTCATAAATTGGCTCCTTATCAGGCTGGTTTATCCAAGTAATAAGATTTTCCGCTTCTTCTCCGTAACACCTCAGCCATTCTCTCCGCTTCTTTCTCCTCTGATGGGCATCCATCGCTTTCACTCCCTTTCTTAAAGATCCTATGGATCAGGTCTATCAATAGTATTAATCCCTGTCAATTAAAAACTCCCGTTTACTGGGATCCCTCAGGCGGATTATTGAAAAAATCAATTCTTATCTCCTTTATATGACCAGACGTAATCATCTTTTCTCTTTGCTATCGCGATAGACGTACAGACATTTCTTGCTACGTTCCTGGCATCTTCTTCGTAGCAGATATTCTCTATCTTCTGTTTGTCCGTTGCTGTCTCATCGCAGACACCTCCTATTGCGTACATATTGGAAAAAGGAGGAAATATGAAGCCGAAATGATTAAGAGTCATGAATAACGAAGATATCGCGAGACTCGCACCTTCTTCGTGTCCGACTGCTATCACTCCCGCCGTCTTGCCCGCAAACCGCCTAAGGAATCCCGATCCCGCCTCGTCGGTCGCATTATCGGCGATATATTTCGAATGCAGTTTGTTCAGTTCCTTATTTTTCGTGTCAGCCGGATCAGCCGGATAGAGACTTCCATCCATACTGATCATGCGGTCGAGAAATAGCGCCATAAGCGAAGATATCTTGAAGTTATTGACCGGCGTCGCAAAGATCACGGCATCCGCATTAAGAAGCTCATCATAGAGCTTATTCGTCATATCGTCTCCCCGCTCTCCTTCCGGATAGCACGAACACTTGAAATGGCATTGCGCGTTCGTTGTCGAATAGCACGCCTTACAGTATTTTATGTCGTATTTCCTAAGCGCTATGAGTTTCGTTTCCGCTCCGAGCTTATTGGCTTCATCAAGCGCTTTCATAAGCAACCATTCGGAATTGGAACTTTCCTGCGCCATATCATACTCGTCTCTCGCGCTGCCGGATATTCCGAGCACCCTCATACCCGGCTTGAAAAAGCGGCTCTTTATTTCCGAAGCTTCCTTCAGGGATGATTCTCTTATCTCGGCAAACCTCTTTTCTGGATCTGTCATCTATTTGCTGACAACCTCGATAAACTTCTCAAGGGTTATTTCCTCCGCCTTCGATCGCGGAGAGCTGCAGGTAGGACACGTCTCAGGAGCTTCGACTCCGTAATGGAGATCGCCG
>CAZRNY010000024.1:0-6778 GCA_964601595.1 uncultured Candidatus Saccharibacteria bacterium | reverse complement strand
ATGGGGCTATATATAACAAACCCGCTTTGAAGAGCGGGTTTGTTATTACATTAAGAAAATAAGTGAAAAGAGGAAGTGCATTGCTTGTAGAGGGCTATCGGAACCGTCGGCATGGTCCGACGGTGAGATTTGAATAGCCGCTTCGTTCAGACGAAGCGGACTATGTACCTATGTACCTCTACAAACAATATACTTCCGAATGCAGCCCCACGGGGAGTCGAACCCCGATTTTTAGGATGAGAACCTAATGTCCTAACCACTAGACGATAGGGCCCTGAAAGACAATCAATATATTGCCAAATCAGGAGCTCTATTTCAAGGCTTAGACTGCTTTAGGAACAGACTGATACTCTTCTATCGCTTTTCTCAGCGCCCTGACCGAAAGATCAGCACAATGCAGTTTTATCGGAGGCAGCGACCCAAGTGCATTTTCCACATCCTTGAATTCGATCTTCATTGCCTCATCGAGCGTCTTTCCCCTAGCCAGCTCGGTGATCATCGACGATGTTGCGATCGCCGCGACGCACCCCAGAGTTTCGAAGCCTATCTCTTCTATGATTTCCCTTCCTTCGGCATCGTTGCCTACCTTGAGATAGATCTTCATCATGTCGCCACAGACGGGATTGCCGACATTCCCTACCGCGTCGTTATTTTCTATCTCTCCCAGATTCCTCGGATTCTGGAAATGATCCATTACTTCTTTGGAGTACATATTATATGTTTTCGGTTTTGTGATGATCTTCCGGTTCCATATCGGAGAAGTCGGCTCTGTTGAAACTGCCGCTTACCGACCTCAATCTCTCCGCTATTTTAGGCATAAGAGAGACGACTTTGTCTATATCATCTTCGGTCGTATTCCTCCCGAGAGAAAATCTTATCGAGCTATGCGCTCCAACATGATCTATTCCCATGGCAACAAGGACATGGCTCGGCGCCAGCGTTTTCGCCGCGCAAGCCGATCCGGTCGATACCGATATGCCTTCGTTATCGAGCATCATCAGTATCGCCTCTCCTTCTATTCCTTGGAATCTTATGTTCGCGTTGTTCGGCAGTCTATTCTCTCTGCTTCCGTTCAATGCTGAATTTTCCACTCCTCTGAGAATGCCGTCGATCAGCTTGTCGCGCAGCCTCACAAGCTCGGTTGCATGTGCTCTCTGCTCTTCGACCGCCTTGATCGCCGCCCCGATTCCCACTATTCCCGGAGAATTGTGCGTTCCGGCTCTCAATCTGAATTCCTGATCTCCGCCGTTCATGAAGGGCTCTATGGGCGTTCCCTTCCTTATATATAAGACACCGACTCCTTTCGGTCCATATATCTTATGACCGGAGATAGTCATAAGATCGACGCCGAGAGAATCCACCTTGCAATCAAGATAGTTTATCGCCTGTGCCGCGTCGGCATGGAAGAATACCTTCCTGTCGCCGCGACCTGCGTTCGCAGTCATTATTCCCTCTGCAATCTCCTTGATCGGCTGTATCACTCCCGTCTCGTTGTTCGCGTACATAATCGAGACAAGAGCCGTATTTTCCTTGATCGAGTCGATGACCGTCTTCGCATCGACCGTTCCTTCTCCGTTAACCGGAACGAAGGTCGCCTCTATCTCTCCGTTCTTCGCGAGCCTCTCGACCGACCGCAGGACGCAGTCATGCTCTATCGCGCTCGTTATGATATGGATCTTTCCACCATATCTTTCCATGAGCTTTCTCGACTGACCGAAAGATTTTATCGCCGTATTGTTTCCTTCCGTCGCTCCGCTCGTGAATATTATCTCGTTCGGAGTACATCCAAGAAATTCAGCCACTCGTGCGCGCGCTTCGGTCACTCCGGCGTTTCCAGCTTCTCCTTCCTGATGCATCGAAGCGGGATTGGCAAACTTATCGGAGAAATAAGGCATCATCTCCTTCAGAACCTCACTATCAACCGGTGTAGTTGCCGCATTATCAAGATATATTCTCCTGTCCATTACCTTAATGGTACCTCGGGGGGAGGTATCGTCAAGCGTCCCTCCCCATATTTGATAATCAGGCTTAAATAAACGATTATTCGTTCTGATGAAAACCGCAAAAGAGCTGATTATATCGATCGAGACAAGCTGCGACGAGACCGCCGTAGCTCTCGTCGAATGCTCGGGCGGATTGGAATCCCCTAAGTTCAAGGTCTTAAAGAACGGTGTCTTTTCACAGATCGCCATGCATCGCGAATTTGGCGGCGTTGTTCCTAATATCGCGAAGAGAGAACACGAAAAGATGCTTCCTGTTCTTTTCTCAGAAACAATAAGCGATGCTGATCTAAAGAAAGCTTCTCTTATCGCCGTGACCGTCGGGCCGGGACTCGAACCCGCTCTCTGGCCGGGAATCGAATTCGCGGTGAGAATCGGCAAAGAAAACAAGCTTCCCGTCTTCGGTACCAACCATCTGAAAGGACATCTCTATAGTTTTCTCCTCTCTAATCCCAGGTCATTCAAAAATATTTTTCCTTCCGTCGCCCTCATCGCGAGCGGCGGCCACACTATCCTTCTTCTTCTTAAGGGAATAGAAGATTTCAGAAAGCTCGGCGAAACAAGAGATGATGCCGCAGGAGAAGCTTTCGATAAAGCCGCTCGTTTGCTTTCGCTCCCCTACCCCGGTGGACCGGAACTAGAAAAGCTCGCCACATCGGGAGATCCGTCTTTTATCGATTTCCCTCGGCCGATGATCCATCAGAAAAATTATGACTTCAGCTTTTCCGGATTAAAGACTTCCCTTCTATATCACATCAAAGGAACCCATAAAGGCGACTGGAAAGAAGCGAATCACGCGATTGCGGTTCGTGCTTCTTCCGATATGCCTCACGCTGCAGATATCGCCGCCAGCTTTCAGAAAGCCGTCGTTGATTCCCTCGCATCAAAGTGCGGTAAAGCTATCCGTGAATTCGGCGCAAAGTCACTCATCCTTTCCGGAGGAGTTGCCGCAAACACACTCCTTAGATCCGAATTGGAGAAGACTGCCTTAAAAGAAAAAGCTAAATTTCTCGCCCCCGAATGGGCCTTCAATACCGATAACGCCGCAATGATCGCTGCTGCCGGATATATCGAGCATCTTAAGGGCAAAAAAAGAGCTCTCAAGGCAAACGGAAACTTAAGCCTCTAATTCTCCGGGGACTCGAAAAAGACCCGATTATATCGTAGTATTCGGCTAATAAGCCATGGAAAGCCGCTACGATCAGTCAAAAGAAGAATCTATCTATTCCGAATGGGAATCTTCAGGACTATTTTCACCCGAAGTCTGCATAGAAAAGAAAATCACGACTCCTGACGCCGAACATTTCTCGATTGTCCTCCCTCCGCCGAATGTAACCGGAGTCCTTCATATGGGACACGCCGCCATGCTTGCAATCGAAGACATCATGGTCCGCTTCGAAAGGATGCGTGGTAAACGCACTCTTTGGATTCCTGGAACCGATCATGCCGCTATCGCGACTCAATCCAAAGTTGAGGGAATTATCTATAAAAAAGAAGGAAAGACGAGACACGACATAGGTAGAGAAGAGCTTCTCCGCCGCATCGAAGCTTTTGCTAAAGAAAGCCACGACATCATCACTTCCCAAGTGAGGAAGATGGGCGCCTCCGTCGACTGGTCTAGAGAAGCCTACACTCTCGACGAAGAAAGGTCCCTTGCTGTCCGCACCGCCTTCAAGCGGATGTTCGACGCAGGACTTATCTATCGTGGCGCAAGGATGGTCAATTGGGACCCTAAGCTTCAGACGACCGTTTCTGATGACGAGATCGAATGGATCGATGAATCCGTTCCTTTCTATTATCTGAAATATGGTCCGTTCACTATCGCGACTGCGAGACCGGAAACTAAATTTGGAGACAAGTATATTGTCGTTCATCCCGATGACGAGAGATATGCCTCATTCAAAGATGGCGAAAAAATCAAGCTCGATTGGATAAACGGAGAAATTGAGGCGACTGTTATTAAGGACAGCGCGATCGATATGACTTTCGGCACCGGAGCAATGACAATCACCCCTTGGCATGATGCGACCGACTTCGATATTGCCGAAAGACGCGACTTGGAAAAGGAACAGATAATCGATTACTCGGGAAAGCTTCTGCCTATCGCCGGAGAATTTACCGGCATGCATATTTCAAAAGCCCGCGCTCAGATCGTCGAGAAGATGAAAGAAAAAGGGCTCGTTGAAAAGATCGAGGAAGGATACGCGCACAGAGTCGCGACTAATATGCGCGGTGGCGGTAGGATCGAGCCTCAGATAAAAGAACAATGGTTTATTGCGGTCAATAAGCCGTTCACTATCGAGAAATCATCGATCACGGGCATAGAAAGCGGCTCTGAAACCACCCTTAAAGAAATCCTTAAGAAAGCCGTCTCTTCCGGCGATATCGGCATAGTTCCTGATCGCTTCGAGAAGACCTACTTCCAATGGATAGATAATCTGAGAGATTGGTGCATTAGCCGTCAGATCTGGTACGGACATCGCGTTCCCGTCTGGTACAAAAAAGGCGAGGTCATCTGTGCTGTAGAAGCTCCTGAAGGAGAAGGATGGGAACAGGATTCCGATACTCTGGATACATGGTTCTCCTCCGGACTCTGGACTTTCTCCACTCTCGGTTGGCCGAATGAGGAAAACTTCTTATCAAAGTTCCATCCAACTTCTGTTCTTGAAACCGGTTATGACATTCTCTTCTTCTGGGTCGCAAGAATGGTTCTTATGAGCGGCCTCCTTATCGGAGAAATCCCCTTCCGTAAAGTTTACCTTCACGGGCTTGTCCGCGACGCGCAAGGAAGAAAAATGTCCAAGTCTCTCGGTAATACCATTGATCCTTTGGAACTCATTTCGAGATACGGCGCGGATGCCGTCCGCCTTTCTCTTATAATAGGTGCCGCTCCCGGAAACGACGTTAAGATGTCAGAAGACCGCGTTCGCGGCTATCGTAATTTTTCCACTAAAATCTGGAATGCCTGCCGTTTCGTTCTTATGAACTACATTGAATCAAATGTAGAGCCCGTATACACCGAAGAAGACAAGAAGGATCTCGAAGAATTCGAGACTATTAAGAGCGAAGTCACGAAAGCATTGGAAGACTTTAATCTCAATCTTGCCGGAGAAACGGTTTATCACTATTTCTGGCACACTTTCGCCGATAAAATCATCGAAGCGAAAAAATCCCGTTTCAAAGACAATCCGAGCGAAGCTGACCAGAAAGCCGCCATCGACACTCTTATTCAGATAATAAAAGGATCCCTGAAGCTCTTGCACCCCTTCATGCCATTTGTTACGGAAGCCTGTTATAAAGAGCTTCCCGAAAAGGTTCGCGGCAGCGAATTTCTAATGACTGAAAAGTGGTAATCTCTGAAGCTCTTCCTATCGCCTCTTTTATCGGTCTCATCCTGAGTAGCGTTTGGCTCGTCTTCTTCCTGCTCGAGGATCGGGTTAATCCGGAACCGAAGATGCTCATCACTAAGACTTTCGTGATAGGCATGATCTCTGCTCTGGCAGCTGCCGGAGTAGAAAAGCTTCTTAGTATCGGCTATATCGCAATGGGTCTAGGAGACCTTTCGATAACCGCCATCTTCGGTAACGCCTTCGTAGAAGAGCTGGTTAAGTTCCTAGCTGTCTGGATATTTATAAGTATCAGCAGGGAATGCGACGAACCTATAGACCGCATGATCTATATGATCGTCGCTGCTCTCGGATTCGCTCTCGTTGAAAATATATTCTTTCTCTCAGCCGCAACCGGACTTTCGCAAATGATCGGTATCGCTCTTCTTCGTTTCGTCGGAGCAACATTGATGCATGCTCTCTGCTCCGGTCTTCTTGGTTCTTTTTGGGCCAAGAAAGCAGTGCTGATCGGTCTCATGCTAGCCACCCTGATACACGGAATATTCAATGTACTAGTGATGAAGACCGGGCCGGAAATAATCCCGATAACATTCCTAGTTATCGTGGCCTTCGTCGTATTGCATGAATTTGATAGAATAAAGGAGTACTACTATGAAAGAAAAAGGAGGTGAAACTGATCTCGACCTCCTCTCGGAGGAAAGCGAGGGGCAGCTTACTATCGACGTCTACCAGACTGATGAAGAAATCATCGTCGAATCGACCGTCGCCGGCGTCGAACCGGATGATATAGATATAGACATCTCGAGCGAATCGATAACGGTCCGCGGAGAGAGAAGGAGATCTGAAGAGATCGCCGATGAGAACTATCTGTACCAGGAATGCTATTGGGGGAAATTTTCGAGATCGATCATCCTTCCTCAGGAGATAGATCCCGATAAGGCTAAAGCTGACTTTAAGAACGGTGTTCTGAAGATTAGGCTCCCGAAAATAGCAAAAGGAAAGACGAGAAAGCTGAAGGTTAAGAATTCAGAATAGGCATTAAAAAAACCGCTCCAGATAGAGCGGTTTTTTGTTTGCCCCTGATAATCCACATGTTGCCGTCCTCCCTTATCTTTTTATGATGGTCGTTATCTTTCTGACCATCTCTGCTATCTTTGATTCGCTCATCCCTTTTCCTAAAAGAATTTCATATAGCGAATCTATCTTTTCCAAATATATCTTCCGGCTAACATCGTTATCTAAGTATTCGGCTACCCGGAACCATATCGCAGCAACAAGCACATCTCTTAACATTTCTTCGCCTCCGGACTCCTTCGTAAGCTGTTCCGCCGTGGCGCTAGCCGTGACTATCATGGCATCAAGTCTCTTATCGCCAGTCTCTATCACTTTAACCGCCTTCTTTCTTATCGATTATTTTTAAATAACGCTTTT
>CAZRNY010000023.1:0-6997 GCA_964601595.1 uncultured Candidatus Saccharibacteria bacterium | reverse complement strand
CAAGGGGCGGGACTATGTCTTCCGAAATAGGAAGATAGTATGAAGTGGATCGCCAGGGAATCGAACCAAGAACCTTACGCTTAAGAGGCGTCTGCTCTGCCAATTGAGCTAGCGATCCAACCCTATTCTCACCGTAAGAATATAAAATAAAACAGCCTAAAAGAGCAAGTGCTTCTCTTTGAAAGAAAATTAGAAAAATAAAAAAGAGGGTTATCATCCCCTCCCGTGCGCCTAATGAAGCACTGATTGTTTAATACAGAATTCAGGGTTTAATCCAGAGTAGTCGATACTAACCCTAGTCATCGCTTTTTCTCCGGCTTTCCCAAGAGCTTGAATCGCTTTCTCGAATCCTTCGAGAGGATGTTTGCCGCGAGCTACTTCTGCGAGAAGTATTCCCACAGCTTCTATCCTTAGGGCTAGTTCCTCATCGGTTACGGTATTCAAGTAATTCAGTGAAAGTTGCATATAGCCGACCAGAGGGCCGTCATTATCGATAAAGATCATGTCAGGAGACCAGCGGCCTTGTTCCTTTGCTTCAGGTATCAGGCTGATCTGTCTTATCCTTCTTGTTCCTTCTTTTTCTTCTTCTACGAGATGTTTCCATACGGAAACCACCCGACCATATGCTCTTGGATCTGTTGCTTCAGTTGCATACATATAAACACCTCCCTTAAAATGAACTTTGGCTTATTAGAACACCTATATTAGTTTTTGACAAACATAACATCTCCCTTCTTCTTATATTAAGATTAGTGCGTGATAGACCTCTCTATTCCCCTGAAAGATATCAAGGGAATACCAAAAAATACATCTTCCAAGCTCGAAACTATCGATATTAAGACTGTCGGCGATCTTATTTTCCATACTCCGGCAAGATACGAGGATTATGCTCACCCTACTCCTATTTCTGAAATACAATTCGGAAAGTCATATGTGATAAGAGGCATCGTCTCTAAGCTCTATTACAAGCGCATTCCCGGACGCCGTCTCTCGATGACTGAAGCGATAATAAAGGATCATTCAGGAGTCATAAGAGCCGTCTGGTTCAATCAGCCATATATCCGCTATGGCTTTTCCGAAGGCATGGATTTGTTTGTTTCCGGCAAGATCTCACGGAATAAGAACGGTCTCTTCTTAGCCAGCCCTTCTCATAGGAAAGCAGATGAAGGACCTATCGGTATCACTCCCGTATATCGCAGGCCGCGAGGACTCTCTTCCAAATCAATCTCTACCGCAATTTCCCTCTGTCTGAATAGTATCGGTCACATAGAAGAGTTCATTCCCGAAAGGATACTTAATTCGAGAAATTTGCCGGAAATAAACACATCACTCGTAGATCTTCATTTTCCTAGCAATTCAACAAAAGCCATGAAAGCGAAGAGAAGGCTTGCTTTCGAGACGGTTTTTCTTGTTCAGCTTCTCAATATGACAAGAAGAAAGACTCTTCTTGAAATGGATGCTCCTCTTATAAAATTCGATGCTGATTTTGTAAAGGAAGATATGATGAAGCTTCCTTTCTCTCTTACCTTCGCTCAGAAGCGTTCTCTCTTTGAGATACTGAAAGATATGTCTTCCGGTCATCCAATGAATCGCCTACTCCAGGGAGATGTCGGTTCAGGAAAGACGATCGTCATGGCGCTCGCCGCGCTCTCCTCAGTAAGATCCGGATTTCAGGTCGCGATCATGGCGCCGACAGAGATACTGGCCGCCCAGCACTACCGCACTATTATTTCTCTATTTGGTAAGGAAGAGATTCCTGTCTGTCTCTTCACTTCCAAATCTTCCCGAATTTTCTATGGCGAAGGATTGGAATCGGAAGCCCCAAAGAAATCCATCATCTCAGAAATATCTTCCGGAAAGGCAAAGATAATCATCGGCACGCATTCTCTTATATCGAAGAGAAAAACCGGATCGGTCGTCTTCGGTTCACTTGGTCTCATAGTCGTCGACGAACAGCATCGCTTCGGCGTATCCGAGAGAGCCGCTTTATCAAAAAATGAGAAGAGATCGGCTCCCCATTTTCTCAGTATGTCCGCCACTCCGATACCAAGAACCATGGCTATCGCGATATTTGGTGACCTCGACCTATCGATGATAGATGAGCTTCCGAAAGACAGGCAGTCAATCACAACCAAGATTGTTCCCTCGACAAAGAGAGAAGCCGCCTATTTGTTCATAAAGGAAGAGCTAAGGAAAGGACATCAAGCTTTCTTCGTCTGCCCAAGGATAGAATCCGACGACGAAGTCATGGAATGGAGCGAAACTAAGAATGTCAAAGCCGAATACGAGAAGCTCTCGGCTGTCTTTAAGGAATTCAAGGTTGCCATGCTTCACGGCAAGATGAAACCAGAAGAAAAAGACGAGATTATGGAAAGCTTCCGTAAAGGAAAGACTGATCTCCTTGTTTCGACTTCCGTGATCGAAGTCGGCATCGATGTTCCGAACGCGACAGTCATGGTCATTGAAGACGCCGACCGTTTCGGCCTTGCTCAGCTCTATCAATTCAAAGGCAGAGTCGGCCGCGGCAAACATAAATCCTATTGTTTCCTCTTCTCTTCCTCGTCATCGGAGTTGTCCGTCTCGAGACTATCCATGATCGAAAAAGCGAAAAGCGGTCTCGAGCTCGCCGAGATGGATCTTAATCTTCGCGGTCCAGGAGAATTTCTCGGAGAAACCCAGAAAGGTACTCCCGATGCGGTCATGGAAGCACTTCGTGATCCGATGATTATAAAAGAAAGTCGCGCCGCCGCCGAAGAAGTAATGAAGAATGGTCTTATGATCCATGAGTTCGCCCCTTTGAAAGCTAAGCTCGAAGTTCTCGATCGTAATTATCATTTCGAATAAACAATTAAAACACGACCTCGCGGTCGTGTTTTTATATACTCTAGAATATGGATCTATTTTCCTCTACGAATATTCCAGTTGGATAACCCAATGACTCCATAAGGAATCTCTTTGCTTCTTCAGGCGCCAGTCCCTCGGGAATCCTCTTTATCGAAGCCATCAATGCTTCCTTATCATTCATAAATATGGCACACGGCTCAAGCACTTCTATCAAAGAAAACCCCTTATGCGTTATCGCTTTCTTTAGGGAAGAAAGCAGATTCTGTTGATCGAATACCGTCTCTCTCGCTAGGAAGCTCGCTTGAGCAGCAGCCGCAACGGCAAGTGGTTCGAAGTGACTCTCTTCTGATGGGGTAGTCGCCGTCTGCTGTCCTTTTGTTAAGGCAAACACCCTGTTATTACCCACTATCGTCACGATATCGGCATTTCTCCTAGACGCATGGACTACATGATTCATTCCTTCGTTGTAGGTCCCTCCGTCTCCTCCGAAAGCGATTACCGTCATTTCCGGATTAGCCGCTTTAATACCGGTCGCCGTCGGTATTGCTCTGCCGTGAAGCGAGCAGAATCCGTTCATATTGATATAGTCGTATATCTTCGAACCACAGCCTATATCGGTAACTATCACAGTCTTCTTGATATCTATCTTCCCCTCCGCCTGCAGTTCATCTAAGGCCTTATTAAAGAAAGAAAACAGGACGAAGTTAAAACATCCGGAACACCATGTATTTTTCTCGTTTGTTATCATCGGATTATTTATTTTTCTTCGCCTTCCGCGATCATCTCTTTCGAGAGAGTCCGGCCGTCATACCTGAGTACCGACTTTCCTCCCACAAATCCTGTTTCCGCAGTTATCATCTTTGCGAGAAGACCGGTCGCATTATTTTCCGCGATCACGACCTCATCTGCATCTTCTATCTCCTTCATCACTTCTTTAGCTGGAAAAGGAGCAAGGTGTATCACCTGCAAGAATCTATAGTCCGGCCTTTCCGAGATATAGTCCATTATCGCCCCCTTAGTTGATCCCGATCCAATAATCAGCTTCTTTCCTTTTCCGAATATCCTTACAGGATTCATTATCGCGCACTCCTTCCTTAAGGTCTCCATCTTCCGGAGTCTTTTATCATTCATGATCTTTATCGATTCCGGGTCCTCCGTGGTGTGCCCTCTATCATCATGTTCGTAGCTCGTCGCCCTCACGACACTTTCCGAACCAGGAATAATCCTCGGGCTTATACCGTCGTCCGTTATCGCATATCTCTTATATTCCCCGTCTGCCACTTCCTTTATAAACATCTCTTTCGCATAAGTCGGCGCTGAAAATTCAGAAACACAGAATAAGGAATCAGCAAGATGCTTATCTGATATCATGAATGCAGGAAGCTGATATTTTCTCGCGATATAGAAAGCATCAATCGTCGCATAATACGATTCCTCAGCATCTCCTGGAACTATCGCGAATTTAGGAAACTCCCCGGGACCAAGATTTAATATCGCTCCCAGGTCGCCCTGTTCAGTATAAGTCGGCACTCCGGTCGAAGGCCCCATCCTTTGCGCCGCATATATGACGATCGGCAACTCCGCCATTCCGGCTAAAGATACCGCTTCTCCCATGAGAGATAGTCCTCCTCCGGAACTTCCGGTAAGAGTTACATCTCCCGCATAGCTCGCTCCGAGCGCTGCCATCGCTACTGCTATCTCATCTTCCATCTGGATCACCCGATAATTTCCATTCTTCGAGATAAGTTCAGTGAATACTCCGGTCGCTGGAGTCATTGGATAATAGAAAGCTATCTTCATTCCGGCATCGATCGCTCCTAAAGCAACCGCTTCGCTTCCGGACATTATCTTCTTCGGTTCCGATTGTTCTCCGTCTCCCGTGCTTATGATGTCATACCCCTTAAGGAATATTTTCTTGATATCTTCCTTATGAGAGGGAAATTCTTCTTCTATCACACTGTTGCACGATGTGCGAGAAAGTTCCGCGATCGCTGCCGCTATTCCGAGCATCACATTATTACCGAAATTGCGTGACAGATTGTTTTCGGAGAGGAAGTCGGCGACATCGATAAGAAGCGTATTTTCCGCTCCCGTCTCGGCAAAAGAGATCATCTTTCCTCCTTCTTTCAGGTCTCCCCTATGGATATCGATAGACTCCTTATCGAAAGCGATGACTATATCGGCTTTTGCCTCCGAGCTTGCGACATAATCATCGCTAACAGCAGCAGTGCTGAAGTTATGCCCTCCTCTTATTAGCGACTGATAGTCTCTTTCGACAAAAGAATACTTACCGCTCCGAACGGCCATCTTCGCGAGTATAGCAGCTGTCCTATCTGTTCCTTGTCCAGCCTTGCCAGCAAATATTATTATCTTCTTCATTTTTCCGAGTTTCAGCTTATGTCCTATCAGTATAGCTATGTTGCTTTGCATTTTCACAGTTCCAAAAAGCGGCCATAAAGGCCGCTTTATCAGCGATCAGAGTGATATTCTAATTAGCGTAATCCGCCTTTTCTCCTTTCCTAGCTTTCGGCGTCACCCAGAAACCAAGCCTGAACTTTCCACCAAGCATCATTCTTGTCTGTGATTCCAAACCGGGAAGCGTTCCGAAGATCAAGAGATTTATCGGCAACAAAAACCATTGAAAAAGATAGAGAAGATGATGCTTCTTTTCGAACCAAGCCGGCTTGGGAGGAAGGATCATTATCGAAAGCAAAGCGATGGTAATGACGCCTATAGTCGTGAAGTTAAGCAGAGTACTAGTGAGCTGCGGCAGATTATGAGAAAGCACGGACACATTGAACTTCTCTCCTCCGAGGATGAGAGGAAGCCTTCCAAGCGCGAGGATAAGGAGTGCGTTCGTCGCCCAACCCCAGTAGATGTCGATATGCTGATACACCCAATACGCTTTTTGCTTGAACGGTATGTTCTTATTGAGTCTGAACCCTTCGAATATAAAAGGTATGTTCTCGCATCCCCAAGCCCATCTCCTCTGCTGCTTGTAGATGTTTTTCATCGTGTTCCAAAAAGAGGGAGTGACATTCGCATCCATCGAAACAGGATAGTTAAGAGGAATAGTCCTCCAATTACCGTTGTAGTGAAGGAAGCACTGCCAAAATATCAGCGAATCTTCCGAAACATGATTTTTCGTCCAAAACCCTATCTCGACGAGAGCCTTAAACGGCATGGAATGAGAAGAGAAGGTGATGAGCTGTTCCGGCCTCACCTGATTCATAATGTTCCAGAAGGTCGTCGAAAAAGCGACTATGCGAGCAAAGACAGGCGCCTCATAGATATTATTCATGAAGAACGCTATTGGCTGGTAGCTCGAGTTATAAGGATGCTCCGCAGTAAAAAAGCTGTAAGCCAGCCTTCCGAAATATTGAGGGAAGACTTGCGTATCGACATCAAAAGTCGAAACCAGGATTTTTTCATAAGGAATGTTTAGCGGGTCGATGACATCCTTCTTCACCTGCTCCGCCGCCCAAGCCTCATTTGATCCCTTTCCCGGAATCTCATTTGGCAAACCGTCCGGATGAAGCGTGGTATAGAAACGGAAAAACTTTCCGCCAAATTCCTTCTCTATCCTATCGATCGTTTCTTTTGTCTCTAATCCCGCCCTACCTTCTCCTGAAAGGACGACTATAAACTTATCAAGCGGATATTCCATCTTCATCAAAGAATCGAAGTTTTCCTTAACGACAGAATAGGATTCCTTATACATCGGAAATATGACTAGGTGATACAGATCATCCAACCCGAATCCTATCTCCTCCCTCACGGGCAGTTCTTTCGCCTTCGAAAGCCAGTCTACTTTCATTACCTCCTTCATCTGCTTATATCCGGCAGCTAGATAGGAAACAAAGTGTATGGTCTTAAAAAGCCAATATATATCGAAAAGTATGATAAATACGGCTACCTGAACAGGAAAAAGCCAAGAAAATAGAAACATCCCCCCGATTGTTCCCCAGGCGAGCGCTCCAGGCAGTATCTCGAAAAATCGTTTCATATGTATATGGGAAGCCGGATGGCTAATAGCTAAACTAGCAATAAATCTAATTTTAGCAAAATCAGGCCTCCCCTCCCTCATATCAACCATTATCACCATTTTGGACGGCCGTCCAAAATGGTGACACATAATCGATCAAACGTTACC
>CAZRNY010000022.1:0-8977 GCA_964601595.1 uncultured Candidatus Saccharibacteria bacterium | reverse complement strand
GCTCATCATCCTTATTTCTTAAGGTATATAAACAAGCCGTCATTACTGACAGCTTATTTATGAAGATAGTTAGTGGATATTGACTGGTTTGGGTTACAGGCACATATTCGGGCTATAAGAGGTTATAGGGTCTTTTTAATATATGATGGGCGGTATTAGTGGAAAAGTTAGAGTATCGTTTTTGTAAGACGAGGGTCGAAGGTTCGATGCCTTCATGTTGCTCTATTTGCGGGGGATATAGAATATTATTGTCCCTGCCTCTGCTTTGGGATCCTGTTTATTGGGCATTTTTAATATCTAAGTGCTGGGAAAACGCTATTTTTTGGAATATAATCGGTTAAAACCTATGGATCTCGATAAACTGAAGTCGGAAGCTTTGAATGAGATAGAAGCGGCAGGAAATGCCGTCGAACTCGATGCCGTCCGCATCAAATATGTGGGCCGAAAGCAAGGAATTATAACTGAAGTCTTTAAAGAACTGGCTATCTCGACGATAGAGGAAAAGAGAGAAAAAGGACCTGTAATACAGGCACTACGAGCGGAGATAGAACAGGCTCTTTCTTTGAAAGACGCTTTTTTCGGATCTGATAATAAAGGAACGATCGATCTGACGATTCCCGGAATCTACCCGGAAGGAGGAAGGATAAATCTGCTTACCAAGACGGAAGAAGAGATCATAGGTATTTTTCGATCGATGAATTTCTCCGTAGCTGTCGGCCCGGAGCTGGAAAAGGAATTCTATAATTTCGATGCTCTAAACATTCCCGCAGATCATCCCGCTCGCGAAATGTGGGATACATTCTGGGTTAAGACCGAACCGGGGAAAGAAAAGTTTTTACTAAGGACTCATACGAGCCCTGTTCAGGTTCGCTATATGGAAAAAAATCAGCCTCCGTTCCGAATCATCGCTCCTGGAAGAACATTTAGATACGAGGCGACCGATGCCACTCATGAGACCAACTTCTATCAGTTAGAGGGACTTATGGTCGGTAAGGACGTCAGTCTTGCTAATTTCAAGTTCGTGATCGAGGAATTATTCAGGCAATTCTTCTCCGGAAAGAAGATAAATGTCAGATTCAGATCCAGTTATTTCCCGTTCGTCGAACCAGGTGTCGAAGTCGATGTACAGCTCGACGGAGGAAGATGGCTCGAGATGGGTGGAGCCGGAATGGTTCACCCGAAAGTATTAGAGTCTGCCGGATATAAGAAAGGAGAGTGGCAGGGATTCGCTTTCGGTTTCGGAATCGAGCGACTGGCGATGGTTAAATATGGTGTTCCAGATATGCGTCTCTTTATGTCGGGAGATTTGAGGTTTATCAAAGAATTCTAAGAAAATGAAATTCAGCTATTCACTCATAAAGAAATTCGCTCCAGGAATACCGCTTGCAAAGAAGTTTGCTAACGATCTTTCTCTTAAATCTTTCGAGGTGGAAGAGATAGTGGGAAATATGATCGATATCAAGATAACCGCAAACAGGTGGGCGGACGCGGCGAGCCATATCGGAATCGCAAGAGAGGCGGCAGCGATATATGGCATAAAGAACGAGATACCGAAGTTTGCCAAGATTTCCTTTAAAGGAAATCTTGCAATAAGGATAGAGAAGGATGCCGATACGCTTCGCTATATAGGCGCGAAGCTTTCTTTAGGAAAAAAAGGAGTAACTCCCTCTTGGATGAAAAAATCTCTAGAATCGGCGGGACTTCGATCGATTAACGCGGTCGTCGATATATTGAATTATGTGATGATAGAGACTGGACAGCCGATGCATGTATTTGATGCTTCGGTAGTTTCGGGAACCATCAATCCGAGAAAAGCGAAGAGGGGGGAGAAGATGACGACTCTCGACGGAAAGACTCTGGTTTTTTCAGATAAGGATACCGTTATAGCGGATGATAAAAAGATTTTAGCGGCAGCAGGAATAAAAGGAGGAAAAGACGCTGAGATAACAGGCGGTACTAAAGAGATCATCGTCGAAGCAGCGACTTTTGATGCGGTTTCCGTTTATCGTTCGGCGAGGAATATCGGTCTTGCAACCGACGCTTCACAGCGATATGGCCATACTGTAAAACCGATCAAGGCAGAGTGGGGGATGAGTCGGGCTATCGCGCTTCTTACTGAGATCTGTGGAGCGAAAACCATTGCTATTAACGATGTCTATCCGAAGAAGTCGTCTATCAAAAAGATATCTTGGGATAACGAGAGATTTTTCTCGATAACCGGAGTACGCGTTTCTGATAAGGAGGCTTTTGCAATATTAAAGAGGCTTGGCTTCAAGATAGACGCGAAGGGGATAATCGAAGCACCTGAAGAAAGAAACGATATCGATATATTCGAAGATATCGCCGAAGAGGTGATCAGGATATATGGACTTGATAATGTGATAGCCGAGTCGCCGAAAATGGAGATAGTACCCCAGCACGATCATCCGACTGTGGCTTTTAAGAAGATGGTTAGGATGGAAATGGCGCTTGCTGGATTCGATGAAGTTTATAACTACAGTTTCTCCGAAGAAGAGACTGCAATAGAGTTGGCTAATCCGCTCGCGGAGAATAAGAGGTTTATGAGGAATTCTCTTATTCCTGGAATAAAAAAGAACCTCGAACTTAATAAGAAGAATTTTGATAATGTAAGGATATTTGAGATAGGAAAGGTTTTTCTCTCGACTACTAATGAGAAGAATTACCTTACGGCAGCGATATCGGAAAAAGGGAATAAGGAGTCACATAGAAAACTAAAGGGAGCACTGCAGTCTGCTACTCTAAGACTCGGGACGAAGATAGATTTTTCTGATAACGGAGAAACTATTTTCGTTATGCTCGGTTCGGAAAGAATAGGAATGCTTGGCTCTAATAAGAGTGGCTCGGAAAGCTGGTTCGAGATCGATCTTGATAAGGTAGCTGATAAAGCATCCTTTGTAAGGTTTTCTCCCATCCCGAGCTATCCTTCGATTTCTAGGGATATATCATTATGGCTCGATCATGGAGCAAAGACCGGAGATGCGGTTCTCGCTGTCTCTGAAGCTTCGCTCGATAACCTCGAATCGGTTTCTATGACCGACCGTTATGAGGGGGAAAATGGCAAGATAGCCATAACGATCAGGCTTCTTTTTAGGTCTTTTGAGAAGACTCTTTCCGATAAAGAAGTCGATAACGAGATGACTAAGGCGATTTCGGCTCTAAATAGCCGAAAAGGCCTCATTTTACGCTAAAAAAACGCCCTTCGGAGCCTTGTTCCGGGGGGCATTTTTTGATAGGATTACCCAGTAAAATACACGGATTCCGTTAATAACGGAGTCAGTCAGAATTTCCGTAAATGGCTAAAGAAAAAGAAAAGAAAGATCAGTCATCTTATTCAGCTAAGGATATCTTCGTTCTTGAAGGACTTGAGCCCGTAAGAAAGAGACCAGGAATGTACATCGGTTCCACTGGACCCGATGGATTGCACCACCTTATCTGGGAGATAGTAGATAACTCAATTGATGAAGCGATGGCAGGGCATGCGAAGCATATCACTGTCGAGATTCTCGATGACATAACCGTCAGAGTAACCGACGACGGAAGAGGCATCCCGGTAGACATTCATCCGCAGACAAAAAAATCCGCGCTTGAAACCGTTATGACCGTATTGCATGCCGGAGGAAAATTTGGAGGAGGCGGATATAAAGTTTCCGGAGGACTTCACGGAGTCGGAGCTTCGGTTGTTAACGCTCTCTCTACCTATGTGAAAGCTGAAGTAAGACAGAACGGCGGACTTTATGTTCAGGAATATGAAACGGGAAAACCAAAGGCACAGGTAAAGAAAGTCGGTTCGGCCGAGGGCCACGGAACGACGATTACCTTCAAGCCGGATCCGATAATATTCAATACCATCGAATTCGATCGCAAGAGGATACTCGATAGAATCAGACAGCAGTCCTATCTCACAAAGGGAGTTAGAATCACTTTTGTCGATAGAAGAGAGGATGATCTTTTCTATTACGCTTTTTCTTTTTCTGGCGGAATAAAGACTTTTGTCGAATATTTAAACGAAGGCGGGGAAGATCTGCTTCAGGAAGAGATATTCTATGTCCATAAGGAGACTGAAGCCTGCGAAGTAGAATCAGCCATAGCCTATACGGAAGATATCGAGACGAAAGAGCTCGGTTTCGCGAACAACATCTATACGATAGATGGAGGAACTCATGTGACCGGACTCCGCGCCGCTCTTACGAGGACACTCAACGATTACACGAGAGCGAATAACTTTCTTAAAGATAATGATGAGAACTTGACCGGAGATGACGTGCGCGAAGGGCTTGTCGCCGTCATTTCGGTGAAGATCAAAGATCCTCAGTTCGAAGGACAAACCAAAGCGAAGCTCGGAAACACGGAAGTGAGAGGTGCGGTCGAGATGACTGTATCCGAGGCTTTTAAGGAGTATCTCGAGAAACATCCCCAGGATGCGAAGAGGATAGTTGAAAAGTGCTTACTTGCCGCGAAAGCGAGAAAAGCAGCGAAAGCTGCTAAAGAGACCGTTCTTCGCAAGGGAGCGCTCGAAGGACTCGCCCTTCCGGGAAAGTTGGCTGACTGTCAGACAAGAAAAGCGGAAGAATCAGAACTCTTTATCGTCGAGGGAGACTCGGCAGGAGGTTCCGCAAAGCAAGGAAGAGACAGAAGGTTCCAAGCGATACTTCCTCTTAGAGGAAAGATCTTGAATGTCGAGAAAGCGCAGGTTCATAAGATGCTTGCGAACAACGAAGTAAAGTCTCTTATCATCGCTCTCGGAACCGCTTTCGGAAACGATTTTGATATCACTAAGCTTCGTTACGGCAAGACCGTCATCATGACGGATGCCGATGTAGACGGCGCGCACATCAGAACTCTTCTTCTTACGCTTTTCTACAGACATTTTCCGAAGCTTATTGAGAACGGCAATATCTATATCGCCGAGCCGCCTCTCTATAAGATCCAGGTGGGAAAGCAAGTGAAATATGCCTATTCCGATGTCGAAAAGGATAAGGTTATTGTCGAGATGGGAGGTAATCCTTCGATTCAGAGATATAAGGGTTTGGGAGAAATGAATCCTGATCAGCTCTGGGATACCACTATGGATCCAGCGACAAGAAGCCTTAAGGTAGTAACGGTAGCTGATGCTCAGGAAGCTGATAAGGTATTCGATATGCTTATGGGAAGCGAGGTTGAACCTCGAAAGAGATTCATCCAGGTCCATGCTGCTTCTGTTAAAAATCTTGACATATAGTCGCAAAAATTATAGATTAATCCAGCAAATATGAAGCGATTGAACGCATTCATCTCGGGCGTAAAAGCCGAGTACAACCAGATCACCTGGCCAACGAGAAAAGAAACTTTGAAGATGCTCTTAGTAGTGGTCGGTTTTTCGCTCGGAATGGCAGCCTTTCTTGGCTTTGCCGATTTCGTCTTTATAACTGTTCTCCAGAAATTCATCCTTAAGGCTTAAGCTGAAAATATAAACACATGAGCGCAACTCCAAACATGAAGACAACGGACGAAGTAAGACAATGGTTCGCAGTCCATACGTATTCGGGATACGAAGACGCGGTAGCGAGGTATCTCAAGCAGAGAGTTGATTCGCTCGGCGTTAATGAAAGGATATTCAACGTAGTCGTTCCCAAGTCGAAGAAGGTCAAGATAAAGAATGGAAAGAGGGTTGAAAGCGAAGAAAAGCTTTACCCCGGATATGTTCTTGTCGAGATGATCATGAGTCCTGATACCTGGTACATCGTGAGGAATACTCCGAGAGTTACCGGATTCGTAGGTGCGGATACGACCACTCCCACTCCTCTTTCGAAGGATGAAGTGGATGCCCTCATGGTAAAGATGAGCGGAGCGGAGGAACCGGCCATGAAGGTAGAATTTAAGGTTGGCGAGCTTGTGAAGATAGTAGACGGACCTTTCAAGGATTCAGACGGTAAGATTGCCGAGATAGATGAGGCTAAAGGAAGGGTTAAGGTATTAGTGCCGATCTTCGGTCGCGATACAGCCGTCGAAATCGACGCTCTTCAGATCCAGAAGATATAGCTTGTCCTTGAGAATCTACTTCTATTACGAAAGCGATTTTCAACATCAAGTCTCTTGCAAAACAGGTAGATAAGAGTTAGATTAGCAAAGCATATAAAACATCATGGCTAAGGCAATAAAGGCAAACATAAAGCTACAGATACAAGCTGGAAAAGCGAATCCTGCTCCTCCGGTTGGCCCTGCACTTGGTCAGCACGGAATAAACATCCAGGATTTCTGCAAGCAGTTTAACGACGCTACGCAGAGCATGGGAACGGATATCGTTCCTGCGGAAATAACCGTATACGAGGACAGAAGCTTTACTTTCAAGCTCCGCACCCCGCCCGCATCAGATCTTCTCAGGAAGGCAGCGGGAATCGAGAAAGGTTCCGGGACTCCTCATAAGAACAAAGTAGGAAAGATCACGAAGGAGGACCTTCGCAAGATCGCCGAAAGGAAGATGGAGGACCTGAACGCCAATGATATAGAGAATGCCGAAAAGGTAATTGCCGGCACTGCTCGTTCAATGGGAATCGAAATCATCTAGTAATAAAAAGAGCCTTTTCCGCCAGATGGCGGAGGGCTCTTTTTATTATCCGATGCTTAAATTTCTACTGCGGCGAGAAGAGACTGCACTCGACGTATCCTCCGGATACGACTTAGTTCGTCTTCTCTCTGCCTCGCTACGAAATTAAAACATCGGGAATGCGGGCGTTTGGCCGTCTAAAACAGAAATGATGGGCTGTATGTAACAGGCTGACAAGCCTGTTTTTAAAGGCTATAATCGTTCTGTGGAGTATATACCGACGATAGGGCTCGAAATACATATGGAGCTCGACACGGAGACTAAGATGTTCTGCCGTTGTCCTAATACGAGCGACGAGATTCGCCCGAATACTAATGTCTGTCCGATCTGTCTCGCTCATCCCGGAGCGATGCCGGTTGCGAATAAACAGGCTATCGAATCGATACTCAAGTTAGGTCTGGCTTTAGGGGGAAACATCCCCGAGAAGGCCTTTTTTGACCGAAAGAGCTACTTTTATCCCGACCTTCCGAAGGGATACCAACTGTCTCAATACGAACATCCCTTCGTTAAGGGTGGAAATCTCTGTGGTGTGAAGCTTACGAGAATCCATCTCGAAGAGGATGCCGGGAAACTGGTTCATGGATCGGACGGCAAGACTTACGTCGACCTGAATCGCGCGGGTGTTCCGCTTGTCGAGCTTGTGACGGAGCCCTGTATCAGTTCTTCCGCTAAGGCTTCCGAATTCGCGAAAGCACTCCAAACTGTTATCCGCTATATCGGCATCTCTAAGGCTGATATGGAAAAAGGAAACATGAGGCTTGAGGCCAATATTTCCGTAAGACCGAAAGGAACCGAAAAGCTCGGAACGAAAGTGGAGGTAAAGAACCTCAATTCATTCAGAGCTCTCGAAGGCGCGATCGAATATGAGATAAAGAGACAGTCCGAAGCGCTGGATAACGGCGAGAGGATAATCCAAGAAACGAGAGGATGGAATGCCGAAAAGCTTGAGACCTACTCCCAGAGGAGTAAGGAAGAAGCGCATGATTATCGCTATCATCCCGAGCCTGATATTCCGCCGATCGATCTGACCGATAAGGATTTTATCGATCTCGAAGCGATAAGGCTTTCTCTTCCTGAACTTCCCGAAGCAAAGAAGGCGAGACTCATCGAACAATACGGATTATCCGAAGCGCAGGCTTCTTCTCTTATCGAAGATAAGAAGATCGCCGAATACTTTGAGAACTGCGCTTCCGAATCTGACGAAGAATTAGCCGAGAAGAAAGAGGATGAAAGAAATAAGGCTTACTCATCTATCGCGAACTACATAGTGATGGATCTTCGCGGAATAATGAATGCAAAGGGTTCAACTCTTTCCGAGACGAAGATCACACCGGAGAATATGGCTGATCTTGCCATCCTCATCGCGAACGGAGAACTTTCGAGCCGTATGGCAAAAGATCTTCTCGCGAAGATGGAAGAGAAGGGAATTGATCCTCGGACGATAATGGAAGAGGAGGGCATTAAGCAGGTTTCTGATGAAGGACCGATCCTCGAAGCCGTTCAGGCGGTAATCGAAGCGAACGCGAAAGCGGTAGCCGATTACAAGGCAGGAAAAGAAGCTTCGTTCCAATTCCTCTTCGGCCAGACGATGGCGAAGATGAAAGGACAGGGATCGCCGGATACGATAAAAAAGGTGCTTCAGGAAGCGCTGAAATAGATATTAAAAATCCCCGCGGAAAGCGGGGATTTTATTTTCCAGCTTTATACATTGAAGAAATTTCTTCTGAAGTCAAAACTCTGGAATATGAAGCGACATCATCAATAAGACCATTAAACCAGTTTCCTGAGTTGTTGTAGTTTGTTGCGAGATTAATGGAGCTCGCACCGCTTGTTCCAGTAGCAGCAGCGGTTACGCTATCAAGATTTCCGTTTATAAAGCACCTGAATGTAGCGCCATCATACTGAAGTACAACATTATTATAGCCAGAAGGATTTATTTTAGAAGAAGTAATTCTGTATCCGGTACCTCCTCCTGATGTGTATCCATACCAAGTAAGGTTTCCTGTAGTACCAGATAAAGCCAATATAACCTTATCAGTTCCGTTTCCCCAATATATTCTTGCGCCATTTGTCATTACGGTTGGTTTGAACCAAACGGAAAAAGAAAAAGTATTTGATAGAGGAATATTTCCCGTGCGAGCATAGTCATCTATACCGTCAAAAGAAAGCGCACCATTTGTGATGTTATTTCTATCGGTTCCCCAGACTGCTCCTGATATTGATCCAGTTCTTCCGTTTCCTGATAGGTCATTAAGAACTATTCCTGACCCTTCGTTTGCTGTCCAATATCCACTAAGGCCTGATGCCGTTCTCCAAAGAGAAATATCCGTTCCCGCTTCTATTCGGGCTGGATCACTTCCCCCATCTTTAGTA
>CAZRNY010000021.1:0-11004 GCA_964601595.1 uncultured Candidatus Saccharibacteria bacterium | reverse complement strand
GCCTTTGTCCTATCCATCATCCTCACGATGAACTGATCATCGGCATTCAAGACAGCAAAATCTTTATCCGTCAGACATTCAACAAGTTTTGATTTCTCGCGAGCGACGGCTTCCGGACCGTCGTAGTATTCCACATGGACAGGATACTTGGAGATATTCGTAACGACAGATATTGTGGGTTTCGCGATCGCGATCAGGTGATCAAGATCTCCCGGCTTATCGGCACCATATTCGAGAATTAGAAGTTCCGGATAATCAGGATCATCCTTCATTATTACCTTCAAACCCTTCATGATTACGGAAAGCCAGAAACCGGGACCGCCGGTTTTCTCGTAGTTTCCTATTATCGCTAAAGGAAAACCGAGCTCGTTATTGAAATTGCCACGGCTCGCGCGGGCATTAAAAGAAGAACGGACGACCGCGTAGATAGCTTCCTTAGCGGAGCTCTTTCCGACAGAGCCGGTAACGCCGATTATCTTCGGCTTATATTTAGCTATTATCTTGCGCGCTATGACTGCGAGAACCCTTTCAAGCAGCTTCAAAAGCCTATCTTTCATCTAGCTGATTCTACCTTATCCGGAGGGATATTGAAGTAGGCTAACATGAAGTCCGTAAGTTCCCTGAAAGCGGGAACAACCGACTGTCCGGCGAGAGGCGCACCTTCTGGCTCGTCTATTCTAATAAGAATACTGAACTTCGGATCATAGGCCGGAGCAAAGCCGACATAGGTATTGATAACGTTATCGCTATATTTTCCCTTCTCCGGAACGAAAGCCGTACCGGTCTTTCCGGCGACGGAATATCCTTCGATGGCAGCAATCCTATTCTTCACAACGGCAGAGACCATGATATCAGTCATCTTCTTCGCCGTATCGGCGGAGATGGGACTATTCATCTCCTCCGACTTCTTTCTCAGAAGATGAGGTTTCATAATGACTCCCTTGTTCGCGATAGCATTCACGGCAGAGAGCATCCTGATCGGAGTGACAGAGATTCCCTGCCCATAGGAAGCAGTAACATAGTTTATCTCCGCGCCATTATTTAAAGTTCTCGTGTCGCCAATCTGTTCTCCAGGAAGATCGATACCCGTCTTATCGTTGAAGCCAAACTTGTCGATATAACTCTTGAACTTATCGTGCCCCATCGTCCTTTCCGCAAAAGCGGTTCCTGTGTTTATCGATTGTTCTATGACTTCCGTCATAGTCAGTTTTCCATGAGCCTTATGATCCCAGTTTCTGATTGTCTTTCCGTTTACAGTAATGAAACCGTTATCGATATAAGTCGTCGTCGGAGTAACAGCGCCAGAATCGATAGCCGAAGCCATAGTGACAATCTTAAAGACGGATCCGGGCTCATAGACAGCCTGGGTCGAATAGTTCAAGAAGTTACCGAGTTCTGATTCGCCATATTTGTTAGGATCGAAAGAAGGAGCGCCTGCCATAGCGAGGACGGCACCGGTTTTTGGATCCATGACGATTACAAGACCCCTCTTCGCTTTGTAGTCGGAAACAGCATCTTCGAGGATGCGCTCCGCTCTCGCCTGGATATTTTGATCTATCGTAAGTTTGATATCTTGTCCATCCAAAGGAGCAATGAAACGATCACCTTCGGCTTCTCCCTCCTTACCCGAAAGAAGATCTTCATAGAAGGATTCTAATCCATATTTTCCCTTATCATCCTCTCTTGAAACGAAGCCAAGGATATGTGCGGCAAGAGTCTCGTACGGATAGAAGCGTTTGGAAATTTTACCGATCTTAACTCCCACGATATTCAATTCCTCTACCTTCGCGACCATATCGTCGGGGATGGCTTTCGTAAGATCCTCATGAGGATCGTTCGCCTTACTCATCTTCGCGATTATGCCCTCTTCAGGAATGCCGAGCACTTCGGCAAGTCTTGCGGCTGATTCTTTGATATCAACACCAGCCTTATTCAACTCCTGCGGAACGCAATATACATATGGATATTCCTTCTTGATCGCGACAGGAATATCTATCCCACTCTTATCGGTCACAAAAATGCCGCCTCTTACGGGAAGAAGCGTCTTAAAGCGGTCTTCAGCCGCGGAAGCAAAAGTCGATCCCTTTTTTACCTGTACTTCATAGAAGCGGACAGCAAGTCCGCCATATAGGAAGGCGAATATTCCTATGATTAAAACGAAGCGAGCACCCATCTTGGATCGGTATCTTTTACTAAACCTTTTTCTCCGGCTATCTCCTCTATAAGCTGAGGATCAGTGATCTTGAAAAGCTTATTCTTCAGTTCCGCATTTTCCGTTCTCGATTGCTCAATACTCCTTTCAGAGAGAGCGATCGATGACTGGAGAGAAACGGTCTTCGAATATACGATGCCGCAGAATACGGTTACTCCCACGCAGCTAACGACAAGCAAACTCACGACTGCCGTCCAGATTCCTTGTTTCTTTTCTTTATTGGGTTGAATAATGGTCATTATTGAGACTCTATTTGATAATCATTGCCCTTACCTTCGCCGACCTCGCTCTCGGATTCTCTCTCGATTCTCCGTAAGAGACAGGTATCGGCTTCTTTGTCATCACTTCGCATATCCCTTCCTTTGCCATATCGCGGAACACATTCTTTACCATTCCGTCTTCGAGCGATTGGAAGGTGATGACTACCGCTCTTCCTCCGGGCTTCAGTATCTGAGGAAGAGATTCCAGAATCCTTTTTAAGTGCCCCAGTTCATCATTTATGAAAATTCTGAATGCCAGGAATGTTCTCGTCGCCGGATCGATGCGGCCTTTCTCATATCCTTTCGGGACAACATCCCTTATGACGGATGCAAGCTCTCCAGTCGTCCTTATCTTTCCTTTCCTTTCGACTTTCCAGATAGCGGTCGCGATGCGACCAGAATATTTCTCGCCGCTTATAGCGACTATCTCCTTTATCTCTTTTTCCGAGAGACGCTTTAGAACATCCATAAGAGGCTCTTCTTCGTCCGAATAAGTCATGAGTAGCGGTTCATTCTTCATAAAGGAAAATCCCCTGCCGTCTTCTAGCTGGATGGAAGAAAAACCAAGATCAAGAAGGATGCCATCCGCTTTTGGAAGATTCCTCTTCGAGATTATCTCTGCGATACCCGAATAGTTCGAATTGACGAGGATGACTTTCACGCCATCGCCGAAGATTCCCTTATTCCTTTCGATCGCCCTCTCGTCGCGATCGACGCCGAGGAAAGTTCCTTTCGGAGTGATTCTGCGGACGATCTCGCGAGCATGACCGCCTCCGCCCAAAGTTCCGTCTATCATGAATTCTCCCGGAGCAGGATCAAGGTAGGCCATCACCTCCTTCATCATTACCGGAATATGAACTTCGTTATCGACGGTCTTCATAGTCCTAGGCTAGACATCCTTTCCGATATCTCGTCCGACCGTGACTCAGCATCTTTGCGGTAAGCTTCCCAAGTCTTCTTATCCCAGATTTCCGCTCTGTTATAAAGACCGGCAACGACAATTTCTTTTCCGAGTCCAGCATAAATGCGCAAATATTCCGGAATAAGGACTCTGCCCTGTCCGTCTATCTCGCAATCGGCGGCACCGGCGAGCATGAGCCTAATAAAGGCTCTGGAATCAGCCTGAGTCATAGGAAGAGAGATGAGCTTTTCGGCAAGCTTATCCCATTCCTCGGGAGAAAAGAGGAAAAGACAATGATCAAGACCACGGGTAACGATCGCGCCACCAGAAAGTTGGCACCGGAATTTGGCCGGTACGGCCATTCTGCCCTTTTGATCTAAGTTGTGGTTATATTCGCCTATAAACATTTCTACACTTTTCACCACTTTCCCCCACTATAGTTGAATTATACGCCACAAGCCGAATGGAAACAAAGAAAGAAAAAAGTAGAAATAGCGCCAATTTATAAGGGTTTCTGATAATTATGATCTATTTATCCACATAGTTACCTTCCCCACTTACTAAAAACCCCCTTTCGGGGGTCTAGATAAGTCCTTTCTTTATCTTTTTACGAATCTCCGCAACATAGTTATTGAAAAACCAGACGTTATGGAAGGATAAGAGCTTTAAACCAGTGATCTCATGCGCTTTTACGAGGTGCGAGATATATCCACGGGAGTAGATCCGGCAAACATAGCAATCACACTTCGAATCGAGAGGTTTTTTTGAAGTAAGGAAAGCTGTCTTCGTCATATCAAACTTTCCTTCGGAAGTGAAAGCGGCGCCATGGCGGGCATAATGAGTCGGAACGGTACAATCGAAAGTATCGACACCACTCTTTATGACGCGCTCCATATCTTCGAGGTAGCCGATACCGAGAAGATGGCGTGGCTTGTTATCAGGAAGCTCCTTAACGACCCACTTCACCATATCTGTCATCAGTTTCTTATTTCCACCAAACTCTCCTCCTATACCGAAGCCGTCAAAAGGAAGAGAAGCGGCGTACTGTGCCGAATCGATACGCAAATCCTTGAACTTTCCGCCTTGAACTATTCCATAGAGGGCCTGATCGGTTTTCTTTACTCTTAGACACTCCTTTATCCAACGCTTCGTTCTGATGAGAGAGTCGGCCGTGTATTCATGATTCGCGGTCGGCGGAGTGCATTCATCAAAAGAGAACATGATATCCGCGCCGATCTTCTGTTGAATGGCGATAGATTCTTTCGGACCCATGAAAAGCGGTGAGCCATCCACATACGAACGGAACTCAACGCCATCATCGGTGATCTTCAGCTTCTTCGGCTGTGATCCTTTCTTTACGAGTTCAGGCGGATTCGATTTCTCGATCTTGCTTACACCTTGATCCATGCCGAAACCGAGACTGAATACCTGAAAGCCGCCCGAATCGGTCATGATCGGACGATCGATCTTCATGAATTCATGGATGCCTCCATGTTTTTTTAAGATATCTTCACCGGGTCTTATATGAAGATGATATGTATTCGAGATGATCAGCTGACTGTTAGCCTCTTCGACTTCCCAACCCTCGAGAGTCTTTACGCAAGCCTGCGTTCCGACAGGAACGAAAGCAGGCGTCTCAACGACTCCATGAGGAGTCTCTAAGAGACCGAGACGAGCAAGGCTCTTCTTCGATTTTTTCAGTACCTTGAAAGATATCATTAAGATTTATAGACGGTTTCGATCGCGGGGACTATCTGTTTCTTGCGAGACATAAGTCCCTTCACATAGACAGATTCAGATGATTCCGGCTGTGTGCCGAAAGCTTTTTCTATCACGGCAGCATCGCCAGCGAAGAAAAGCTCGCTTCCCTCGTTCATGATGTCCGTCGCAGCAAAAAGGACGAGCTCATATCCCGTCGCTTTGATCTCCATGAGTCTCGAGAATATCTCTGCCTTCCTCTCTATCGCTTCAGAGAGATCGACGACCTCTACCTGACCAATGCCGACTTTCTTTCCATTTATATCGAAATCCTTGAAGTCTCCGCTTATGACTTCCTTTATATCCTTTCCAGTAATGCCTGCGTTTGCTTTTTTGATCTCGATGCCGAAGGCAACGACATCCGTGATGCCGGCGACAGTAGCAAGAGCGGCAGCAGCAGCCTTATCTCTTTCAGTCACAGTCGGAGACTTGAAGATAACGGTATCGGAGAGGATAGCTGAGAGAATGAGTCCGGCAACGACAGGGTCACTCATCACTTCATTCTTATAGTTCTCGTAGATCACGGTCGCGGTCGAACCGACAGGTTCGCAGATAAACCAAATAGGAGAAGAATAATTGAAGTTCACTTTGTGGTGATCAAAGACGCCGACGATCTCGGCCTTATCGCCTTGATCAACCATCTGAAGAGCCTCGTTATGATCAACGAGAAAAAGTTTCTTTCCTTCTCCGGAAATAAGAAGCTCCGGTGGTGCGATATGAAAATGATTCAGAACAAAGACGGTTTCCTGATTGATTACTCCGGCTACTGCCGGCTTATATCCCAATATGCCCGCGAGAACGATGCTCGAGACAACACTGTCGGTATCGGGATTCTTGTGACCTATAACGTAGATATCCTCCATAAGGGATATATTATGGGATTCACTCCTATGAATACAATACAGGCTATTTTTTACCTTTCTTTATTATAAGAGGAATGTCGCTAAGCTTCCGCCTGATAAAGGCTGGAATATATTTTTCTGACATCTTCTCGTAGTCCCTTCTTAAAGAAGCTATATCGTCCCATATCTTCGCCGTTTCCTTCTCAATCATACCGTTTATCTTCTTTTCCCTATCCTTTATGGCTGACGATATGTATTGAAGCTTTTCTTCTATCTCATTCACTTCCAATACGGCGATTATTCCCCAGACGGTATCTATCAGAATAATAGCTATCAGGAACAATGAGATAACGGTTCCTATATACGGAGGGATAAGAGAAGTAAAAGAAAGGATATAGGGGTGGACTATCATTATGAAGAAGATACTAAGCATTCCCCATAAAAAAGAACTCCTAAGGCAAATCCTTCCATGAAGATTGAAGGGTTCTTTACTGTAATCCCACCACGAACGATGAAAGAGCTTTTCAAGAAGGAATCCTGTCACATATTCAAGCATGGAGGTAGCGATGATCGATAATGTGAAAAACAGGATTATGTTTTCCGTAGAAAAATGCATCAAACCGATGACCATTAGCGCACCGAAACCATATATAGGAAGAATAGGGGAAGTCAGAAATCCCCTATTAACGAATCTCTTCTCATCAATCAGAAAATAGACCACTTCTAAAACCCAGCCGAAAAAGCCGTAGATTATAAAATAGAATACCAGATGATAGAACTCCAATCCTTCCATTTATCTATGTTTAGAATCTTAAGTACTTAGCCCACCTATCGAAGAGCTCTTTAGTCGCTACGATATCTCTTGCGTTATATTTCGCGATATCGAGATATCTCTTTTCCTTGAAAAGAGCACCGACGTCGTCTCCAGAGATGCCTCCGGCCTTAGGACTCTCTATACCGAAAGCGCGACACCACATATGAAGACTGCCTTTTGTCTTTCCGACGGCGCCGTAGAAAGAAAGCTGATCCATGAGATCAATATGACGACCATCTCGCTGAAGACTCAGATATCTGTTCGACATCAGGTCGCGTGAAGGATGGATGCCGTGGATAGCCGAACGGATCATGAGAAAAGGAACATCGAACATACGACTGTTGAAGCCGATGAAGTCATCGCATTCATCAGCAAGATCCCAAAATTGAGAAAGCATATCTTTCTCAGTCATCGGCTTATATTTTATACCGTTCTCTTCCGTCTCAACTTCGCCCGAATCAGGAGACTGATAGTAAACGGCGCCTTTGCCCGAATCGGCATCGAGGACGCCGATCGCGACGACCTCTCCAGTCAAAGGAGAAAGTCCCATCACTCCTTCTATCGCAGAACGGCTTTCTTCCCCTTCTATATCTTCTCCAGTATTCGCCCAGTTTGCGAGCGAATGCATCGTCTTCTCGTCTAATGAATTGAAATCACCTCCAATCGTTTCTATGTCGAAAACCAGCTTTGCCATAAGTGTATTCTAGCACCCCTCCCTTGTCTTCCGATAATTATGGGTTATAAAGCGGTCAGGCACATTGAAAGGAGAATAAAGCATGGAAAATGAGAGTGAAGAATACATACCACTACAGAAAAGAATAACCTCCATACGGACCGCGTGGGTTATAACACCTAAAGGAAAACTAGCCGATCGGCTGGAAAGAAGGTGGGCAATGACCTGCTCCCGCGCTTTCTTTAGAACCTTGGATCCTAAAATAAGAAAGCTTGCCTTGTGGCTATCTCCTGTCGAAAAGATGAGGAATGATACCCTTCTCGCGTTTTATCCCCCGCTCATAGACGAGCAGGTTTTTATTTAAAAATCCCGACTCAGTGAGGTGGGATTGTCTATTCGAAAAATTTTCTTCCTTTAAGTCTATCCGGCAGATACTCCTGATCTACCTTCTTACCTTTAAAGTTCGGATTATATTTATAACCCTTGCTGTAGCCGAGCTCTTTCATAAGCTTCGTCGGAGCGTTCCTCAAATGCATCGGAACCGGGTCTTCGGGATGTTCCATAATCTCTTTCTTCGCCGCTTCGTAGCCCACATAGAGCGAATTACTCTTCGGGCATTTCGCCATATAGACGACAGCTTGAGTGAGATTCACCGAGCACTCCGGCATACCTAAGAAATGACAGGCTTGGTACGCAGCAACCGCTTGCGTCAAAGCTGCGGGGTTCGCAATGCCGATATCTTCGGAAGCGAAGCGGACGATACGACGCGCGACATAGAGCGGATCTTCCCCGCCTTCCAGCATGCGCGCAAGGTAATAGACCGCAGCGCTAGCATCACCGCCACGCATCGACTTATGAAGCGCAGAGATGATGTCGTAATGAAACTCCCCTTTCTTGTCGTAGACCAGATGAGTCTTCTGAAGGCAGTCTTTTATCGAAGGAACGGTAACGGAAAAATAATTTCCTTTCTTCGGTGCGGAACGGACGGAGAGCTCCAGAGTATTTAAAGCGGAACGAGCATCGCCGTTTGCGAGCCTTGCGACAAGATCGATCGCATCTTCCGATATCTTGATCTTCATCTTGCCTAGTCCCCGGTCCTTGTCGGAAATAGCTTTCCTTAAAATCAAAGAGATGTCTTCTTCGGAAAGAGTCTTGAAAACGAAAACACGGCAACGGGAAAGAAGCGCCGAATTCACTTCGAAAGAAGGATTCTCGGTTGTCGCGCCTATAAGAGAGATGGTGCCGTTCTCGACATGAGGCAGAAAAGTATCCTGCTGAGACTTATTGAAACGATGGACCTCATCAACAAAAAGGATTGTCCTCTCGTTGTGGAGGCGGCGTTTCTCGTCGGCTTCAGCGACTATCTCACGGATGTCTTTCACACTACCTCCTGTTGCAGAAATAGGGATGAAGCGAGACTTCGTCGTCACCGCTATTATTCTCGCAAGAGTCGTCTTGCCGCATCCCGGAGGACCCCAGAAGATCATCGAGGGGATCTCGTCTCGTTCGACGAGAGAACGGAGAACCTTTCCTGAACCGAATATTTCCGACTGACCAAGGAATTCATCAAGGGTACGCGGACGCATGCGTTCGGCAAGCGGCGCATTGACCCTCACATCTTCCGCAAGGTTTTCGTCGAAAAGATCCATATGTTATTCCGATCCGCTAGTTGCCGTAGGGGCAGCCTGTATCTTTTGCAGACATCTTAGTCACCTTAACGATCTCCGCCATCATCTCCTTCTTCTTCTTATCGTTTCCCGAAGATACAGCCGAATCGAAACAGGTGTTCAGGTGGCGCTCCATGAGCATCTGATGAACAGAGCGGAGCATTCCCATGACAGCAAGGTTCTGTTGCATGGTATCGACGCAGTAACGGCCTGATTCAACCATTTCCGCAACCTTTCTTATCGAGCTTTCCGCCTTCTTGAGGTTTATGAGGATCTTATCCTTACCTCCTCCATTATCACAGCATTCCATAACGCAATTATAACCTCGGGGGGAGGTTAATTCTATGCCTCGTCAGGAAACAAAAATCCCGCGCTTCTAACGCGGGATTCGGTAACCTTAGGCATTCAGGTCGGCGAGCAAAGCATCGCCATCTAGGCCGTAGGTATCGCAGATCATACCGAGGGTAAGAATATCCATCTCTGTCATAGCCATGGGGCAGGTCGGGCATGGAACACCATGCTTTACGAGGATCAGTACGCCGTTTTCGCGGGCAACCGCTTCGCTAAGCTTAGAGTCTCTAGTGAACCCGGTATCACTATTTTCCGAAACGGATTCCTCGGAACAACACTTTTCATCTTCGCAGCAGCCGGATTTTTCCTCGCAGCCGCAGTTCTCTTCGTGGTTTACGCTAGACATAGCCGTTTTTATATCATAGGTAGTTCTAATATGAAAATCCGCCCAGTTCCCAAAGGAAAAAGGCGGTAAGACTCAGTACGGAGAATAAACTCCCCGACTGAAGCGACTGTATTCCGAAACGAGTTTCTTCACTTGAGGCAGAATAGTCTGCCATCTTCCGAAGTAACTCCTTTCGACTTTGATCTCGCTGTTCGATAGAAATCTGATTCCGGCTACTCCGGGAATAAGCACCAGCGACCTTATGATCGCGAGAGTATCTTCTTCTTCAGAGCGATGCCAGCAGGAAAAATCTTGTTTTACCCTCTCCCATAATGGAGACGGCAAAAGCGTAGTGAAGCTTAACACTCCTTTGAAACATTCCGGTTTAGCGACATTACATCCCGATACGATACTCATACTGATGTCCGGATCATGAGCGCGCATGGCTTTCATGATTACCCTACGGAAATCCGATGGGTCATACGAACTATCAGGCCTCAAAGACACCCTCATGAGGTATGGCTCGATAACGATGCGGTCGATACCGATGTTTAATAAAAAGAGATAGGCAGGCAGATGAGGCAAATCAACTCTCGCGAAATCAGGAAGATATTCCATCCTCTCGCCCGAGATCAACCTCTCATTCGTGTAAATTACCGCCGATTTTTTTTCTCTTCCTTCCGATAAAAATCTTCTTTGCAAGCAACAGCACTCCTTTCTTCATGTGTGAACGAACAGGGATTAAAGTAACACTTTTAGAGAGTTTAGTCAAAAAGGGCATCTTCCGAAAGATTGCCGTAGATAAGATCCCCTATCTCCTTGCGGAAAGCATTCACAGCCGAAGAATCAGTGGAGCGCTTAGGGAAAGTGCGATTCGAGAGAATAGTCCAAGCAACCCCCTTTTCTCTGTCGCAGACACAGAGCGTGCCGGTAAAACCCGTCTTGCCGAAAGCACGAGAAGAACACCTATCTCCCATGAAGCGGGACTGATTAAGCTCCCAACCAAGACCGGTGCAGTCGTTAAGATGAGAGATCTGATTCTCTTCCATGAGGTCAGATATCTCTTCCGAAAAATATCTTTTTCCGTTAGAGACGCCGCCGTTAAGGAGCATTTCCAAAAAGTTCAGGATGTCGGGCGCGGTCGAAAATAATCCGGCATGCCCCATAATCTTCTCGTCCTTCTTACAGACATACGCGCTCT
>CAZRNY010000020.1:0-13646 GCA_964601595.1 uncultured Candidatus Saccharibacteria bacterium | reverse complement strand
TAGCTATCGCTGAACTATTAAAAGGACCCTCCGCTACAGAAAAAGCTGCAGGATATTTTTCTTCGATAAATAGTGGCGTCTCTCTTAATTATCTAGAGATAGATAATGGCATCGCCTATGCCGATTTCACCGACGAGCTAGAAAAAGCCGTTGGAGGATCATGCAGGGTTTCCGCCATCAGGTCAGAGATAGTAAATACTCTCATGCAATTCCCCTCGGTCAAAAAAGTGGTAATATCGATCGAAGGAAGGACCGAAGATATCCTTCAACCGTAAGATATTATGGCTACTAATAAATATTATGCTTATTCTCTCCCTAAGGGAGAGAAGGGAATCGTTGTGAGTTGGGATGAATGTTCCGAGATAGTCAAAGGAAAGACAGGTGCAAGATTCAAAGGTTTTAAAGCAAAAAAAGAAGCTGAAGAATGGCTCTCTGGAGGAGCTTTGTATTCTGTAAAGAAAAAAGCCGCTCCCGGAATATATTTCGATGCCGGTACCGGTCGCGGTGATGGCGTAGAGATAAGCGTCACCGACGAATCGGGTAAAGACCTCCTATCCGAGGTGATGCATAAAAAATTAGTTAACATTCACGGTAAGCACCTCTTACCTAAAGGAAAGACGAATAATTACGGAGAGCTTCTCGCCTGTCTCTATGCGATGGAGATCGCGATGAAGAAAGGAGTTAAGAATATATTCGGCGACAGTAAGCTTGTTATTGAATATTGGTCAAAAGGACACATAAAGAAGAAAGAAGTTGATCCGGACACCGTTTCTCTCTCGATGGAAGTCGCCACATACAGGAAAAGATTCGAAATGGAGGACGGCGAGATATCGAGGATATCGGGAGACGATAATCCGGCCGATCTCGGATTCCATAGATAAATCGGAGTCTTTTATAAATAAGCCATCAATATTGATGGCTTATTTATATACCTTAAGAAAATAAGAGTGTCGAGTAATCTTATTGCTTTAAAGAGACCATCGGAGCCCTGAGTATGGTCGAAGGGCGAGATTTGAGAAGCCTTTCCGTTTAAGAGCGGAAAGGACTTCGTTCTCTTTGAAGCAATAAGATTAGGAGATTATCACCTCTCCTGTCATCTCTTTCGGTACGGGTATATCCATTATCGAAAGGATGGTCGGCGCAAGGTCAGACAGATGTCCGATCTCTTTTGTAACCTTTTTTCCTTCCGCTCCGAGAACCATAAGCGGCACTGGGTTAGTCGTATGCGAAGTCATCGGCTGCCCGGTCTTCTCATTGAACATATCTTCAGCATTGCCGTGATCAGCTGTTATAAGAACAACAAATCCTGATTCTTCGGCAGCTTTAGCTATTTCATAGAGAGCCGTATCGACGGCTTCGACTGCCTTTATCGTCGGCTCCATCAATCCGCTGTGTCCTACGATATCGCAGTTAACGATATTTGCGGCGATGAAATCATATTTACCTGATTTCATCCCTTCGCATATTGTGCTTGCCACCTCCTTCGCTTTCATCTCTGGCTTCTTATCGTGAGTAGGAACATCCTTGTTCGAAGGGATCATGATCCTTTCTTCTCCTTTGTCAGGTTCATTCTTCTGAGCATTGAAGTAGAAGGTGATATGAGTAAATTTATCCGTCTCCGTAACGCGCAGTTGCTTCGCTCCTGCTCTCGAAAGTACTTCTGAAAGAGTATTCTTTACTTCTTCCGGAGGGAACATGACAGGTATAGTGAGATCATCCGCATACTTAGTCATAGAGACAAATACGAGTCCGGGGATAGCTTCTTCGGAAAATCTCCTTGTTATCTGGACCGCTCTGTCAGCTCGAAAGTTAGCGAACACAATTGAATCTCCTTCTCTTACTGTTATCGGCGGTTCTCCATTACCTATCGTTATCGGGACAATGAACTCGTCAGTTATTCCGTTCACATAAGAATCGTGTATAGCCCTTATCGGATCCTCGTACATAATTCCCTCTCCCTTCACTATGGCAAGAAATGACTTCTCGACACGATCGGCATTATTATCTCTATCCATCGCCCAATATCTGCCTGAGACTGACGCTATCCTTCCTATCTTATTCTCTTCAAGAAAAGACATAAGACTTGAAAGCTGATCTTCCGCGCTCTTCGGCGAAGTATCCCTTCCATCAGTAAAGGCATGTATAGCTATCCTATGCAAACCTTTATCCTTAGCGGCTAAAACTATTGCCTTGATATGAGACTCATGAGCATGGACTCCTCCAGGACCGATAAGCCCCATTATATGAAGAGTCGTACCGTTCGCTATCGCATTATCTATCGCAAGATTAAGTGATCCGTTTTCTGCAAATTCTCCCGATTTTATGGATCGGTTTATCTTCATCAGATTCTGGTAGAGGATCCTTCCGGAACCTATGATCAGATGATTAGCCTCCGAAGTTCCCATCTGACCGGCAGGAAGCCCTATTGCTTCGCCGCTCGCCTCAAGGAGCATATGAGGATACTCGGACATAAACCTGTCTATATTAGGCGTATTTGCCTGATATACCGCGTTCCACTCTTCCTTAGGAGAGAAGCCTAGGCCGTCACATATTATTAGGGCTACTTTTTTTCCATTCATTTTGGGATTCACAGGATCCTTAGTTTATCTATTGATTCTCTTACTTTCCTGAAAAAGGAAACCCAGCGAAAGTAAGTCCGCTATCTTCCGCTTCTATCTCGATAAGACGGTTATATTTAGAAGTCCTCTCGCTTCTTGCGGGCGCGCCCGTCTTTATCTGACCGGTACCCATAGCTACCGAAAGATCGGCGATGAAAGCATCCTCAGTCTCTCCGCTCCTATGAGATATCACTGCAGTCATTCCATTTGCTCTCGCAAGCTCTATCGCTGCGACAGTCTCGGTAAGCGAACCTATCTGGTTCAGTTTAATGAGTATGGAATTAGAAGCCTTTTCACTGATTCCTCTCTCGAGCCTCTTCACATTCGTAACATAGAGATCATCTCCAACAACCTGAGTCTTCCCTTCAAGCCAAGCAGTAAAGGAAGTAAAAGCCGCCCAGTCATCTTCATGGAATATATCCTCGAAGGAGACGATAGGATATTTCTTCATCAGACCCTTATAAAATTCCGCTAGTTCTTCGCTTGTAACAGTCTTACCTTCTTTCTTCAGTTCATATTTACCGTCCTTATAGAACTCGGTAGCTGCAGCATCTATTCCGAAGACGATATCCTTACCTGCCTCATATCCGGCATCTTTTATCGCCTGACTCATCAGTTCGAAAGGTTCTTCGTTCGAAGAGACAGCTGGAGCAAATCCGCCTTCATCCCCGACATTTATGTTATATCCCTTAGTCTTCAGAAGCTTCTTCAGCTTTCCATATACCTCAGCGCACATCCTGACAGCTTGAGATTCGCTCTTCGCTCCGACAGGAAGGATCATGTATTCCTGTATATCAGTCGCCCAGTTAGCGTGCTTGCCGCCGTTCATTACATTCATCATAGGCATAGGCATAGAAGCGTTTCCCCCTTTTCTGAGCCCTTCGAGATACTGATAGAGAGGAATACCCTTCGAGCACGCAGTAGCTCTCGCGACAGCAAGAGAGACAGCAAGGATAGCATTTGCGCCAAGCTTTGCCTTATTTTCAGTACCATCGAGATCGATCATTGCCTTATCGACGCTCTCCTGATCGGACGATTCCATTCCTATCAGCTTCTTAGCTATATCCTCGTTTATATTCTTTATGGCATTAAGGACGCCAGCGCCGCCAAACCTCGCCTCATCATTATCGCGAAGCTCTACTGCTTCATAGCTTCCGGTCGAAGCACCGGAAGGAACCATAGCAATTCCTCTTGCTCCTCCTTCAAGCTCGACGCAAGCCATCACGGTCGGATTACCGCGACTATCAAGGACTTCTATCGCTTTGATGTTGTTTATTTTCATGGAGTATATTTGGCTTTTTCCGTTATTAACATCTGATTATAACACGAAAAAACGGCCATAAAAGACCGTTTTCCGCTTATTTCTATTACTTTCCGGTCATCTTCTCGAAAGCACGAAGCACTTCGAGAGGAAGCGCAAATATTATAGTATTCGACGCATCTGAACTTACATCATTTATCGTCTGTAGGGTTCGAAGATGAAGAGCACCTGGAGCCGAAGCAAGTATCGTTGCCGCCTTTGCCATGTTCTCCGCCGCAGAAACTTCTCCTTCTGATTGGATGATAACCGCTCTCCTTTCACGCTCAGCCTCAGCCTGTTTAGCGATAGTCCTTTCCATATCCTCAGGAAGAGAGACATCTTTAAGCTCGACATTCTCTACCAGTATCCCCCAAGCATCGGAAGCCTTATCGACGATCTCTTTAATCCTCTCGGATATCTTATCTCTCTGAGCAAGAAGTTCATCGAGCTCAACTTCGCCGACAATATTCCTCATGGTCGTCTGCGCGTACTGTGAGATAGCGTAGTAGAAGTTCTCCACTTCGATCACCGCTCTCGAAGCATCGGCAATCTTATAATAGATGACCGCGTTCACCTTAACCGGAATATTATCTCTCGTAATCGCTTTCTGATCAGGAACATCGACAGCTTTAGTTCTGATGTCTACCTTGACCATTCTCTGAAATATCGGAAGGACGATCCTCCATCCAGGTTCCTTCATGCCGGTATAGCGACCAATAGTGAACATGACTCCTCTCTGATACTGCTCTATCTGCCTAAAGCTTATAAGCAGGATAAAAAGCAGTAATATCCCGAAAAATATCATTATTAAAATATAAGGCTCTTTATGCCGGATATCAAAAAAGCGCCATTATGACCGCTCCAGCGACTATAAGGATCGATCCGGCGATCGTTTTCCATGTAAGTCCCTCTGCGAGGAAAAGAGCTGCCATTATGACGATAAAGACCAGGCTCATCCTGTCAATTACCGCCACCTTTGTCGCATCCCCTCCCTTCAGGGCCAGAAAATAAAATATCCAAGATATAGCGCCCGATATTCCTGCAAGAGATATTATGATCCATTCTCTTCCCGATACAGAAAAATCTCCTTTGAATTTTCCCATGATGAAAGCAGTCGAGACAACGAATAAGGCCATGATAATACTCCTTATGGCAGTAGCTGCTATCGGATCCATATCCTTCACTCCTATCTTTCCGAATATGGTTACGAGCGCGGCAAAGAAAGCGGAAAGGGTGGCAAATAATATCCACATATCAATATTGATTATAACTCCTTCTCCCACTCGGCACTCTCTATGGAAACGCTAATCGGTTCTCCCGAGACTGGAGCAAAAAACTCCATCTTCATGCACGCAAGTGCGATTTTTCCCGATCTAAGAGATATCTCCGATCCATATTTCATATCTCCCACTATCGGATGACCGCTATCGGAAAGCTGCGCTCTTATCTGATGAAACCTACCCGTCCCGAGATCTATTTCCAATATATCTCCATTACTCCACAAACCGATTTTTTTATATTTAAGATACGCTTCTTTCCCTTTCTCTCCAGAAGAAGATTTTTTCTCCGTACTATTTTTTTCTATAAAAGATCTTATTTCTCCGCTTTCAGGATCCATTTTCCCTTCTACGGCCGCTCTATAGGTTTTCTTGACCTTTCTTTCCCTTATCTGCTCCGATAGTCGCGAAGCTCCTTTTGAAGTCTTACCAAAAACGACCACTCCTTCTACCGGACGGTCGAGTCTATGGATAAGACCAAGAAAGACATTTCCCAGCTTATTGTCTCTTTCTTTTATAAAATCCTTAACGATATCCATAAGAGACCTCTCGCCGCTCGCATCTCCTTGGATAAGCACATTAGCAGGCTTTCTGACCGCTATCAGATGATTATCCTCATAGAGAATATCCAGATTCTTACTTTGCTCAGAAATCATTTTTTCTCCCATCTTCCGAATATTCCGGCAGGCAGCACTCTCCCTGATCCTGATTCTCTTATGCCTATCTCTCCGATCGATATCTCTCCTCCGAATTTCTTCTGCACTTCAAGTAGTATGTTTCCGTAAGCTATCGGCGAATACCCAGATGCGTATCCGTTTATAATAAGAAATAAAGGATCATCAGACATCGCTTCGATGACAAGATCTATGAAGGGAATAAAATCTTCTTCTATCTTCCAGACCTGTCCATCTGACCCATGACCGAAAGCCGGCGGGTCCATTATGATGCCATCATATTTTCTTCCTCTCTTTGTTTCTCTCCTTACGAAGTCGCGTGCATCATCGAGTATCCAGCGTACCGGCTTATCGGCAAGCCCTGAAAGTTCGGCATTATCCCTTGCCCACTTCACGGCTACTTTTGATCCATCTAGGTGACAGGTCTCCGCTCCAGCCTTCGCTGCTGCGAGAGTCGCTCCTCCCGTGTATCCGAAAAGGTTAAGAACAGACACATTCCTCCCGGCCGAAGATATTTTTTCTCCTATGAATTTCCAGTTCTCTGCGTGTTCAGGAAATACTCCCACATGTTTGAAAGCAGAAGGTTTTATATAGAACGATATTCCTCCTATCTCAACTGGCCATCTTTCAGGAACATCAGCCGACTTTTCCCATGACCCCTTTTCTCCGGAAGAAAAGACTGCCTTCGCTTTCTTCCATTCCGTCTGAGACAAGTTCTTCTTCCAAAGGGCCTGTGGATCAGGTCTCGAAAGGACGATATCGCCGTATCTTTCGAGCTTTTCTCCCTCACCACTATCTAATAGCTCATAGTCGGCAGAAGGTTCGGTAACCATCAATATATGCGGCTTATCGTTCATCTCCTGAGGATTATATATCGAAAATCCCCGGTTTTTAAGTCCGGGGATCTTGCATGGATAGGTTAGTTATTACAATCCGGTAGCCGCCCGATCGATCTCATCGAATCCGGCCTCTGCTGCCTCGATATTTATAGCATCGAGATCGGCCATCTCTTCAGATAAATCTCCAGTAACTGACTGTTCCTCGTTCTGTATCGGATTATCGATTATATCGCTTTTCTTACTCGCGTAGTTTACGGCAAGGAAAGATACGACTACAGCGATAATTATGACCGCAACGAATCCAAGAATCGCCTTATTATCTGGTTTCATTTCCGTTTAAAGATATGATCGCTTGTCTTACTGCGTCATGAGCGACCTTTACCTTGTCATGTATGTCTTTGATATCATCGCCGAAAAGATTCTTTGTAAACTGGAACTGCTCTCTGAGCGCAGTCTCAGCCTGATCGGTAATTTTTATCTCATACACCTTTGCAGCCTGGGCTGTTATGGCAGTCTTTGCTTCAGCTATCTTCGTCTTAGCAACCGCGACAGATGTTTCTGCCGTAGTCACATCTTTTCCTTCGGTCTTAGCTGTCGCTATCTTCACTTCTATCCTTCCGAGGACTCCCTCTATCTGCATTATCGCATTAGCGAAATGCTCTGTCTTCCGATCATTCAAGCTATCCATTTGGGTAGCAGTCTGCTGTAAGATACGACGCTTTGTTTCATCCCTTACGATCTGAAGCTTATTCTTCGCTTCATCTCGTTTCTGCTGCAACTCAACCCTCAGCTTCTCCCTGGCCTGTGCGGCCTGGCCGTTCGGGACGGTCGTCGTAGTCGGAGAAGTCTGCGCAGAAGCGGATGCCGTTGCAAAAACACAAGCAGCCGCTATCGCTAACATCAAATTTCTCTTCATTCTTTAATTATATCATTTATTGTCTGGCATCAGGTCTCTCATCTTGCAATAAGGACATTCTTTTTCGCCACATCTCTTATCCCAGAAAGAAAAATCCCTTATCTCGTTTCCTATCTCTATGGCTTTCGCTCGCAATCCATCGACTTCCTCATCGGTTATCGTGAACACTTCTCTTCTCCACTTTCCCCTGTCATCCGGATCTATGAAATCTATCTCTCCGGAAACGACACGGTATTTACCTTCCTTGTATCCATCGAGCAGAAGCTTATAGAAGTTAAGCTGTCTCTTTATATTTCCTTCCGAATCCTTGGTCGATCCTTCTATCTGTCCTCTTGTCTTCACTCTACCGGTTTTGAAGTCGACAACATTCACTTCTCCGGAATAGCCAATGATCTCTATCTTATCTATCCTTCCTTTTGCGAATATCCCGGGAGCAAGATCGACTCGCTGTACCGAAAACTCCATCAGGCTGTTATTTCCCCACCTTTCGACATTCTCGTCGAAATAGCCAGCAAGGGAATTCTTACCGCGCTCTATCGCCTCGATAAGCTCTCTTTCTTTAAGCGACTGTTTCCTTATGTGATGTTCGAACCGAGAAAGAAGGAACTCCTTATCTGGCTCCCTCTCTTTTAAAGAATCGAAAAACTCTTTTAGCGCAGCATGGACGGCATTTCCGTACATGAGCGCTTTTTTCGGTGCCTCAGGAATTCTGAAGAGATTGAGATAGAAATATTTCCAAGGACACTCAAGATAGTTGTTGATATCGCTCTGCGATATGCCTTTTCTCTCGAAAGTCTCACGGACGAACTCAAGGTCGGCTCCTCTCGGTTCTCTCTCGGTCGGCTTGAAAGCAAATATAGCTTTCTCTGCATCGTTCATCTCATAAGGTGCAGGGTCTCCGTAAGAAACTAGGTCAGTATGTATCTCGCCGATGAATTGAGAAGGAAGCTTTTCTTTTCCTTCTTGGTTCTCCTTAGCGAAGCTGATCGTCACGCTCTCCTTCGCTCTCGTTACGGCAACATAGAAAAGCCTGCGTTCATCATCTATCTGATCCGCTTCTTCATCATCTCTTCCGACCAAAGAATATATCTTCTTCGGAAGGTATATCTTCGATCTCTTTCTCTTGTTTCCCCATATGCCATCAACAGCACCTGTTATATAGATGTGCTCAAATTCCAATCCTTTCGATATATGAGCCGTCATGAGCCGCACTCCTTTCGATATGGCAGAAGCCGGCTTCTTCACAAATATTTTCTGTTCATCCATGAGATCCAGATGATCTACGAATGATCTTACGGTTCCTCCTCTATTCCTCTCGGCAAAAGAACGCGCTTCATTGAAAAACGCTTTCACTCTTTCCATTCTGGCAACGACATTATCACTCGCCATTATATTAGCCAATAATCCTGACTCTCTTATTACCGACTCGACAACTCGGAGCAAATAGCCGTTTTTCGCAAGACGCGCCCACTCCTTCACCGTCGTGACGAACTGTAATATCTTCTCCGCTGAATTAGGTGCTTCCTGCCTTACGAGATTATCCGATTCCAGGAACTCATATATATCTTTTCTGTCTTTTTCACAGGCAGCTAAGACTCTATAAATATCGAAGGGATCTATCTCGAAATGAGACAAATGCATGGCGGCGATTATCGCCTCGGGATCTTTCTTGTTCTGCGCTGCCTTAAGCGAAAGGATTATCGCTTTGACATCGTCGTCCTCAAGCAGATTCTCGCTCGATTCTATGGAATATGGGACTCCTGTCTTTCCGAGCGCGTCAGCTATCGGAAAAGCTTCTCTGTTTTCTCTATAGAGGACTGCTATCTCCTTCGGATCAGTTCCGTGATCTATGAGTGCCTTTATATCGTAAGCGAGAAAATATCTTTCATTTTCCTGATTGGAAAAAGACATTACCCTGATAGGATTTGGCTTCTTTTCCGTATTTGCCTTAAGTGGCTTCGGTCCAGATATAAGACTCTCCGCCGAATCGAGTATCGACTGCGTCGAACGATAGTTCTCTTCGAGAGCGATTATCTTTGTCGAAGAATAGAGACTTCTGAAATGATTGAAGTTCTCGACAGAAGCGCCTTGGAACCTGAAGATTGCCTGCTTTTCATCTCCTACTACGAAGATATTCGGATCATCATGATACGAAGCCAGCAGTTCCACTATCCTGTTCTGTGATCTATTCGTGTCCTGATGCTCGTCTACGAGGATATACTGATGCTTTTCCTGAAGCATGAGCAGAAAATCAGAATCGTTCTCTATTACTCTCAAAAATTCGGCGATCATGTCGTCGTAGTCATAAGCCTTCTCCTTGATCAGAGCTTCTTCATATCCTTTATATATTTCGGAAAGCTCGCGCCTCTTCGCTATCTCTTTCTGCGCTTCCTGATACTTCCCTTTCATCTTCCCCTTATGCACTCCTTTCTCGTGATAGAGATCTTCTATCGTTTCGAACCCCTTCTCTTCATCTTCAACAAAAGACGCGAAATCAACCGGACTCCACGCTTCACGCTTCAGGTCGGATATGGACCTCTTTATGTCATAGAGGGCGTTAAAGGGATCATTGAACGGCTTAAGGATGGATATCTTCGATTTCCGGATAACCGATTGCAGTATCCTTGCCTGCTCCGCTTCGGTTACATTATCTGCTCCAGCCATTCTCGGGAAATTTTCCGGATATTCCTTTATCGCGTCATTCGCGAATCCATGAAATGTCTTTATAGCGACCGAATAAGCGGCGCTGCCGATAAGCTCCGCAAGCCTTCGTCTCATCGAAGCAGCTGCTGCTTCCGTGAATGTCAGAGCAAGCACATTTTCCGGCTCCGTATCCGTCTTCGCTATTATGTTCGCTATCCGGAGCGTCAATATCTGAGTCTTACCGGTTCCCGGACCGGCTATGACCATCACAGGCCCTTCGATTGAATCAACCGCTTCTTTTTGAGCCGTATTCAGCCTTTCGTAGGCTTCGAGAAATTTATCCTTCTCCACGAATATATTTTAACCCGCCTTATCGAGTAAAGAAAAAAACGAGACATTTACTCGCTTTTTATGACTTTTTATGACAAAAAACCGCCCCTTACGAGGCGGTTCTTTTTATATCGTTATTCGCTATCTGATCTCTTGGCTCTCTTGCGGTCTACTTCCGTAAGATACTGTTTTCTGATCCTGATCGATTTCGGCGTAATTTCAAGAAGTTCATCGTCTGAAATATAGTCGATGCAGTCTTCAAGACTCATCTTTCTCGGTACTTCGAGCTGAGACTGGAGTCCCTCGTTCTTCGCGCGGAAGTTGGTGAGCTGCTTAGTGCGGACGGCATTTATATAAACATCTCCTTCCTTCGCGTTCGCTCCGATGACCATTCCTTCGTAGACAGGAACTCCTGCCGGGAAGAAAAGCTCTCCTCTTCCCTGAGCGGCAACGAGTCCGTAGTTATTGGTTTCTCCTCCTTCCATCGTCACGATCGAACCATGCTCTCTGGATTTGATTTCTCCCTTAAATTCCTCGTAACCGAGGAAAAGAGTGTTCATTATTCCTTGTCCCTTGGTGACGGTAAGGAATACATTTCTTACTCCGATAAGTCCTCTCGTCGGAACAGCAAACTCCAACTTGCAAGTTCCTCTGTCGACAGACATATCTCTCATGTTACCGAGTCTCTTTCCAAGGATCTCGATAACAGATCCGGAATAGGCCTCCGGAGTCTCTATCGAGACGAGCTCGATCGGCTCGAGAGTCTTTCCGTTTTCTTCCTTAAAGATGACCTGAGGCTTAGACACTTCAAATTCATATCCTTCCCTTCTCATCTTCTCGATAAGGATCGAAAGATGAAGTTCTCCTCTTCCGGCAACGACCCATCTGTCGGTTGCGTCAGTATCGGAAACCTTAAGAGCGACATCGCCCTCAAGTTCTCTATAAAGCCTCTCTCTGATATTCCTTGAAGTCGTGTACTGCCCTTCCTTTCCGGCGAAAGGAGAAGTGTTCACGCCAAAAGTCATCTTAATGGTCGGCTCGTCGATATGGATAGGAGGAAGCTGCTTTGGATCATTGATAGAAGCGATCGTTTCTCCGATCTCGATATCAGCCATTCCGCCTATCGCAGCGATATCTCCAGCAAAAGCTTCTTCGACATCGATACGAGCAAGTCCCGAAAAAAGAGTAATGGCAGATATGGAAGACTTTCTGATCACACCCTCTCTATTTATGACAGCTATCTGGTCTCCTCTCTTCATCTTTCCGGAATAGATTCTGGTTATTCCCATCCTGCCCTTGTAATTATCGTACTGGATGTTCGCGACAAGAGCCTGAAGAGGCGCTTCGATATCGCTTTCCGGTGCGGGAATATATTCTATTATCTTCTTGAATACCGGCTCGACATCGGTCATCGATTCGAGATTAGGCTCATCGCCCGCTTTTCCCTGAACTCCCGAAGCGTATATGACAGGAAACTCTATCTGGGAATCGTTTGCGCCAAGATCGATGAAAAGATCATAGACAGCGTTAAGCACCCACTCGCATCTCGCGTCAGGTTTGTCGATCTTATTGATAACGACGATAACCTTTAATCCCGCCTCGATCGCCTTTCTGAGGACGAATTTCGTCTGAGGCATAGGGCCTTCCTTGGCATCGACGAGCAAAGCGGCTCCGTCGACCATTCTCATGATGCGCTCGACTTCTCCCCCGAAGTCAGCGTGACCAGGAGTATCTACGATATTGATCTTAGTACCTTTGTATTCGATAGCGGCATTCTTCGAAAAGATGGTAATTCCACGCTCTCTTTCGAGTTCGTTCGAATCCATGATGAGCTCGCCGGACTGATCCGACTTAAGCTTGAAGTTTTCGGACTGCTTTAATAGGGCGTCGACCAAAGTCGTCTTTCCGTGGTCAACGTGAGCGATAATCGCTATGTTTCTGATATCTTTCATGGATTTTTTGGCTGAGGGGGAAAACGACAAAAGATACCACATCCTGGCATTTTGTTCAAATCGTTTGCCTGATTTACCTATTTTGGTTAGTATTAGCCGTTAATAAAAAAGCGAGAAATGAAGACTAAGAAGGAAATATTGAATGAGCTCGCCGACGAAGTCCGCGAGAACCTCTTGAGGATCGAGATCACTGCCGGCTACGTGAAGAAAAAGCACGAAGAAAGCGGCAAAGAGCATCTCCTCCATGAGATGGCCAAACTTGAGGCCAATAAGAAGGAAAACGAGGAATGGCTTTCATACCTCGAAGAAGCTTCGAACAACGCTTAGATTAAAACCCCCTACGCCAACTGGCGGAAGGGGGTTTTTATTTATCTTACTTCTGAGAGTTATACCAAGAACTGACTTCCGCCGCAGAAAGAGCCCTACTATATATCATTATCTCATCGATCATTCCCTTAACTTTATAAGAAGCCGGGCTTATAGAAAGAGGCAAGGAAGAATTAGTTGACGCAAGCGCTCCTACTAAACTCTGGCTATATTTCACTCCATTAATGTATCCATAGATATATCCAGAAGTCCTATCGCAAACGACAACTAGATGCTTCCACTGATTCAATAATTCGCTCGCAAAACCGGCATAGTTAACTACCACACCATCCGCCACCAGTCCTGCCCATCCGGCAGTTCCTAATTCCATATCATATCCAGGATTAGTTGCTGATGATCCACCTTTATATATCGGCATATCATAAGCACCAACGCTTTGCGTTCCGTAATACCATAATCCGAAAGAAAACGATCCAGTCCCAAATTTAAGAGACGCACTATCGGGAACCGTTATCGTATCATCAATACCGTCAAACTGGACCGCATTTCCTGATCTTCCCGAAACAAAAGACATCCCTACTCCGTTCACATTCGAAGCCGTTCCGTTATTTCCCTTTCCCGATAGATCCTGTAATCCAGACATCTGGCTGTTCGCTATATTTCCCGAACCATCGAAAGACCAATAGGCAGCAATTCCCGAAGCTATCTTCCATAAAGAAATATCCGTTCCCGCTTCTATTCGGGCTGGATCACTTCCCCCATCTTTAGTA
>CAZRNY010000019.1:0-14338 GCA_964601595.1 uncultured Candidatus Saccharibacteria bacterium | reverse complement strand
GGTTTCATATGACTCGGTACTTGAGGTATAGGATCTTTTTTCCTAAATACCATAACAGTCACTCCTTTCTTTACTTGCCTTATTTTATTGGTTAAAAGCTATGATTGAAAACTAGCACTTGACTGATTGCCATGTCAATGTTTAAAACTACCTAACGACACATTTTAAATACTTTGGCAAGTAAAGCTTCTATCTCTCCCCTGTTAATCCGAAGCGAACATCCCAAAATTCCTTTAATCCCCACTTCTTGTTCCAATCAAGGTAAAGCTCGTCAGCATTCATATCCGTATGATCCTTAAGCTCGTAACCCAATTTCTTTGCCATATCCCATATATCTTCCGGCTTTCCTTCTATTTCGAGCCATACGCCATACGGATATATATCGAGACAGATCTCAGTCTTATCAGAAAGATATATTACCCTTATCTTCTCGTATGAATTCTCTTCTTTGAAATCGCCACACTCCGCAATCGCTTTCTTTGCCTCCAAAACATCGGAACCCATATAAATGGTTTCTTCAATCTCAGTCTTTATTCCGTCAGCACCGGGTACTTTGTATTTATATATCGCCTCTATAACAGAAGACGAGAAATTATCTCTTATCCTCAGTCTTATCTTCTTCTTTTCTTCAGACATTCCATATATGACATCCCTAACATATTCCGTTTTTGATAAAGAACAAAAATCGCGAAGCTTCGAAGATATCTGACTGACATCTTCTACTTTGAATTTCGCTTCTTCTTCGATAAAAGATTGCCTTTGTTTTTTAGGCACCACCCCGTCTTTCTGAGGATAAGACACTTCTTTTATTTATTTTCTTTATACCAGACAGCAAACTGATCTTTTGCGCCCCCCCAATAAGAAGCCTCTTTCTCGTAGTCTCTATCTCTCAATACGCTAAGAGTTTCCGTTTCTCCGTCTGGTATATAGAACTTATCCTGCCATCTTCCCCGATCTCCGGAAGATGCAAATGCAATAGTTCCAGTTCCGCCACCAATAAAAATTTTAGGTTCCTTTCCCGGCTCGCAATAACCAAAACAATGTTCGATTCTAGCTTTTCTATTTTGTTCACCTTTAAACAGCTCTAAGAATTTATCCACACCAATCTGCTTATCAAAATAGGAATTATACGGACCAGGAAGACCACCTAAAGCATCTATATAAAACCCTGTGTCCGACTTAAGTACGGGTCTGTTTAATTTTTCAGCAGCATATTTAACGGTAAATTTTACCACTTCGGCGCAAGTCTTGGCCTGTATTTCAACAAGATCGAAACCAGGAGTCATTATTTCTATATCAAGTCTGTATTTCTTTCCGAAAAACTCTTGCGCTTCGCGAACCTTATCAGGATTAGTTGTAAGATATGTTAATTTTTCCATTTCTATTTTTTAACCTCCTTGTTAATTATATTGAACGCTAACTCTATTGAATCATTACCATAACTATTACTCTCTACCATACTGCAAAAACATTTATTATTTTCAACATACTTTCTTATATTTAATAATCCTCTTTTTTCATCATCCTCTAATATGACTGAGAATTCCTCATTACTTATACTTTTACTAATCCTACGCTCATAACCACTTTTCATTACTCCAAATGGTTTCATAAAAAATAATATCTTACTCCCCTGATCCTCCTCCATTCTCTCGCGCACATAATCTATACCATTAATATCTCTATTACCAATAATAAATAAATGCTTAGGACGTCTCTGTGATATAGCTTGTTTTATACCATTAATAACTATTATATCTGAAAATTTTTCCCCAAACTCTTCCTCCATTATCTTATTCCAAATTCCGAAATCTTTAATGCCACTCTCCGCAAACTTAGCTCTAATAATAGGTCCTGTATCCACAATAACAGCATCGATTCTGTTAACAAGCTCATTTGCAGTATAAGTTTTACCTGATCCGTGATATCCAGTAAAAAAATCTAGTTCCATTATTTTTCTTTATTAATTATCTGATATTTTTTATTAAAGATTTTGGCAAAATATATATTCATGCTTAAAGAAGAAAATAAATCAGCTATACGTTTCGGATTTCTAGTAATCACAAAAAAACCGGGGCCAACAGAAGATAATGAAATAAACTCTACCTCTGGGTCATCTTTTAAGAACCTTAGTTTATCAGCTATATCATTTATTTCTGGATAACTGGATCGCCGGCACCGCGATATTCAGCGCCAGCACGTCGTCCGAGACGATCCTTGCATGGTTTATAATCATCATTTACAAGACTAGGAATCACTTCATGAATCAACCTATAAGCAACTTTTTCAGAAAATTTTGATCCAGTATTCTTAAATCCATCCATATTTTCCATCTCTTTATTCATAAGAGTGACCGAATCGTAATGAACAAAGTTTTTAGGAACACCAATAACAACGGTTAAATTCTTAGGTAGATTTTTTCGGAAAATAGGCGTTGCCTTTCCAGAGTTGATTATCAACCCTCCTTCAAAGTGACCACAAATACCTGACCCACCGACAGATTGCACTTGCATTAGTCTCGTATCATCGCCATCTACCTCTTCGCCATGATTACTTACTAGGTAACGAACTATTTCCAATGGACGCATTGGCTTTCCAAACAATTCATTAATCGCCGCGCCAACACCTTGGATAATCGAACTACTTGATCCTAGTCCGCAATGTTTAAGCTCTAAATCATTTTTTACATCTATCATTAAACCATCCGTAAACCCTAAAGCTTTTTTCATAAGCAAGGCTGAATGTAAAATTAATGATTTTCTAGAAGAAGTCTTTGTTATTAGAATATTCTCTTTTTTCCTTAAAGAAACCGAAATATGCTTACATATATCTACACAGAAATCTATCTGGCCAGCTGTATATATATTATCTATACATCGCTCAGCTATCTTACTTGGATCAATTGAAATAGCCTCTAGTCTGGATGGGTATTTAACTATTACCATCTTATATATTGGCCTTATGTTACCTACTATTTGATGCTCAAATTTTCGAAACACTGTCCCTGCTAAAAATATATCTAAATCAGGTAGATTATCTTTTGTCATGTTCATCTGATATAACGTCTACGATAATCTTCATTGGATCCAATAAAAAAGCGCCAATTCTTTCATTAACCTCACTAGCTAAAATAGACAACTCGCTGCATCCAACTATTACTTGCTCACAACCCATATCAATTAATTCTGTTACATATTTACAGAATCTTTCACGCAGTCGATCATCTATTTTATTTGAGACTATTGCACGAATGATTTTTTCTACTCCTAAATTTTCGCTCTCCCTTAAACAAACCAAGTCATATTCACCTTTATATAAGTCGTTTTTTTAAGGTAAACGGAGTTCCTAATAAACCAACTTTTCTAGAAACTATTCGCTCCTTCACTAAATCCGGTACTGATAATAATTTACCGTTACATTGTCTATTAATATCTTTAAAGAAAATATGCATTGTATTACAAGCAATAAATCCAACATCAACCTCGCTTATATTAATAAGGTCAATCTTCTGTTTAACGTAGTCGAGAGTTCTTTTCGCGCTCAAAATATTACCATCAATGAAGTCTGGGGCATTTATAGATAAATGAATGATATTAGGATAATCAGAATTACTAAGATCCCTATTTAAAGAAATACTATCAATTAACTTACTATGAACATGTAAGCTTGCAGATGGACCCATGCCGCCGATAATTAATATGGTTCTATCTTTTTTGCTCATTTCTTATTATCTCACCAGCTCTTATTCCAAGATTTTTAATTGCTAAAAAACCAGCATCATCTACTTTATATTCAGTACCATCGTTTACATAAAAATCACCATTATTATAGAGTTTTTGTATCCATTCTTCCGCATATTTATCCTCGTCATTATTTACAAATCCTTCCAAAAAGCCCTCCAGGGCCGAATTGTTTATATATATCCACTCCTCAGCATTAATACTTGGATCAACGCCAAGGATTCTCATTAGGTTCCCTTTAAATCTCCGGTCCTGATAAGCTTCAATTACTTTTGGTAGCCATTCCGCTTTTTTAGATCTGCCAGTTATCTTAAATTTGTTTACTCCAATATCTTCATACATTCTTATATCTTCCGGTCGTATATAGTTACTCTTTAATAGTTCATATGGATATATAAGCTTTCTCGAGTTACATGAAGTTAAAAATCTAGCATCCCACCCTTCTTTAGTTGCTCCGAGAGCCGCATAATGGGCCTGTCTATTAGCACAGTCTCTAATACAGCTTTCGTTTAACATTAATTCAATTTCTACACCTACAGACTGAGTATGTTTTGCTAACGATTCAAGCTGAAACCAATTCCGGTTTGTATCATATTGCAGAACAATTCTTGATGGTTCAACATCCATAAAATTATCGTACTGTTCTATATTAGAAACAGCAGCAATAGTCGAAACATATATTTTTAACGATCCATATCTACTTCTCACAAATTTCGCAAGATCATGAGATGATATTGTAACAGCCTCAGGCTTAAGTTCATTAACAACCCAATCTAAATACTCATCTACTTTTATCTTAATATCCTTAGTATTATCAAAATTAAACGGTGCATTGAGAAGGTAAATAAAACCAATATCTTTAGCGCTAAGGTAGTTCTTAAATTTAACAGCCTCTTCTCGAGTAATATTTTTTACTGCTTCCCTACTCCGTCCATGTCTAATGATTTCATTAGAAACAGCACCATACAATTCGGTTACTAACAAGTCGTCATGCATACCATTTTCATGAAAGATGATATCAGCAACATCATAATCAAAATGGCAAGGAGCAATTAAACTAGATTTTGTCCTTTTCATAGTGCGGTTCTATCGATTAGAGGTAGAAAATTGAACTAGACCAAAACATTAAGCAATATCAAAATCATAATAGAAGATATCCATATGTTTATCGAAAACTAGCAATAATCCATCTATTTGACAATCTGATTATTTGATTGTAGAAATACTATAATTATATTTCCCCCTGATTCTCCGAACTAGCAGTATTTTCTTTCATCAGCTTAAAGAAAAACCCGCGCATGCGCGGGTTTATTATTGCTTGCCAAGTCCCATAAAGAGATCATAGAACACACATATTTTCCGATGACTCGAGAATCTTAGCAAAAAAATAAAACCGCCCATTTCTGAGCAGTTTAAATAATTACCCTACCCAACACTTATATTGTCTTCCATCTATTATTACCGATACTAACATTAATTAAATATCATTTTAAAAAATCCCCGACGTATATCGGGGATAATGAGCTAATTACATCTGCAGTCGCAGCTAGTGTCATCATCACAACAATCATCGCAAGGATCACAACTAAGATTAGTTGCTCTCATTACACGATGTTTGGATGTAACCAATTCTCTCTGCTCATTATTAAGAGAATTGAGATTAATTATGCTCTCGAACATTACAATCACCTCCTTTCGGGCCCTTGTTCGATTAACACTTTTCTCTCAAATAGCTCATAGATAAACTCAGATCCAAATCTCTTCTCTAGTACAGAAATATCTGGATTATCGATAGTAAAGAGTGCTTCTGTCGAAGCTGCATCCAATAGCCCCAAGTGCTTATTATTTAGAAATACAGATGAACCAAACTCTTCTCTTCTCCATCTAATTCGATCATTAAGCTTCAGATTTCTTCCGATAGTCGGTCTTTCTGTACTCTTTGGCTTTTGAATAATGCTCATTAATGGATCTAGGTTTTCAGAAGACATTAGGGAATCTTCAGAATCATAACTCCCGTTACTTACAAACGCGTCAGCTCTGCATCCTCCGCCACAGAAAGGAAGAACCTTACATTTCCTGCATTTTGTAGAAATTAATGATCCATCACGCCATTTTTCCATCCTAAGCCAAGCTTCATTGAGTGTTTCCTCTAGTATATTTCCATAGGATAGATCGATATGAGTACATGGCCTTACATCCCCGTTTGTCGACACTGCTATAGCAGTGATTCCGGCAGAACATCTTTTGCCAGCAATAACACTATGTTCTACTGGATTTTCTATGAGACAGAGAGGGCATACACCAAGCGACCCCACCGGAATAGAGAGTTTTTTTACGTTATCCAAGTCAGATAGACAACTTCTCATTTCATCCGGAGTAAGAGCATATTGACCAAAATCGAGACAATTGATCGGTTTAACAGCGCGGGTAACATTGAAGACTTTAGCTCCGAAGTCTTTTGCTAATCTTCCTGTCTCAACAACATGATCCTTGTTCAACTTTGAGACAACCATATTAACAGAGACAGGAATGCCTGCTTCTACGAGCATCTTCATACCAGAGGCGGTCTTAAGAAAAGCTCCTTTGTTTTGAACTATGAAATCATGAGCTTCTTGGTCATATGATGATATCGAAGTAAGTATGCCAGTCAGCTTCTTATAGAAGCTTAGTTTGCGAACATCATCTTTAGTAAGACCTATAAGAGACGAATTAATGTTAACAGTCATTAACTCGCTTCTCTCGACGAAATCAAGGACCTGGTACATTCCCTCCTTATTCATCAAGGGCTCTCCTCCGGTTACTACCAGGCAAAATACCCTTTCTTCATCCAGCTTTCTAAGAATTAGATCAAGATCATCTCCTACTAGATCGTCCTTTGGGAATTTCTTCTCTTCGTATTCATGACGCCAATAGTTGTAGCAATGAACACATTTATTAGGACACCTGTTCGTGATCTCGATCTGCGCAATAAACGGCGAAACAAGAGAACGGTACATACAGATACAACCTCCTTTTTCAATCTTATTGAGTCTATTAATTAACTAGTCTAAAATTGACACAACAATATTATCCAGTCAAATGACCATTTCTCTCCGTATAGACAAGCAAGCAGATATCGGCAGATTTATAAGGTTTATGGATCATCCTGACTATCCAGGGAAAAAAGCTGTCATCCTTAAGGCTTATCCAGAAATAGCCAGCGGACAATCCATAGAGGAAGTTATAAATTATCTTTATGAAAAAAATGAAGATCAAATAGAAAACATATTTTCCGATCTATCTAAAGAACTAGAGAGGGACAAGTATATAATAGAATCCCTAGGAATAATCATGAGTAGTGATATTCATAAAGAGGAATATGAGGCGATATTAACACTGCTTCCTTTTAGTCCTATAGAAGAGAAACGCTTTTATTTTTCTATCTATCCGATTATCTTTCGCAAAAAAGATGGCTCCCCTCTCAGATCAGTATCTATATCATGCACGGCGATACATGAAATATCGCATTTCATATTTTTTGAACAATTAAGGAAGTGGGAAAACGCAACAGGAAAAGTATTACCTCATCCAGCCGAACACTACTTTAAGGAGGCTCTTACTGCCGCCATCATGAATCAAGATATTTTCAAGAATCATTTTAACTACAAGAGTCTAATGGGAAGCGATAATTACCGAGGCAATAAAGAACTTCACAAACTATCGATACAGAAAGAAAGTGGCGCTATAAATATCGTCAGCTTCTTTGAAGAAAAGCTTTTCAGAAAAACAATTCCTTACGACGTTACGCTCTATAACATCATCGACCGCTTCTTCGATAAACAAGAAATATTCGCCAAAAAATGGCGTTTATGGAATGAGTACCTATTATCAAACATTAAGGATGAGATAAGCGGCGAATATCTCGAACCGATACTGCTCAAATAACGTAAACAAATAAAACCGCTCATTTCTGAGCGGTTAAGATAAAACTATTTCGTATCCAGTATTTTCTGTTGTTCGGCAGTGATCGGAAGGCCGAGTTTAACTCGAGCAGAGATGTATTCAGAACTAGTCATGACAGATCCAAAATCACTTTCAGACCAACTACTCTCTGGAACTAAAATATAGTATCCATTACCACCATCTGGATTTTCTCGATTCAGATCCCATTCGATATTGTACGTCTTTACTAATCCATCTTTCGTAAGAATGGCAGCAGAGAAACTTTCTATTCCCGTAGGTAGTTCTTTTCCCTCTCCTGTCTTGTGGAAAGAAGCGTACTCAGAAATACCAAAATCACTCAAAAGCAATTCGCGAAATATATCGCTCTCTCCTTTATTCCAATGATCTTTGGTTCTAAACAATGAATCGCTAGACATGATGCCACCCCACTTAATCAAATTTGGAAGAAATATTCAAGGTTTTTTACATATTCCCATCCATTAGTCGGCATAAAAGTCATGATCAGTTGTCCTCCTTCCTCAGTCACAATGAATATATTCCTATATTCATCATAAAATCCGAAACGATTTCCAATAAAATTTCCGGAAGAGTCATACTGTTCATAAAGTACTTTCTTCCCATTATTAAAGGACTTATTGATAGCTTCTCTTAACTCATCTTTAGTAGTAATGCCTATCTTTGACCAATCTAATGAATGTTTATTAAGTGAATGGCTTAGCCCATACAAATTATTACCGTCCCGTATGACCAGTTGAAAATCTTTTAATTTCCTAGCCATTTTCTCAACGAGCTTCACTCCATCATCGCCATACTTCTCGAAATACTTCGCTAAGCGAAATACATCATCGGCATTTTTAACGACAGGTTGGATATCAGTCAGATTGATCGTCTTCAGTCTCTGCAAAAGGGACACAAGAGATTTCATTCCGCTTGCATCAAGATTCTTTGCGGATATCTTCAGTGCTTCTTCTAGTGGTCCGGCTATTACTTTATTTGCCTTTGTTACTAGTTAATAAAAAACCGCCCATTTCTGAGCGGTTAAGATATTTTTCTAATATCTCCTTATTCTTTTACCACTATCATCAGGTCAGAAACATTGCTTCCCGTCTGATTGGTAACTATCACTCCCTGCAGATCGGTAAAGAATTCAAACGATCTGTTCTCATCAAGATAGAACTCCGAATCGTAGCCTGCCTTCTTCATCAGGTCGACAAGTTGCATATCGCCGATCGCTCCAGCTGCTTCCTTTATATGATCCTTCCCATCGGAAGAGACGGATATGATCACTTCTCCCTTCTTTAAATAAGGAAGCGCTCCGAGGACGAGTTCGAGATTCCTTCCTCCCTTTCCTTTTTTCTTTATCACGACCGTCGTTTCTCCGCCACTAAGGAAAGCTTGCCCTTTCTTAGCTTTCCCGAGCAGCGTCTTGCCCAGTTTCCTCGCCTCTCCTTTGAGGCATGATCCGCAGACAATCGGTTCGAATCCCAATTCTTTTGCCTTTACTCTCATCGCCTTCAAAGCAACCTTATTGCTAAGAACCAAAACATTCTTAACTTTCTTGAAATATCTATCACTCTTCGGTGTCTCGCATAAAGGAAGTTTTCCTAGCTTATATTTCTTTGCCACTCTCGCCGCGTCTTCCTTTGATGTCTTGTCGAGATATGTCGGGCCGGAAGCGACGAAGCTAAGATCTGAAAAAGGTATGTCTGAAAAGATAAGCCCGACAACTGTCGCAGGATAAGCGAGCTTTGCCATATTTCCACCATGGATCTGTGAGATATGCTTGCGAACGGTATTCATCTCCTTTATATTCGCTCCTCTCTTGAAGAGTATATCTGTTATCCTCTGAAGATCAGCACAGACGAGTTTGTTCGGTAAACAAAGAAGTGATGATCCTCCTCCAGATATTATCGCTATTACGAGATCATCTTTCTCCGCCTTATTGAGTATGGAAACTATATCCTTGGTCGCCTCTATGTTCTTTTCCGTCGGAAAAGGGTGAGTGCCCTCATGACTCCTTATATACTTCAGCTTTCCTACAGCAACATCGATAATCGCTCCTTCGACTATCCTCTTTCCCAAGATGCCTTCAATATATTTAGCCGCCTGAAAAGAAGCTTTTCCTATTCCGACTACATATATATTCCTAAACTTGGAAATATCGAACTTTTCCTTTCCTGCCGTAAAAGTGGATCCGTCGAAAGAAACCGACTGCTTAAGCGCATTCTCAGGGAGAATCGCTTCTATTCCGGCATCCGCTATGAGAAGTGCCTTATTCCTCAGAGGATTAGTGGCTAAACTGTCAAAATTTTTTATGTTCATTTCTTCTTTGATCTCGCCTTCTTAGTTTCGATATATGCTATCTTCGATCTCCTTGTTATGGCGAATATTCCAAGAACCGCTATGTAAGAAGAAGACACTTCTTCGGGAATCTTGTAAGCGGGGCCGAAATAGATATCAGCGATGAAAAGGCCAAGCATAAGCATCGACCACACGAATATGAATATCTCTCCCGACTTATCTCCCCTATGTAATTTGCTCCATCTCTCGAATTCCTTATCTCCCGTATAGGCAGCGAGCAAAGCGAGATATATGGCGGTCACCGGAGCAAGTAGGTCAGTCAGCGCTCCCGTATAAAAAACATCGGCGATTATCAGCCCATATAAGAGTAGCGTCCAGAAATTGGTCAGATGCCTGAGTATCGGTTTTTCTTCGATTTTGTCTTTCATTTATATAAGCTGTTCCCGACAGGCGGCGCGATTTTTTCCCGCCGCCGTTCGGAAGCGGCTATTTCTTCGTTATCTTATTAGTGAAGATCATATAGACGGCTGAGATACCAATGAGTACATAGATCAGTTTCGACGCAACGCTCATATCGCCGAACAAAGTCTTAACGAGATCTAATCCAAGTACTCCATAGAGTCCCCAGTTTATTCCGCCTACGATGACAAGTATTAAGGCTATAGTTTTCATTTATATTTTAGGATAACCGACCTTTCCTCGACGGCATTGCGCCTCAATGGACATCCCTTCTCCCTGAAATGATATCTTCAGATCAGAATTGCCTAATCTGATTATATTTTTTTATGAGGCACCTTGGCGAATGAAAGTTATGCACATGACCTTGCTGATATAATTATATTTATAAGATAAAGGTCACCCACCACCCCAAGAAATGCCCGCAAAGAAAGCTAAGAAGGCTACGAAAAAGACTGCAAAGAAAAAATAGTCTTCTTATATCACAAACACAAAGCCCCGTTATACGGGGCTTTTTTGAAAAATATCAGAGCATCGAGAAGATGCTGATATCATCATTTTTACTTAACCTATTTGCCTTCTCATATCCACACTTCTCGCATTTATGGATGATTCTCCATTCTCCATTCTTCGATTCCGTTCCGATAGGACGCATAATCCCTCCGCAATCAGCAGCCCTATCGCCAGGATTGATATCGACATGCTTGCTCCATAAGCACTTGGGACAGTGATTTGTATATCCGTCTCCCGTAACCTGTATACCGCAGTTCCCACAGATGAAATTTTCTTTTTTTCTTATGAATCCGATAGACATCAAAACCAATCGTTCCTATTGAATATATAGAGCAGTACTCCGGCAAGCATCACCGTGATTGCCGCTACAAAGAAGAATCCCATCGGATGGTCCGCCAGAGGAACCTGGACATTCATTCCGAAGAAGCTAGCTATCATCGTCGGTATGGTAAGAACGATCGTAAGAGAAGTAAGCCTCTTGATAACCTTATTAAGGTTATTAGTCATGATCGTCGAAGCCGTTTCTCTCGTATTAACAATCGTCTTCAGGCTGGATTTAGTAGACTCGACTACCTGTCCATAGCTGAGAGAGAGGTCTTCTGCCTCCTCTTTCTCTTCTTTCGTAAGCTCGATAATCTTCCCCGAAGCGATCGCCGATATTATCGCCTGCGTCGGTAAGAGTGCGGAAAGAAAATCATTCAATATATTTTCAAAATATATGAACTGGGCTATTTCCGTATTGGAGATATTCTCAAGATCAGAAGATACTGCGCGCACCTTCTTTCTTATAGTAGTAAGAAGCGTGTTGTAAGTAGATATGCTTTCTCCGATTACCTTAAGGAATAGGCTTATATGTTGTTCCGTATAAAGCCCATGGTCTTTCTTAACCATCTTCTCGATAAAAGGAAGATCCTCCCCAGAAACAGTCATTAACCCTCTCTTAAAGAGGAGCAGTAGGATCGGAACGGTATATATCGTCTTTCCGTCCTGAACAGGAACTCTTGTGAAGATGTAGGTTCCCGAATCTTCAATTTCCATACGAGGAACCTCGTACGGATCTATAGCGTCTCGAAGATGCCCGTCATCGATATCAAAATCTTCAGCAAGACTTTCTATCTCGACTTCAGTCGGTTCATTCGCGACAACCCATATCCCATCCTCCGGCTTGTATATCCTTCTTATGCCTTCGTCGGATATTTTTCTCTTGTATATGGATATCATCTTCGCCTTTCAGTAATTATAAACTATACGCTTTGAAGAGCATCGTTTTCTTTATTTGATATTGTCGGAATATCAGGAGTCGAACCTGATGTCTTAAAAGAATGAACGAATGATTGTCGGGCTGCCGGGAATCGAACCCGGTCTTTACGAACCCGAATCGTACGTACTACCGGTATACTACAGCCCGGTACATCTTCATTAACTCTTTCAAAACGCATCCCGCAAATTCCGATCCATCAGGGTTTCCCTCTGCGGATACGAAGAGGATAATACAACGTAGCGGATACAAGGTAAATATCTCAAGACCTTACGACTCATACCTTCAGTCTAAACAGAATATTTCTTCTTTATTTCCTTGGCGATTCCTTCCTCGAACTCTTCCTTCTTTCCCTTCGCCTTCTCTGATAATTCTCGAAGATCTTTCTCGTTAAGAGACGCTATCTGAGAAGCTCTATCCTTAAGCTTTTCCTTATCATTCAAGGACGGATTATCAAGCACTTCTTCAAGAAGGATATTAAGTATCATGCCAACCTTCGGTCCCGGAGCGATATTCAGATGTTCCATCAGGTCTTCTCCCCGAAGAACAAGCATCTTTGCCGCAACAGGATCTCTTCTCACCTTATCTATCATAAAACGGAGATGCCTATTCTTATAAGGCACCGCCTTCGGCACACCCGAACCGATACGGTCCGCCTCTCTTATCTTCATTAGATCGTCGATACTATCCTCTCCCACCCTTCTTATAAATCTCCTTACTCCCGCTTCGGTCACTTCGCCGACGTTATAATAGAAAAGGTGATGCCTTACGAGATGAGAAGCGCGATCGACTATCTTTTTTGGGAAACAGAGCCTCTCAAGAATCTTCTTAGTCATCTTTCCACCGACCACCTCATGGTTATGGAAAGTGGAATTAGGACCATCTCCCATCTTTACCCTCGGCTTGCCAACATCATGAAGAAGAGCCGCTATACGGACTTCTAAAGAAGCGCCGTTTCTCGCCGCATAATCCAAAGCGCGCATGTTATGCTCCCAGACCGTATATATATGATGCTTATTCTGTCCGACTCCCACGCCTTCGCAAAGTTCAGGGATTATCCATTTGAGAAGCCCTAGCTTCTGCAATATTTCTATTCCCCAAGCAGCGTGATCGTCGCTCATCAGTATCTTGGATAATTCATCCTTGATCCTCTCATTTGCTATCTTCGATATAGTATCGGAAAGCTCCGCTATCGCGGCCATCGTATTCCCTTCTATCTCAAACCCCAGTTCGGCAGAAAACCTGACTGCCCTCATGAGACGCAATGCGTCTTCTCCGAATCTCTTTTTCGGATCTCCTACCGCGCGTATCGATTTCTTATTCAAATCCTCTATTCCCTCATAAGGATCGATTATCTCCCAATCTTTATTATCGGCGCGACAAGCCGCCATAGCGTTTACCGTAAAGTCTCTTCTACCAAGATCTTCTTCTATCTTGTCGGTAAAGGTAACCTGATCCGGATGCCTCGAATCGGAATAATTCGCTTCCTTTCTGAAAGTAGTCGCCTCGATTATTTCCGTCGTACCATCTTCTCTGTCAAGCTTTATGCCGACCGTTCCAAAAGAATTCTCGTAGACACTCTCAGGAAAGAGAGCCTGTATCTCTTGCGGCTTAGCCGAAGTGGCGATATCCCAATCCTTAGGTTTTCTTCCTATCAGAGAATCACGAACGCATCCCCCGACTATGTATGCTAAATACCCCGCTGATTCGAGCTTAGTAAGAACTTCTATTACATTGTTCGGAGCTAATATTTTCATCTTCCGTTTTTTAATGTGCGCCCTGCAGGATTTGAACCCACAACCTTCTGGTTCGAAGCCAGACGCTCTATCCAGTTGAGCTAAAGGCGCATTGGATAATTAATAACACTTCTAAAGAAGCCTGGGAATCTCCCTATTAAAACAAAAAAGTAATTCATTCAAACGAATGAATTACTACCTTTAGAAAATTAAATCCAATGAGTACTATTTTCCTATTAAGGAAGCTTTCGGATCCCTCTACATGGTTAGAGGGCGAGAACGAGTAGCCCGTCCTCAAGGGGCGGGACTATGTCTTCCGAAATAGGAAGATAGTATGAAGTGGATCGCCTGGGAATCGAACCCAGAACCTTACGCTTAAGAGGCGTCTGCTC
>CAZRNY010000018.1:0-15572 GCA_964601595.1 uncultured Candidatus Saccharibacteria bacterium | reverse complement strand
TAGCTACTGCTCCGACTGCTTTTGTTTTAGTTATTTTTCTCGTTACTTCATGAACAATCGAACAATCGTCGACATTTCCTTCTTTTCCAAAGAAGACCTTTATTTCCGACTGCGCTTCCGATGCAAGGATCTTAACGGGGATGGATACAGATTTATCGTGATCAGGAAGACCGGACGGATTATCCTTCTTTAATACGATAAAGCCATCAGTCGGAACTAGAACTGATCCGTCTATCACAGAAGAGAAGGGAACCATGGATTCGGTCATCCAATCGGATCTTGCGGAAGCATAAGAGGAGGCGAGAACACTACCTTTAGAGTCGGTAATAACGATGGGGAAGGAAGCCTCGAAGAACCATGTTCCAGGAGCGGAGCCTTCGATCGTAAGAGGGAGTTTTATTTCTGACTCATTCATGATGCCATTCACGACTGGTTCATCGCTTACCAAGGCTATGCTTTCCGTAAAACTGCCACCGAGAGGGGTAGTGCAACGCCTCGGGTAGGATTCCATGACGGGATAACCCATAGAGGCACATTCTTCAAAAGAGGAAGGTCTCTTTTCAGTTCTTTCTTTTCCGGTAAAGGAGAGAAAGGCTAGCGTACCGGCGGCTGCGAGCGCGAGGATAATAACGACTGGGACGACTATCTGCGTTGCTTTCATGGATATCATTATAGCTCTAATGGCGTTTCCAGTGGTAGAATCTGGATATGGAGAGATTCAGAACAAAGTATTACCCGCTTATATACACGGCGCTTCTGATTCTCGTTATAGGACTTCTTTTTTTAGCTATCAAATACGGATCAAATTAGAAAAAGGCTTTTTTACAGCATACTAATTATTCGTTAATAAGCTTTACTTAAGCGACTGATAGGTCGCATCCAAGTTTTCCCTTTTATGAAAATCATTTATAAGATAGTCCCGCGAATGATTTCGTCTTAGTGAGAGCGGAATCAGGAGTTAGACTGTTGAAGATGTATTAAGTTCCATAGATAGATCTATTCTCGAGATGTTTTAAGATAATCCCGAACTTGTACCGACTTTTTCTCTATATATTAAAGATCCGTTCTGACTGGTGTCTGGCATATCAGCTCGAGGGATTACGAGGAGATGCTCGGAAGAATTTTTTATAGCTAGGACAGAAAAGACCGCTTTCGCAATCCGCCAGCTGGCGGAGGCGGAAGCGGTCTTTTTCGTTTATGTTCTATAATGATAGCAATGAGCAAGAGAAAGCTGGGGATATTCGCTGTGGTTACAGTTGGATTACTATTGCTTGCGGGATTCATCTACCTCGTCATGAGCGGAAACTTCGACAGACCGAAGGGGGCGCCGGAAGATAATCTGGCGGAACCGAATAGGGAAGCGGGGATAGATCTCCCTTAGTAGCTTAGATATATAGAAAATGAAACCGATAAAGAAGGAAACCCTGCTTATAATATTCTCGATAGCGTTTGTATTCCTCGCTTTCATAAGCTCTCTTGCGGCCTTTGTCGCCGCCGTTTCCGCTATCATATTCATGATCGCTAGAATGAAGGGAGGAGTTAAGAAAGCGAACGCCTTTTGGATAGTGCTCGTCGTATTACTCATAGCAGCTGCCATGATAATAAATATCCGCTTCCTTTCAGAGGAAGACGGCTGGATATGCGACAAAGGAGAGTGGGTAAGGCATGGTAATCCGACGGAAGGCATGCCATCAGGAGGCTGTAATAAATAACATTCAGATATTCCTTCCTATCACGGCCACCATCTCGTGCCGGTGAAGGGGGGGTGGGAGGATCATCATGTTTTTCTTCGAAGGAGATTATTTCTGATTTCTCGATCTTAAATCCGGCTTCTTTAAGGATATTATCCAGTTCGCCGGGTTCCATGAAAGAGTAAGAATGACCGAGGCGGTTCTTGAAGGTATTCTTTTTCGGTTCTTCGACGTTCTTCTTCTTGAGGTACTCGTACATGACGTCGTTTACGGAATACATAGTTACCATGAAGATGCCTCCATCTGTCATCTTCTCTTTAAGACGACGGATAAGGCTTCTTATCTCATCCCGAGTGAGGAATAGGAAAAGCTCTATGGCGATCGCAAGGGAATATCCTTCTCCTGGAATATCCTCACGGAGATCGCAGCTTATGAATGAGACTCTTTCATCCTTGATAAGAGGAGCATTATCCTTATCTACTGCGGTAACGGAAAATCCGTTATCTGATAGAAATACGGAATTAGCGCCGATACCGGAACCGAGATCGATCGCTTTCCCTTTTTTCGCAATACTGATATTCCTTTCGAGGAAGGCATCCGGTCCTTAGATATCGTGATTATATTTAAGGCTCATTATCTAGAAGTAGGCGGACAAGGTGAATAATCCGTGAATCAAGGCAAGCGATAAGGAAATTATCGCCATGATCGGATGATACTTGAAAGGAATCATCTTTATGCCTTTCACCCTCATGAGACCGATTAAAGCCGTAGATAAGAAAGAGATTAGAGTTATTATGCCAAACCAGAAGACAAGCGGTTTTCCGAGTATCAAGAAATAAGCAATTGTTGAGATCATCTTTTTAGTAAGGAGGATTATTAAGGGAATCAAGCGACCCGTAGTAAGTTGAGATAAAACCTTTCGCGACGACGAGAGTCAAGATTATAGAAACAGTAGTGAGAACTATGCAGGATATTCCGAGCCATCTCGCGACACGTTCTGGACGCTTAAGGTATTTTATAGCGAATATCAGACCGAATGGTGCGAGAAATATACTTACGATGATCGCGAGAACAGCCGACCAGAGAGAAATCGGCTTCATTCTTGTCTCCTTGCCACACTTCGGGCAGAAGCTAGCTCCTTCAGGAAGAAGGGTACCGCAATAGATGCATTTTTTAGGCGAAGCGACTTCTGATAAAGGTTGATCCATTTTTATGAGATATTCAATCCTTTTTTATAAGGATTACTATGTATATGAATTATAGACGCTTAATTTAGGAATTAAAAAAAGACACCCAGGTTAAGGGTGTCTTTTTTTCAGCAAGGCTTAGTATGCCTCGATAAAGGTAAGCGCTTTTCCGGCGTGTCCGGCTCTTCCGGTCCTACCGATCCTATGAACATAATCTTCGTAGGTGGCGGGAAGGTCATAGTTAATGACATGAGTAACTCCGGGAATATCGAGACCTCTCGCGGCTACGTCAGTAGCGATGAGGGCTTGGATGCGGTTTTCCTTGAAGAGGCTGAGAGCCTTCTGTCTCCTTGAGTGGGGCTTATCGCCGTGGATAGATTCCACTTTGAAGCCTCTCTGTGAAAGAGAAACGGAAAGATTCTCAACACCATGCTTGGTCTTTCCGAAGATAAGAACCTTGGAAAGTTCAGTGGAGATAAGAAGGTTGTGAAGTACTTCGATCTTACTATCCTCTCTGCCGACGCGGACAACGTCCTGGTCGACGCAAGCAGCGGTGTCTCTAGTCTTCACAGTGATCCTTACAGGATCTTTAAGGAAGGTAGAGATGAGATTCTCGATTTCTCTCGAAAGAGTAGCCGAGAAGAAAAGAGTGTGCTTCTTATCGGACATCTTCGCCAACATGAACCTCATATCGTCGATGAATCCCATATCAAGCATGCGATCAGCTTCGTCGAGAACGACAGTCTTGGTGTTTCCGAGATCGAGAAACTTACGTTCCATAAGATCCTTCAAACGGCCAGGAGTGCCGATAACAAAGTTGTGTCTGCGTCTCAGGTCGGCAATTTGTCTGCCGATAGGAGCGCCTCCAACGCAACAAGCAGAATAGATTCCGAGTCCGGGAACGAATTCGCGGAGCTCCTCATTTATCTGGATTGCGAGTTCTCTGGTAGGAACCATGATGAGGACCTTTTCCTTCCTATCCTTCAAGATCTTATCTATGAGAGGAATAAGGAAAGCGGCAGTCTTTCCGGTTCCAGTGTTTGCGATTCCGACGATATCTCTTCCTTCAAGAATGATGGGAATTGATTTGTCCTGAATCGGAGTAGGAGAAGTATATTTTCTCGCTATGATGTTTTCTTTGAGTTCCGCCTTTATCGCGAAATCGGTAAAGGAATTTTCAGGAACGAAGGCTTCGGTCTCCTCAACGGGAGCGGCCTTGTTTATGAACTTCCTGTAGTCGAGCTTAGCGGCACCGCGAGAACCGCGATTACCGTAACCCCCCGAAAACCTGCGTCCCGAAGAGGGACGGCTATTGAATCTTGATCTATACATTTTTTGAGGGAAAGCAAAACGATATGCCTGTCGCCGCCTTCTTTAAATATCCTGACCTAGCGGCGGGATATTAGCGCCATCCTTCACCCGAATCCGGATGAAGAGCAACCATTCGTTTTTATCTTTAATAGATAGAAACGTTTCGGATGCTATCGTAGTCTTAAGGCAAAGATTGAGGCAAGGCGACTACATATCTCAGGCTAAAAATAAGGGCCAGCCGTCCCTTAAAAAGTAGGAGAAACTTGCTTTAAAGAGATTACAATATTTTAAAAATAGTGTCAAGAGAATGAGACAAAATCGTCTTTCTGAGGGTATAATATAGCCAATAAATGAAGAAGATATCCGTAGTGATACCCGCCCTGAACGAGGAAAAGACCATAAGGGCGGCCATAGAGAGACTCAAGAAGCAGGATATGAATCGAGAAGATTTCGAGATAATCGTCTCGGATAATGGATCAACTGATGGGACTTCTGAGGCGGCAAGGGCAGCAGGAGCGGATAAGGTCGTATTTCAGCCGAATAAGGGGACTAATTTTGCGAGACAGAAGGGTTTCGAAAGCGCGGAAGGAAAGCTTGTGGCATTTTTGGATGCCGATAATGCACCTCCATCTAACTGGCTGACTAGGGCTTGTGCTATATTCGAAAAAAATCCGAAGGCCGGAATACTTTCCGGTCCTTATGAATATCCAGAGTCAGGGATCCCTTTCAAGATTGTATCGACCTTCTATCAGAGCATAGTGATACCGATAGGAGCGCATGTGATAGGAGCTTTTTTCGGAGAGAGAGGAGTAGCTGCTCTCGGAGGTAATATGGTTATAAAAAGAGAGATACTCGAGAAAATAGGAGGATTTGATACAGCTCTTACTTTCTGGGGAGATGACAGTGATACGGCAATAAGGATAAGCCGTTCGGGAGCAAAATCGATATATAGGCCTGATTTCACGGTTAAGAGCTCTACACGAAGGTTTAATAAAAAAGGCCTCCTGAGGACCGTTTTTGGCTATACAAAGGCTTATATTAAAGTGTATTCGAGAAAAGGAGGGCCGATTTCCATTTGATGACTAGGATTGATTAGCGTTACTAACATGCAATCAATCAAGAATATATTATTTGTTATGTGGGTGGGCATGATATGAGGCAAAGGGCCGCAGACAAAGCGGTCCTTTTTACTATTTGTCCTGATCATTTTGCGATATGCAGAGATAGGATCAGTCTGATAAAATCTTCTTGTGGAGAATATAAACATCGCTCTCGGAACTACTTCTGATCAAAAGATAAAATATTTGGAAGAAGTAATCTCCGAACTTGGATTTACTGCTTGCATAATCTCTGTCAAAACGGATAGCGGTGTGTCGGAACAGCCGATGACCGAAGATGAAACAATGACCGGATCGGTTAATAGAGCTGTAACGGCGTTATGTGCTGTGCCGGAAGCGAATGTCGGTCTCGGGATAGAGGTTGGATATAATCCAATCGACGGCGGGAAATACGAAATCTTCTGCTTCGCTTCTATTGTTAATAATGATCAAGAATTGCTTTCGCAGAAATCATACGGATTCATATTGCCAAGATTCCATCAGCAGATAATAGAAAAGAACATAAGTCTCTCTGATCATGTAAGGGATTACATCATTTCAAAAGAGTCGCCGGTTGAGAGATATCTAGGAGAAGCGATAAGAGGAAGGGAGCTATTTATCAAGGATTCTTTGAGAAGGCTATTCATATACTATCTCGCAAAGAAAGAATTTGATTATTGATAAGAAACGATATCAAAAAAAAGAGCGCTGATCGCGCTCTTTTTAAATAGAAGCAGTATTATCTATCTTCGTGCTCGTCGCACTGCTTGATATTGACTAATTCTGCCTCAATGCTTCCGTCGGTTTTTGTCGCTCCTTTAACGAAGACGGTCTTTCCAATAGATATGTCTTCAGTCGTTCCGGAAACGGACTTGGATACCGATAATTCTTCTCCAGTTATTACTGTCTTCGACTCTCCATTTTGCAGCTTTATCACAAAGCCGTTATCGTCTTTAGATATGACCTCTCCTGAGGTTACTGAGCCATTTTTCATCTTTCCTCCTTTCTTTCCTGATCCATCGATATTTCCGGACATATGCTTTTCACAGCTGTCGCCTACGGGAAAACCGTTTCCCATCCGCGGACCGAAACCGCCTGCATGTTTTCCGATAAAGAAACCGGCAGTTCCTGCTACTATAATCGAAACAGCGGAAACTATTATAATCTTCTGTATCTCTTTCATTTTTGTTTTGTTTTTATTTATTTATTCGTATCTCACTCAATGCATCTATCGGATTCAGCGATCCGGCACGACGAGCAGGATAATAGCTGAAGACTATTCTTATCACGGCAGAGACGCCGAAAGCGAGGAATATCGAAGGAATCGATATCGCTGTCTTTGTCACGCCAAAATAAGACAATAGAAGGAAAACGGTACAGCCGAGAGCAAATATCTACAAACCCGCCGATGAATGTAAGTATGACCGATTCAGCGAGAATCGGAGATATTATGGCGGGCAAGAAGAAGATGAGCTTCTTTATTGCTAGTTTTGTTTCCTTTTTATATATACGAATTATAGATAGAAAAAGGTGCATAATCCACGAAAATCCTCATTCGATCTGGTTTTTTAGCTCCTTCGCGAGCATCTTGATGGCCCGTTGATTACGGCTTTTTACGGTATTTAAAGGTTTAGCGATAAGCACTGATATCTCTTGTAAAGAGAGTTCTTCGCCGTAGTGGAGGGCGATTATCTCGCTATCAGCTTCAGCTTCTTATTTTTAGAAAACCATAATCTGACTCCGCTTATAGCGGTGTTCATATTTTTATCGATTTACTTCTACCCCTTTAGGATTAGATGTAATTCTGATGAGATTAGCTTCAATGACACCTAAATTATTCGGCGTACCCATGATGACTATAAAGTCGTTTATTTTAAGAGAGGAAGCTTGAATGTCTTCTCTAAATTTCTTGATGATGGTCTTGTCTCTGATTGTGATAGCCCTTTCTACTCCATCAGGAGTTTCTACGGCAATATTCGGAAGATCTATTTTTATAATCGATCCGATCGCGCCATGGCCGGTTGAGAGATCTCTCGGAGGAAGACCGATATCCATGCTTTTCGGACGATGTCCATCAAAGATGTTGTGATAGTTATCTCCGAACTTATAGGAGAAAGCAGCTTTCCGGTATCCAACGGTCGAGCCGGCGAGGAATATCAGAAGTATGATCGTTACTGTGCCTATACTAATAAGGATCCCCTTGAATATCTTTGATTTTAAATTTTTTTTTTCCATCTTATTATGCGTGTTTTGTTCTGAAGCGAGGGAAAGCTTCTTTTATGTTTTTTATAGTCTCGCCAAGTGACCAGAAAATAGCAAAGACAACCGAAAGGAAGATTGCTGATTCGAAAGCAGGGAATGATTCAGCAAGGAGAGAGCTGAAGTCGTTCATGAACGAAAAGACTACTCCTCCGTCTGAAAAGATGAGGGAGAAATAGCGGAAGAATCCGGAAGAGGAGAACGATTCTCCGATCATCTTTGCCGCTGGCAAAGAGAGAATCAGGAACGTTCCGGATATCAACCCGAAAAAGACCAGCTTTTTTCTTGCTAGTTTCATTTCTTTCTTTCTTATTCTGCCGACTATTTTTGACTCGAGGCCTTTAGGGACCTCGATATCGTCAATCGCTCTCATGTCTATATATACGGATTATAGATGAAAAAGGTGCATAATCCACGAAAATCCTCATTCGATCTGGTTTTTTAACTCCTTCGCGAGCATCTTGATGGCCCGTTGATTACGGCTTTTTACGGTATTTAAAGGTTTAGCGATAAGCACTGATATCTCTTGTAAAGAGAGTTCTTCGCCGTAGTGGAGGGCGATTATCTCGCGGTATATAAGGGGAAGTTTCATAATTAGCTTGTCGAACCGAGCCTTATCCTCAGACTTACTGAATAGCTCATCAGGGAGAGGGGAGTCGGAAATGATGATTTCAGCGAAGCTGTCGGTACCTGTCTCGATATCCGAGAAAGAGGGATCTTTTCTTTTCCTCATCAGGTCGATAGCCGAATTTCTGGCTATCTCGAGAATCCAAGCCTTGAAGCTGCTTCCTTTCTTGAATCGCCTGATATTATCCCAGGCTTTGATAAATGATTCCTGAGAGATATCTTCGGCGTCCTGTCTGTTACCGATAAAGCGAAAGAGAAAAGCATATACCGAGGGGAGATATAACGATACGATAGAATCAAAAGCGCGGTTATCTCCTTTAAGATAATCGCTTACGAGTTTTCCTATTTGCGTATTCTGTTCGTCCTTTAAGGATGACATCTATTTCTTAGGCTATACGGATGAATAATGGAAAGGCAAGCGGCGATTATCTCTCTATCAGCTCCAGCTTCTTCTTTTTCGGCCAAGATTTTATTTCCGCCTCACGCTTTGACGCTTCGCTGCGAGAAGGATGTTCTTCCGAATAAACGATTCTTATCGGTTGTTTTGCGGCGGCGTATTTAGACCCCTTACCAGAACAATGTTCTTTGAACCTTCTTCCTATATCAGTAGTGATGCCGGTATAGAGGCTCTGATCAGCGCATTCGATGATGTAGAGAAAATACACGCTGCTAATATTTTATCTTAAGTTTTCCGTTTACGAGAATGATTCTGGTTGTCGCATCAACAGTCGGCTCTGCGGAAAATGGTTCACCTTTTTCTCTCACCGTGTAATTAACGACGATCTCGCCGTTAATGATACTGATATTTTGCGGAATAACCCTATCACCCAAGAAGACAGAATCAATACCTATCGTTCCTGTAGAATCGTTAATTGCTACGGAAACATAGAAAAAAGTTCCAGTGCCTCCGGGATTTTCGATGATCATAAGAGCGGCGTCTTCGTCTCCGTCAGCATCCAAGTCTCCTCGTGCCGGTTCGCCGAAGATGGAGGTCTCTATCTTTGCGGCTGATCCGGGAACGGCTTCTTTTTCAGAATGTCCGTCTATAAAAGAGACTATTTTGCCATCAAGATCGTATGAGGCATTCATGGGATCGAAGACGACAGGAATAGAGGGGGCGTGAGTTTTTGAAAGCGAAGCAATCCAAACAGCTACAAAAATAGTAATTATTACTGCAGCAGCGATAAATATAGGACGCTTCTTCATGAATGAATTGTAACTCTTTATTGCCAATTTTCTTTAAGATGACTCCTTAGTTCAGAAACAAGCTCTTTTTTTGCCGACAAGCATTACCCCGTTAGCTTTAGCTAGCGCCTCCGCTTCTCGCGAGTAGTCGCTGGTAGATATGACCATGGCTTCTTCGCAGTTATACATCTTCTTTGCTGCTATTATCTGCTGAACTGCGTCGTTGCCGACATAATGTCCGGTTATAGGCTTTAACTTGATGAGGATTGGCTCATGCCAGTATTAAGGGGAAAAAATATATGCCAAAGCATATCTCGGTCCATTCCAAAAAAACTGCTTGAGAAAACGGAAGTCATAGAAGTCTATTCGTTCGATATATTCGACAAGCCTGCCATATAACAGGAGGCGGGTTTTCTATTTTGCAAAAAAAGCAGCCGAGATGGCTGCTTCAGATCAAATCTATTTTTTAACTCCTCTTGCCTTATCGAACACAGAGAAAAGTTCTTCTTGGCTCTTTTCCTCAACGTATGACCTTATCTTCTTAACAGTATCTTCGATGCCCTTGCGCGAAGGCCCCTCTATCTCCATGAAAGTCAGCTTTGCAGGAAGAGTGAAGTAGGCGAAAGATATCTCCTGTTTGCCGTATTGCCAATATTCCTTCTTGCTCTTATATTCGGATATCTTATTGAAACCCAAGAGATTCAAGACTTCCTGGATCTTCTTGCTTTCGGGAAGATCAATATTTATTTCCTTTCTTTTCCAGACATTATTGATATCCTGAGTCTTTCCCTTATATGTAAGCTCGGTCTTTATCCCGTCCATATTACGGACTCTTACTAGCTGATTGGAGTTGCTCATGTCGGAATGACCAAGACCGTAATAGACATCATGGACGGTTTTCGTCTTTATGAGCTTTGCTTTCGGGAGAGAGGATACTATTTTCGCCTTATTTTTGAAAAGGAGCTTTATCTCTATTTCGGTGTTCTTCATTTGACGTTTGTTAGTAATAATGATAATTCTTGATTGGAAGTATATAGTACATCAACAACTCAAGAAAGGAGCACGGAGCGTGTATGGGTATATTCTTACAAGGAAAGAAGCAGATTTCCTCGAACAGATTATTCTCACTGCGAAAAAGGATCTTGATGATGCTACGAAAGACAGAGCCGAGGCGGGTGCTGGGCAAGATACTTGGCATGATGAAAACTTTAAGAACGGAATCGCTGAAGAGGCTCAAAAATACAAGATTTGGAAAGACTGGGATGATATGCGCACAAAGGCACAGATAATCATTCCGGAAGAACAGGATAGCGTCATCGATATCGGAAGCGGAGCAATAATCTTCTATCCTGACGGAAGCCAGATAGGTATCGTATTCGTCGGATACAATCTACCCGGAATGTACGATATGGAAAAAAGGATTGGTGTTTCCGCTCAAAGTCCCTTAGGTATCGCGATACGCGGTGCAAAGAAGGGGGAAGAGCGAAAGATGAATGATACGAAGCTGAAAATTGAAAAAATATTTCGGCCATCGGAATCAGAAAAGGCTTTCGAAGTAAATATCTAGTAAAGGGAGGTGAATCAAGATGATGGTTTTTCAGAATCTTGTTTCAATCGATGCGCCGGACGGCTCCGGCAAGAGTTCGCTTGCTAATATAGTTGGCAAAAAGATAGGAGCTCAGGTTATCAAGCCTTCCTATTTCGGACTATGCGAAAGTTCGAAGATAATTGAAGATGAGTTTCGTAAGTGGCTTACAGCGGGAGGTGGATCGCATTCTGACCATAATCGTTTTTTCTTAAAGACGATGGCGGCTAACTATCGTGATTTTGTTTTCCCCATGCTAGCAAAAGGAGAGATAGTTATTCTCGATTCTTCGGAAATAAGAGCGCTTGCTTTTGTTATTGATCAAGGGGATGAGGAGTTGATTCTTGCAACGATGGAATCGATTACGACAGAATTTCTTACTGGCGGAATAAAACCGCGGTTGAGGGTATTTATCGGCGCAGAACCGAATTCTCTTCTTAATAACCTCCTTACCAAAGAATCCCTTGATAAAGGAGACCCGAATAGCCTTGAATCTATCCATAAGAGAATCAAGGCTTATGACAGAGCAAAAGAATTTGTCGGGGATCTGGACGGTAAGGATGTTATTCGGGAATCAATTACCATACATCACGTTTCCGCGGAAGAAAGATCTTTATATCTGGACGGCAAGGCAGATGAAATTGTTTCTATTTTGAGAAGCAGACTTTTTGTCTGAATCGGGCTTTTAAGCCCGATTTTTTTATTGCCAAGAAGGACTTCCGATAATATAGTACTTCAGTAAAATGCCGGAAAAAATAACAGATAAGGCGAAGATAGAGGCAGAGGCAACTGTCCAGAAGAATAAATCCGGCGGCTATATCGACCGTGCTGGATGTTCTCTCGTAAGGCAGGGCGAAAGACACCTGAGCGAAGAACAGGCGACGGGACTACTCGATCACCTGAGGCTTCGAGCCGCTCTTACGATGCAGTGCAATCTCAGCTGCTTTTTCTGTTCTAACGAAGGGGGAGAATGTTCGAAAGGAATGGAATTCATGAATCTCGATCAGCTCATAAAGCTTTTTGAACTTTTTATAGAGAATACGCCGATAAAATCCATAGACTTAAGTGGAGGAGAACCGACGCTTCATCCTGATTTCGTCAATAAGGAATACAGGCTTATCGACTGGACTAAGAAGTTTCCTGATATCAGATTTTCTCTCCATACAAACGGAATACGCCTTTATCCTGAACTCATAGACAGGATCAAAAATAATTTTTCGAGAATAGGGATATCGTTGCATTCCGCTAATTTCGAAACTTGGAAGAAGATATGCCTCGGAGAAAATTTCAATGATGAAATAGCGAGAAAGCAGTTCGACTCGATAATGGAAAATATCGCTTATCTCGCTAAGGCCGGGATAGGGCATAAGGTATTCCTGAAAAGCGTAATCGTAAAAGGGGTAAACGATAGTCCTGAAGAACTTTTTTCTTTCCTTGATCTATGCGAGAGAAGCGGCTTTCATCCGAAATTCCTGGAGTTCGAACCGCAATCCGAAGAACAGGAAAGATTGGTCCTGAAGAGAGAGGACCTATTCAAGAGGCTCATATCTCTCGGCTGTGAGACAGACTGGAATCCTGAAGAGGTAGCTGATCCTGATAAGTATATTCCTGGAGTGAACTTTACCTATAAGAGTGCTCCTCCGGGATTACACAGCATATTCGGCTGCGGCAGGTCGGCTGTATGTGCGAGCTGTTACGATTTCCTTTGCGCTTTCATAAAGCCAAGAGGGGCCGGAGAGGGATTGTATTTCAAGCCCTGTTCCGTCCTTGATACGAGGTTTGATCTTACGTACGCGATCGAAAGGAATGATTTCGGAATGGTGTTCGATATCTTTAGGGCTTCAAGGGAATACCTGATGCTCCAACCCGGACTCGGAGTAAGCAATTGGGGAAGAGAAAAATAAGATAACAATGGAGGATATCAAGCTAGATAATTGCCTAGATAATTTCCCTTTGAGGATCTCGATAACGGATTACTGCAATCTGCACTGTTTTTTCTGTTCGAATGAAGGTATGCCAGCTTGCGAAAGGAATATCCGCCACGCGGATAAGGAACTCGTAAAGGAGCTCATATCCATGATGGCTGGAAAGGGACTAAAGAAGCTTTCTCTGACCGGAGGCGATCCGACGCTTCATCCCGATCTTCCTGAAATACTCTCTTCCATACCGAAGGGGGTATTTAAGGAGCTTTTCTTCCATACGAACGGCGCACTTATAACCGATCAGGTTTCGCGGATCATCGCGGATAAGTTTACGAAGATCGCTATTTCTATCCATGCCGCAGAATTAGAGACGTGGAATAAGATAACAGGAGGAACGCCTGCGCAATTCGAGAACGTGATGAAGAATATCGAAAGATTCTCTTCAGACGAATCAAACGCGAAGCTTGAGCTGAAATACGTACCGATAAGAGGATTGAACGATTCCGATCATGATATAACGGCTTTTCTCGATCTTTGCAGCAGATATAATGCCAAGTTTAAGTTCCTTAATTTCGAACCGATAACCGAAAATCAGATAGAGACGGCAATCCATATAGACGAGATGAAGAGGCGGCTTGAGGATATCGGATGCATCAGACAGGAAGGCGATGCGAGCTTCAGGGGACAGACAGGATATCTTCCTTTCCAACGATTTTCCTATAAGGAGACTACGGGCGTACTGATAGAGATAGGATGCGGCGAAGAAGATGTCTGCCGTAACTGCTATATGTCGAACGAAGTGTTCGTTGATCCGTCCATGAACATAAAGCCTTGCCATATAGATCCTTTCATTATCCCGATCGCCGAGGCGACACGTGACCACGATGACGAGAAGGTTGCGGAAGCGATTCTCGAATCGAGAAGATTCTTGAAAACGATGCCGGGGCTTGATAAGAAAACTTGGAAAAATGAATAAAGCAAAAGAAAACATAGTTGTAATCTTCGCGAAACAGCCCATTCCGGGACATGTGAAGACGAGAATAGCCGAAGAGACATCGGTGCAGTTCGCTTATGAATTCGCCAAAACTTGCCTAGCGGATCTCGTGAACAGGATAGGTCATTCGGATTATTACGACATAGTAGTTGCGACTGATACGAAAGAAGACGTCGCGTGGTTCCAGAAGAACTTCTCGATAAACGGCTTTGTCGTAGAGCCGAGCGATACCCAGTCCGGTAAATTCCATAACGTATTCAGCGAGCTTTTATGCAGGTGCGGCTATAAGAAAGCGGTGCTTGTCCCGATGGATATCCCTTTCATCTCAGCGGAGGACATCATTTCTAGCTTTGCCTGGATGGATAAGAAGGACTTTGTCCTCGGTCCTGAGGTTAATGGCGGAATATATCTCATAGGAGTAAAAGGGCCATACGATAGCTCTATCTTTGAGGGTGTGAGATGGAGCACTCCAACTTCCTTTGACGACCTGAAGGCTAATTGCGGACAGGATGAAAGCTATATATTGAAGCTGAAAAATGATCTTAATCTGCCGAACGATATAATCAGTCTCAAAGATGACATATATCAGAATTGTCCAATGCTCTATGATTTCTTAAAGAAGAACGGATTTTATTTCGGTGCTCAGAACAGCTATGTCAATTTTGACGATCTTTCGATCAGTATTCCGGTTGTATCCGTCATCATCGAGAAAGGTGATGAGATACTTATCCAGACGAGATATAAGCCGACGATAGATCCGAAGTATACGGGGACGATAGAGATCCCTTCGGGACTCATCAAGAAGTATGAGCTAGCTCAAGAGGCAGCGGTAAGAGAGGTTGAGGAAGAAACGGGAGCGATCGTCGAGATAGTGCCGAACGAGCTGCCTCTGAACGATGGGAGTATGGAAGATGAGAGAGGAGACGTCGTTGCTGTCTATAATCCTCATTATTGCGCTCAGCAGCTGTACGGAGGAAGAAGCTATATGGCGATCGCTTTCCTCGCTAAATATATCGGAGGAAATCTCAGGGAGAACGTCGAAGAGACCCGAAATATACACTGGATCAAGAAAGAGGATCTGAAAAAGAAAATAGAGGAAGATCCAAGCGCTTTCTTCAGCCTGATTCTTCCCATCCTGAAAGCTCACCTAGGAATGAAATAGAAAGAATAATCTCCGTACTAAAAGACGGAGATTATTTTATAATAGATCACTCCTTTAGGAGCCTTTACTTCTACTGTCTCGCCAGCCTTCTTCCCGATCAGCGATGATCCAAGCGGGGAGCAATGAGATATAAGCGATTCTCCGGGGCGCGCTTCTTCCTTGTCTACGATCATTATCCTGACCAGTTCATCATCGGAAATCAGGATGATCGACGAACCTATCGATATCGTTCCGGATGGAATCTTGCTTATTGGAATCGCGGAGGCGATAAGACTTCTTATCTCCTTGATACGCAGCCGGACTATCTGCTGTTCTTCCTTGATGGTGTCATATTCCGAATTTTCAGGAAGATCGCCGTATTCGACGCATTCTTTTATCTTTTCGCCTATCTCTTGGAGACGTTCTATTTCCAGAAAAAAGAGCTCTTTCCTTAGCTTCTCGATATATTTTTCCGAGAGATAGCGGTTATCCGACATGAGAATAAGGTATTCTAAATGCTTATTTTCTGTCCGGTCAATCGAACCGATCTTTCGCTTATTGCTATAATTCAAT
>CAZRNY010000017.1:13933-16311 GCA_964601595.1 uncultured Candidatus Saccharibacteria bacterium | reverse complement strand
CCTCATTGTTATTAACATTCCAGCAATGACAGAGACTGCGTGAGATGTATCAATATTTTTTTCCAGAAAGGAGGCGATTATGTGTTCCGACCCACTTTCTGGTCTTCCGCAACCGGCGATGTTCGTAATATACCCAGCGAGCATCAAGAGCCTGGTTATTATTTCAAGGCTTTCGGGATTAATTTTTGTGATATTTTTTCGATTAGATATTAGTTGCTGTAGCGTAAAGCTGGCCATTTCATATATAAAGGTATCTATTTTTTCTGGCTTGTCGCTAGTAAGTGAAAAATCCCAGTCGCGCAAGGCTGTATGAATGGAAAGAACATCACACAATCCAAAAAGATTATATTTAAACGGAACCTTATCTAGTATTTCAAGGTCTATTAATAGGGTGTCTGGGATCTTTGATCGAAAGGTCTTTTTAAGCCCGTCTTCCAATAGGCATGATTTATTAGTGAAAAAAACGTTCGTGGTTAGGGCGGTTGGTATTGAAATAAGTTCGGAGTTGGTGGAGTAAGCTATATATTTAGCTGCATCCGTCGTTCTGCCGTTCCCCAGACTTACTATTTTTTTGAATTCTTCATTCTTTATGAATGAATTGAGTGCTTCCTTATTAATACCGACGTCTGTGGAGTCTAGTGAAGTAGCCTTAATCTTCAAGTTTTTATCAATCAGACTTCTTGATGTCGGAGAGAAAATAAAAAGATCATTTTCTTCGAGGCTATTAATTAGCGGTTCTGCTAAGTGTTCACCGATCTTAATATTAGAGTTAAAGTCTATATTTTTCGGCATTTGTTGCTTGGCGTGTTGTGTGCCACAATGTCCTTGTTTAACATTTTTAGGCGATTTTGTCTAATCGGGTAGTTATAGCTTGTTTTATCTGAGGTTTTTGTCGGGAAATTAAATTCTAATACAAAAATGTTCAAAATCAGCAGAGGAAAGCCGCTAATTGGAATACTTGGTTATGGAGAGATAGGGTGTGCGATTGCAAAGTTTTATAAAAGACCGCTTATTAAGGATCTTAATAGAGATGATGGACTTAACGGTGTCGAAATTTTACATGTCTGTATTCCGTGGAGTGATAGATTTGTCGAAATATTAGAAAAAGAGATAGGTGCTATAAATCCTGGATTGACGATAATCCATTCCACTGTGGCTCCTGGAACTACCAGAAAACTTTCCGATAAATTCTTTGGGCGCGTGGTGCATAGCCCTGTTAGGGGTAAGCATCCGCATCTTCATAAAAGCATAAAAATATTCGTCAAATATGTCGGATACGACGATGAGGGAGCGGGAATATTAGCCGAGAGTCATCTTAGGAGTATTGGAATTAAAACAAAAAAAGTTTTTTCTTCGATGACGACTGAGGTTGGAAAACTTTTGGATACGACTTATTACGGCATGTGTATTGCGTGGCATGGAGAAATGAAGAATATGTGTAATAAGTTTGGAATTGACTTTGGAGGCGCTGTCACTGAGTTTAATAAAACATACAATGAAGGATATGCAAAAATGGGCGAGTCTAAATTTATTAGGCCTGTCCTAACTCCGCCAGAAGGAATTATCGGGGGACATTGTGTTATTCCGAATGCAAAGATATTAAAAAAATATACAGATTGTGAAGCGTTAGATATATTACTAAAATATGAATAGGTAAAATTATATCGAGGATAACTTTTTTAAATAAGAAAAACTTATTTCACTTAAAGACAAGACTAGATTCTTTGTTGGGTATGCGCCTACCTTAGAACTAACTAATCCGACACATCGCATGTTTGCTGATTTTGCAGCCTTCATCCCGCTTATTCCGTCTTCTATAACCAGGCAATTTTTGGGATTAACTTCCATTTTTTCTGCCGCCAATATAAATATCTCCGGATCCGGTTTTCCGTTAGTGACCATGTCTCCTCCAATCAGAGAAGTAAAATATTTTCTAATATCCAATTTATCGATGATGCTTACGACATATGAGTAATTAGATGACGATGCTACAGCCAGCTTAAAGTCAGCTCTGTAAAGCATTTTTATAAGCTCAATAACTCCCTCGATTGGTCTAATTTCATAATCGATAGATTCCATAAGCTCCCATTTCTCACAGACTATTTTATCTAAATTATGGTGAATAGGGTGTTTATCCGCTATCTCGGCGAGCATCCGGTTAAATTTTATTCCGGCGTATCGTTTAGTTATTTCTTCTGGAGAGATATTAATATCGTACTTTTCAAGTAAATGCGATTCGATTTTTGCGTGTATTTTTTCGGTATCAGAGATGACTCCGTCCATGTCGAATATAATCGCTGAGATGCCAATTTTAGTCATAAGTCATCTATTTCGAGCGCTCGATTCCCTTGACAATATTGGGCGCACGTGTTGGCTGC
>CAZRNY010000017.1:0-13833 GCA_964601595.1 uncultured Candidatus Saccharibacteria bacterium | reverse complement strand
TCCTACCCGTCTCACCTTTGGTTCGCCGAGGCGGGCCATTAGACGATCCGGCAATGAAAACCATTTTGCCGAGATAAATCCGGCAAAAGTGCCCCCGAACCCGTTGACCCCCTAGAAAGGCTAGTAGGGTCCGAGAAGCGTTTATCATGGTACAATAATCGAAATCATCCATCAATACTAAAAACCATGTTCGCACCAAAGCAATATGATGTTTTGAAGGGAGTGGAGGGGATCTCGGAGAAGCAGCTTTCGGAGCACTATAAACTCTATGAAGGATATATAAATAAGGTAAACGAGATCAGAGAGAAGATGCTGGCAGCTGACAGCTCCGTGGCTAATGCGACCTACAGCGATATCGGGGAACTAAAGAGACAGGAATCATTTGCTCTGAACGGCATCAGGCTCCATGAAGCCTATTTTGGCGTTTTGGGAGGAGATGGGCAGTCTTCAGGGCTTGTCGCTGAGGCGGTTATCCGTGATTTCGGATCGATCGAAGATTGGCAGATGGATATGATGGCGGCTGGAATATCCTCTAGAGGATGGGTCGTCCTTGCTTATGATATCGAAGAGGGGAAACTGAGGAACTATAGCGCGGATACCCATAATCTCGGTTCGGTCTACGGCGCTTATCCTGTGCTTGCGCTCGATGTCTACGAGCATGCTTACTTCATAGATTACGGAACCGGAAGAAAGAGCTATATCGAAGCATTCTTTAAGAATATCGATTGGAATAAGGTAGAGGAGAGATATAAGAAGATCGCGATATAGGAATTATCATTAATCTGTGGAAAGAAACGGCGCAGAGGCGCCGTTTTTGTTTTATAATTAGAGTCTAATATGCGTCGCATCTTTGTTGCCTTGCTCAAAGCTAATCGAGACGCATCTGTCTCGGCGAAAGCCGGATTCACTCTCGCAGATCCTTCGCTTCGCTCTGGATGCGTCTCTCGCTTCGCCTCGAGACTGACAGGCTCCATGAGAACGAACGAAAAAGGCTTCACTCTCGTGGAGATTCTTATTGTAATTGCCATCCTTGCGATTCTTGCGGCAGCTGTCGTGATTGTTATTAATCCATCGGAAATGCTTGCGCAGGCCAGGGATGCGGAGCGCATTACGGGTATTGAGTCGCTTAAGAAGTCGATTGACCTATATACAGTAGATAATTCTACTGGGCCGTTCGGTGTTTCTCAGACTGTCTATATTTCCATTCCTGATACTTCGGCGACTTGCGCGAATATCGTCGGATTGCCGACCTTGCCGGTACTTTGGAGCTATAACTGCGTTACGGCAGCTAATTTAAGGAATACGAATGGAACAGGCTGGATTCCGTTGGATTTCAATACAATCAAAGGTGGTTCGCTCATACCGTATCTGCCAATAGATCCACAGAACGATCAGGCTCTCGGAAAATATTACTCATATATCCCTGGCGGAAGCTACGTTCTTACGGCTCTTATGGAATCAGAAAAACAAACAAAAGTTGCGGCGAAGGATGGAGGAACGGATGCGGGAAGGATAGAAGCGGGAAGCGATCTTAATCTTTGGCGGACGGCATCAGGGTTAGTCGCATATTGGCCTCTTGATGGCAATGGAACAGTAACATCGGGGATAACTGCGGGTTTTCAAGATTTTTCCGGAAACAATAATAATGGATCAGCTGAGAATGCCAATGGAACAGGTATGTCTTTTATTCCCGGGAAATTCAGCGGAGCTTTACAATTGGACGGTATTGATGACGATGTCAGGATAAATAGCTCTCCTGTATTTAATCTTGCTGCGACAAATCATACTTTTTCTGTCTGGATAAAGACGAGTGCTCCGCCGATTGATTCTCCTGGGATAATAATGAGAAGATTTTCCGGAGGAACGCCGGGATCCGGATACCATCTTGCCATGAACACTTCTGGAAAGATGATAATAGAGATGCGAGCAGATGGAGGAGATAATCCAAATCCAATAACTCCTCTTACATATACCGATGGCAATTGGCATATGTATACAGTAACTGCCGAACCGGCGGCAAAGATGGTTAGGCAATATGTTGATGGGAATATGGTCGCTTCTGATTCCTATCTAGGAAATATCCTTGATTCGACTGATGCTTTCTATATAGGAGGAAGCGGCGGATCCTATAATTTCTTAGGAAGCGTGGATGATCTCCGGGTATACAAAAGGATGCTCTCAGACTCGGAGATAAAGGCGATGTATAACGCAGGAAAATAAAAACCCGACTTAATGTCTGGTTTCGTTATTTATTAGTGTAATCGGACAGGCCGTGGCGGTTGAACGGATAGATATCATCTAAGTGGCGATCGTCTGCTTCCTGGTCTTTTGGAGACGGGCCGACCCATTCTTCCACTTCGTATATTCCGCACGGATCCAGCTTTGTTGGATATCTTGGAATGTCTGCCATCCATATCACACTTCCTTCCTCTCCTTCCTCTATAAAGGTCCTGAAAAGGAAGAAAACACTCAGCTTTTCTTATAACAAGAGACTATCAGAAAAGGATATGAAGTACCGTTTGGTCGAGGATTATAAGAGAGCCGAGGATAAGCGTATAGACAGCGAAAGGCTTGAGGCTTTTCTTCGAAAAGACCTTAAGCATCGTCCTCATCGCGAAGTAGCCGGAGAGTCCGGCAGCGAGCATGCCGAGGATGAGGGGCGTAGATCCGATAGAGCTGTTTACGCCATCCATCAGATCCTTGATATCGAACACAGCGGAACCGAGAATGGCGGGGATCGAAAGAAGGAAGGAGTAACGGATTGCCGATTCTCTATCTATATTACGGCTAAGGCCGGCAGCAAGCGTAAGTCCGGAACGGGAGATAGCCGGCATGATGGCAACGCCTTGGGCGACGCCTATAAGAGTTGCGTCGGAAAGCTTCATGTCTTCTAGCTTCTTCTCTCCGGAACGGGAACCGATATAAAGGATAATGAGGCCGGTGATCAGGAATTCCACACCGATAGTATTTCCTGATGAAAAAGCTTTCTCGATGACATCCTTAAAGATGATAGCGATAAGGACGGTCGGGATGGTGCCAGCGATTATAAGAAGCGGAACTTTACCAAAAGGCTTCTTGATCATCTCCCAGAGATCCTTATGGAAAACGACGAAGACGGCGATAAGAGTCGCTATATGGAGCGCGATACCGAAAGAGATATTCGAGTGGACGCCGAGCATCTTTTCCGCGAGAACGAGGTGACCGGAACTGGAGATCGGAAGAAATTCAGTGAGACCTTGGATTAGACCGAGGATTATGGATTGGATAATAGACATTGATTATTTAAGCGCATGAGATTTCTCGTCCTTCATAAATTCAGGACTCGAAATGACATATAGGGTGGGTTATTTCAGAACGACGGGATTCTTTCCTTCGTATTGGATCGATTTAAGCTTCAGCTTTTCATCTATAACTTCGGAATCGAGAAGCTTCAGCCTCTTCGTTCCATCCATCGTCCAGCAACCTGGCTCCGGATAGAGGGCGCGGATCTTCCTGTCGATCACAGGCGCAAGATCATGTTCGCCGCGTTTCGCTCTTTCGAGGTTGGCGTATTCGATGAAGCCATCGGAATTGACGAACTTTTTCGTATAGGTTGCTTCGTCGTGATTCTGTGGAACGGGAACGAGGCTTGCGATATTCGGCAGCAGTCTATCCGCGATCATATCGGCGGAAATGATAGCGACCTTCTCGAGAAGGGAAGGAGTGTTGTCGTTATTGCCTATCACTATCTCTTCCGTCATGAAGACTGGGCCGTGATCCATCTCGCTATCTATCTTGAAGAGAGTGATGGCAGTCTTTTCTTCGCCGTTCAATATGGCGGATTGGATGGGTGAAGCGCCGCGATATTTCGGAAGCAGCGAGGGATGGATATTCACGACGCCGTATTTAGGGATATCGATCAGCGCATCGGAAAGCAGCTTACCATAGGCGGCGACGATAAAAAGATCGGCTTCCAGCTTCCGTAATTCCATGAGGAAATCTTTGTCTATCTTTTCCGGCTGGAAAACGGGGATATCGATTTTCAAGTCATCGATAAGAGTTTTCGTTTCCGGAGGAGTGATTATCTTCTTGCGGCCAACCGGTTTATCAGGATTAGCGACGACGGCAGCAGGAACAGCGCCGCGTTTTATAAGCGCATCAAGAACGGCGGCGGCGAATCGGGGAGTGCCGAAAAAGACGAATTTCATATAGATGAAGAATACCGCAGAAATAGCCCTTTTTTAAGGCGTTTTGACTAATGCCGGGAAAACGGGGAATATGGGGGTAAACTGGTATTTAACAAATCAAGAAGGAGGAATGTATATGATCGGTTTTCTGAACTTTTTCGACTATTATGTCGGAAACTTCTTTCGAAGATTGCTTGGGCGAAGGACGAAGGATGTCCAGTACCGAAGGCTACTCAGAAAGATTCTCAAGAAAGGGGAGATCGTATCGACGCCTCAAGGTGAGGACGCGATTACGCTGCTTTCCGAAAAGATGCGTTTTGATATGAGAAACGGCGTTCCGATCATCACCGAGAGAGACGTCCTCACAAGCGCATCGAAGAACGGATTGTCAGGAGTGAACGCCGCGATTGCCGAACTTACGGCTTTCATGAACGGCGCGACGACGAATGACGAACTGAAAAAATTCGGCTGCAACTGGTGGGGAAGATGGACTACGAAGGAATACCTTGAACACTGCGAACTCGATCTTCCGGAAGGAAGCCTTGGCCCCGGTTCTTATGGAGCCGGATACCATCACTTTCCGACTGCAGAAGGCGCTCCTTTCAACCAATTAAAGAACGTCATCGAACAGATCAAAGAACTTCCGTATCTCCGTACGCATGTCATCACGACCTGGATACCTCAATACCAATTCCGTGGCGAAGGGAAGAAGAGACAAGTAGCTGTGGCGCCATGTCATGGCAGCTTTCTCCGTTTCTTCATCAATGCGGATAAAGGTGAGATATCCCTGCACCACGTCCAGCGGAGCGGCGACGTTCCGGTGGGAGTCGTCTGGAACATGATTCAATATTCCGCTTTCCTGTTTATGGTCGCGCAAGTGACCGGATATAGGGCTAAGGAATATATCCATGAGATATCGGACGCACACATCTACGTGAGCCAAGTAAAGGACGTAAAAGAACTACTGAAGACAAGAATCGGAAAGTTTCCTGATCTTGTCATTGATCATGGCGTGGAGGATATCTATGACTTTCGTCATAATCATTTCGATGTTGTGGGATATGAGCCGAAAGCGGAAAGGAGAAAAATATGGACGCCGACGTAAGGAAAAGGATAATCGTAATCGTTGCCGTGGCTTCGAATGGAGTTATCGGCAATAAAGGAGAGATTCCTTGGAAGATCCGTTCCGACATGAACCGTTTCGCCAAGATGACGAACGGCAATACGGTCGTGATGGGATCAAACACCATGCGGAGCATAATAGCGAAGATTGGCGGTCCGCTCGCAAACAGGGAGAATATCGTCATCACCAAGCATCCGCTCGAGTGGGTCGGTGTCCCCGGCGTAAAGATCGCTTCTTCTCCGGAGGAGGCGATCCATATCGCGACGCACGACGGCATCTTCATCTGCGGAGGTCCGGCGATATATGAGGCGTTTCTCGATAAAGCCGATGAACTGTGGATTACGGAAGTTGCTGCGGAGCCGGAGGGCGATGCCTTCTTTCCTGATTGGAACAGGGAACAATGGAATATGGCGGACGAACTGATCATGCACGCGAGTGAAAAAGATCAGTTTGATACGACTTACCGCTGTTACAGGCGAAACGATCCCATTATCGCGAAAAGATATGTCGAGCTCGGCAATGCCCGCTTGGCTGATCAGCGCGAAGCGATGCTTAGGATCGCAGAGAGAGGCGAATGTCCTTTCTGCGAAGAGAACTTCCTTAAAGAACACAAGAAACCGATCCTATTCAAAGGAGAACATTGGATAGTTACAGAAAGCCAGTGGCCTTACGAAGCCGCAGCTATACATCTTCTCCTTGTATCCAGAAAGCACGCCGAGAAGATCGGCGACCTTTCTACTGAAGCCGGAGCTGAACTTATCGTTATCGCAGGCCGCCTCGAAGCCGAATACGGCATAGAGAGCGGAGCGCTGGCCATAAGGTTCGGAGACCCGTCGAAAAACGGCGGCTCGGTGAATCATCTCCATGTACATCTCATGGTGCCAGACGAGAAGAAGGGGAAACCTCTCTTCTTCTGGATCAACCCAGGAAAACCGGAATTGAGATAACCGGAAAATGAAACGACCCCAGCCATTAATGGCCGGGGTCTTTTTTATTAACTTTTACTATTTCGATGCCGTATCGCGCGAAAACTTCTTTCGCGGAGAGCAAGGAATAGCCATCCATAACATAGAGGGCTTTGATACCCGTCTGTGATATGGAGTTTGCGCAAGGAGGGCAGGGGAAAGTCGAAACATACATTGATGATCCTTCGAGCGCCAATCCTCTTTTTGCCGCTTCGGCGATGATTGCCGCTTCGGCATGGATGGCAGATGAAACCTCAATGGATTCACCCGCTTTGAATACGGTTCTCGGATCACCGGAATAATACGGTTCGAGCTCTGTCGGCAGATGGCGATTGTAGGCGGCGAGCAATATCTTGCCGTTTTTAAAAACCACCGCGCCGACCTGACGCCACCAATCGGATGATCTGGTCCTCTGTAGGTTTGATAGACCGATGATGTCGGATAAGAATCCTGATTCATCGATTTCTCTATCCCAAAAGACCGTCTGTTCGCGCCGAACATTGAAATTATTCCAGCGGAGGAAGACATCGTCAAAAACGACATCTGCCCCTTCAGGAAGAAGTTCGGCTATCCGAGCAGAGATATCTTCTCGTGGCATAAAGATATGCTTGTTACAGGAGAGAACGATGAGGGATGCCATATCGACGATCCTTATTTCGCTAAAGATACCGAAGGGCTTAAGAGCCGCAACGATCTCATTCTGTTTCAAAGCTCTCATATCGCGCCAGATATATTCGATTTCGTCGGTTATCGACTTATCGGGAATCAGGAGGATACCATCGCGACCGACTCGTTCGAAAAAATCGATGTAGCCGCGATGAAGGACAGGAACATAGGCGATAACGATGTTTCCCATAATCAGACTCCTTTCTCTCTGGGCTTGTTCGGTTTTCTGTCTCCTAGCAATTCGTCGGCAAGATCGCCGAAGCTGTTAACAATCGATTCGAATTGTTCCCGAAGGATAGGTTCGAACTTATTACGGATACCGACAATCGTTTCTGTGTGGAGCTTGTGAATCTTTCCGGTCGTAGAGGTCATCGCTTGAGGCGGGAGAATTATGACATCTCCGGCCCATTGCTTGATGTTGCCGATCATATCTTCCTTACTACTTGTATTCAGGAATGTGGTACTTTCCGACAGGATAAGAAAATCCGGACGGATCATTTCTCCCAGACGCCAGCCGAGTTCTTCTTCCTCTTTGATCGCGACATAATCGACATCATCGATATACTCGAGCATCTCCGCGCGTTCATCCTGCGGTACGATAGGGCGGAATTCGCCTTTTCTCTTTCTAACTTCTTCGTCGTTGTCGACACCGACAATAAGGATTATCTCCTTTTCCGGCTGTTCTGTGACTCTCATCGCTTCTTCGATCGCGGTACGGAAATATCTGCAATGACCGATGTGAAGGAGATCGAAAGTCCCGCTTAGATAGATGACAGTTTTTCCAAGAGTCTTAAGGGCTCCGACTTTCTTAGCTAACTCCTCATATGAGGAGACTAATTTGAGGTTCTTCTTAATTTCCACCTGAAAACACTCCTTTCGCTTATTTGATTTTTCAGGAACTTATTGAAACGCTACGGCAGAGGAAGAGGAGTGTCAAACGGGTAAGAAAAAACCGCCGGAAACGGGCGGTTTTTGACAAAAGGTTATTTTATGTCGGCAATCAGCTTACCGTTCAAGTGATCTGTTTCGTGCTGGAAGATGCGAGCAAGAACACCGGAAGCCTTGAGCTTCAGCTTCTTGCCGTTCAGATCGAATCCTTCGAGGGTGACGAACATGGCGCGTTCCTTCTCGACGAAGACTCCGGGAACGCTGAGGCATCCTTCTTCCAATATTTCGGATTCCTTGGAAAACTTTATTATCTTCGGATTTATGACGGCGAAAAACCTATTTCGGTATTCGGCAACAAAGATGCGGAGGTTAAGCCCCACTTGGTTTGCGGACAGTCCGACGCCGTCCGACTTTTTCATCATTAGGCGCATCTCCTTTGCTGTCTCCTTCAGACTTTTTGGGTCCGCTTTTAACAGGTCGAGATCGGGGACTCTTTGTCTCAATATTTCCGACTTTAGTCCGTCGTTTATCGTTACTATTTCCATGTCTTTCTTTCCAGACGCGCATAAAGTACGCGCCCTTATTCTTTATGTTTCCGTTTTCCGCGACGCCTTTTGCGATCGCGAGCAGGAGATCGGGATTATTTTCCTTCGCGAGCTTCATATAGAGAGCCTTATGGCTCCGGTCGCTCAGGATTTCTGCTACATTCAGTCCTACCAGTTGGTGCTTCGTAACTACACGGTTCTTCTTCGACCTTTCTTTGATCAGATCGATATACCCACCGAAATCTTGGTTCATATCCCCGAACATCGCTATTATTATAGCCTATGGATAAGAGATTGTTCATCGCGGTCAATCCGCCAGAAGAAATGAAGCAAAAGCTCTCTTTTGAGGCTGATGCCATATCTTCTGAATTGCCGCGCGAGGCAGAACTTCGGAGGACGGAAGAAGATAAGTTGCATTTCACCATTTTATTCCTAGATAGTCAACCTGAAGGGCTGATAGGGGAGATAGTGGCCGGAATCAGGGAAGCAGTGAAGGATTTTCCTGCTTTCGAGGTACGGATCACTAAATCTGACTACAATCCGGGAGAAAAGAGAATGGTTTGGGCTTATTCGGACTCGGAAGAAATGAAAGAGTTATCGGCAAAGATAGCTGCGGAGCTCATGAAGCGCGGAATAAGAGTGCCGAACGAAGGGCGGAATATGATTCCGCATATAACTTTCGGCAGATTCAGCTATGAAGGAAACCTGCCTGATATAGCCGGAGAAACAAATCTGTCGTTTCAAGCGAAGTCGGTGGACCTTATGGAATCGGAATGGCCAGATGGAGAAGAACATATGGTGGTCGAGACAATAGACCTCATAAGCTAAAAAGGATAAAATTATCTGGAAAATGCCAGACAGGAAAAAGATATTAGGTATCTTTATCGCCATAGCCCTTTCGGTAACGGCGATAGGAACTACCTATCTAGCAGGATACCGATCCGGAAAATCGGAAACTAAAGTAGTAGAGATCAAAGGAATCGCGGATATCAGTCCGGGCAGCGATGTCAACGCTGATTTCGGAATCTTTTGGCAGGCTTGGTCTGAGCTGAAAGAAAACTATCTTCGCAGTGGAGAGGTAAAGGATCAAGAGATGATCTATGCGGCCATCAAGGGGCTTGCGGAAAATCTCGGCGATCCATATACGACATTTTTTTCTCCGGAAGAAGCTAGCAAGTTCAATGAAGATATCTCCGGAGAATTTGGAGGAATCGGCGCGGAGCTCGAGGCTCTGAATGGACAGATAATCGTCGTCGCTCCTATGAAAGGAACGCCTGCTGAAAGAGCGGGACTTAAGCCTAGAGACATAATCATCAAAGCAAACGATACCGATCTGTTAGGAAAGGATACGACTGACGCAGTAAAAGTAATCCGCGGAGAACCCGGAACGAAAGTGAAGCTCACTATATTGCGGGAAGGACAATCCGGCACTCTTGAGATAGATATAACGAGAGAAGTGATCAGGATACCTGCCGTAGAGTGGGAAATGCGCGATAGCGACATCCTCTATCTCAAGCTTCACAATTTCAACGAGAATGCCTATTCGGCATTCAATAGAGCGATACTCGAAGTAGCGAACAAGGAGAAGCCAAAGGCGATGATCCTCGACTTGAGGAGCAACCCTGGCGGATATCTCGAAGTTTCCGTCGATATTGCCGGATGGTTCATCGAGGACGGAAAAGTAATAGTCCGCGAGAAATATGCTTCGGGTGAAGATACGGAATTCAAAGCTAGAGGAAATAATGCCTTAGGAAAGATGCCTCTAGTCGTCCTCGTAAACGGTGGAAGTGCTTCAGCGGCAGAGATCCTTGCGGGAGCATTGAAGGACCATAAGAACGTGAAGATAATCGGAGAAAAGACTTTCGGGAAAGGAACGGTGCAGACTCTGGAAGAGCTTTCCGATGGCTCGCTTCTTAAGATCACTGTCGCAAACTGGCTCACTCCAAATGGAACCGTTATAGATAAGCAGGGAATCAAGCCTGATATAGAAGTCACGATAACCAAAGAAGATGTCGAAAAAGGCAAGGATACGCAACTTGAAAAAGCCATCGAGGCAGCAAGAGAAATAAAGATAAAATAGATATGAGAGTCCTTTTTCTAAGAGACGTTAAGGGTGTCGGCCGGAAAGGGGAAATCAAAGAGGTTTCGGACGGATATGCGAGAAACATGCTTTTGCCGAAAGGCTTTGCTGAGGCGGCGACCCATGATGCGGAAAAGAGATTGAAAGAAAAGAAGGCTTCGGAAGAAAAAGAAGCCTTGAACTTCAACTCGAAGATAAAAGATATCGAGAGTCAGTCCTTCTCGTTCCCAATAAGGGTTGGTGAGAAGGGCGAGATATACGGATCGATAAAGAAGGATGATATCGATAAAAAACTGAAAAGCCTCGGATTTCCCGGAGTATCGGCTATCCTCGATAAGCCTATACGCCATGTCGGCGAGCATGAGATAGAGATAACGATAGGTAGGGGTATCAGAGGAAAGATAAAGATCTCGGTGATGCCCGAGTAAATAATAGGATCTGTCATAAAAAAGACGGCGCGAAAGCGCCGTTTTGGTTTATAATTAGAACTAATCTGATGCGATCCGTATTGAGACTGATTCTTCTATATTCCCATTTCAATATCGATGACGATCAGGGCGAGGCGAAAAGCACCGCTCGTTTTCTGACAGGAAAGATATCGCCAGCGATATTAAAGAAAATACCTCTGTCTTTCAGAGCCGACCCTGTGGCAGGGTTCACTCTCATCGAGCTCCTCATCGTTATCGCTATCCTCGCTATTCTTGCGGCGGTGGTTGTCATTGTCATCAATCCTGCAGAAATACTCGCGCAAGCGAGAGATGCAGAACGCATCTCTAGCATTAAATCTATCAAAGATTCAGTGGATCTATTTATCGTAGATAATCCTTCTGCTTCTTTAGGTACTGCTCAGGTTGTCTCTATATCTATTCCTGATGCTTCTTCTTCGACCTGCGCGAATGTTGCTGGATTACCAACTCTTCCTGCCGGATGGAGTTATCGTTGCGTGACGGCAATAAATCTGAGAAACACGAATGGAACAGGCTGGGTTCCTCTCGATTTAGGCACTATCAAAGGAGGGTCACCGATACCATATCTGCCGATCGATCCCCAGAACGATCCGGCAACGACGAGATACTATCAATATATTTCAGGAGCTAATGCTTCATATGAACTGACGGCTTTAATGGAGTCGGAGAAACAGGCAAAGGTTGCGGGAAAAGATGGAGGAACGGACGCGGCGCGTATTGAATCAGGACCCGATATATCACTTTGGAGAGCGGCATCAGGCTTAGTTAGTTATTTTCCTTTTGATGGATCGGGTTCGATATCAACCGGACAGACAAATGGTTTTCAAGATCTTTCGGCGAGCAATAACAACGGAGTATCTTCAAATGTTAATGGATCGGGAATGTCTTTTGTGACTGGAAAATCGGGAAGTGGAGTTCAACTTGATGGAGTAGATGATTATGTTTCGAGTCCTTACATACCGAACATAATAAATAGATTAACGATTACTTCTTGGATTAATCCGGCAACCGTATCAGGAACTCACGAGATATCAAATCAGGAACAATGGGATGGCGGTCCGTGGACTGGGTGGAGACTTCGACAATCATCTAATACCATCAGCCTCAAGCTGGGAGATGGCACTTCGAATACCTACTCTTATTCCGCTGGAGAGTATTACAAGCGAATGTTTGGCAGCATATAGCTTCTGTATGGGATGGCAGCTATATACGTATCTATATAGATGGAAAAGAAGTTGGCAGCGTAGCGATATCATTTACCTATGCAGCTAACAGTGGAAATTATTTTGTCGGTAAATATCCCGGAGCGGCTTATTATTTTTTGGGATCACTCGATGAGATGCGTGTATATAATCGCGCGCTTTCACCTTCTGAAATTCAAACGATATATAATGCCGGAAAATAGAATACAACCGATTCATATAAGAAGATGTGAGCGTGCCTTCACTCTCGTAGAGCTATTAATTGTTATCGCTATCTTGGCGATTCTCGCAGCGGCGGTTGTAGTAGTCCTTAATCCGGCAGAAATGATGATGCAGGCAAGGGATGCGGAAAGGATTTCGAGCGTAAAATCGATAAAAGACTCGATCGATATCGCTATCGTTGATAATCCCTCTTTATCTCTCGGTAACTCTTTTGTAGTATCAGTCTCTTTGCCTGATATTTCGCCTACCTGCGCCAATCTGACCGGTTTGCCGGTACTTCCTACCGGATGGAACTATCGCTGCGTAACGGCGACAAATCTAAGGAATACAGACGGTACAGGATGGATTCCGGTCAACCTGAATGTCATAAAGGGAGGTAGTCCGATACCTTAGGGGAACTTTTTATGAGATAAATGCGGCGGTAGAGTCGACTCAATTCAAAGAAAAAAAGACGATTTCTGCCGATGGAGGAGATGACCCTTATGTCTATGAAACCGGAGGAAGCGTTTCTCAACTGAAAATGGAGGCTCTTGCGAATGCGAACTGGAGTACAGGAAATTTTTCTGGATGGCTTATTTCTGCTCAGGGGACAAGTATAGTAAGTAATCCGTCTCATTATGGTCAGAAGAGTGCCGTCATTCAGGGAAGCAATATCTATTGTAATAATTATTTCTACCAAGATCTTCCTGTCGTTCCGAATACGGTGTATTCGATCGGGGCTTGGGTAAAAACCGTAAGTGAACCGGGTCAAGCGTTTGTCGGCATATCAGACACATCATGGGGAGGATGGGTTAATCCGCCGAGACTGACAGGTACCAACGACTGGACCTATATGTCGATACAGAAAAACAGCGGAGCGCTTACGACTATGAGGTTCTTCTTATCGGTCGGATGGTGCGGCGGAGCTTCTCCGGGAAACGGTCCGTCCGGAACGACTTATTTCTCTACGCCGTCAGTCGTTGCGGGAACAACATTATTCAACAAATAAAAATACCGCCTTATAAGCGGTATCTTTATTCTTATGCCTTCGCAACAATTTCGACACAAGTAGCAGTACGGGGCTTGCCGTTAAATCCGATCTTCCTCTGGGAATAGAATTTGACGACGCCGTCTTTTGCAGCAAAGAGAGTATCATCTTTGCCGCGACTGATGTTCATGCCGGGAATGTAGCGGGTTCCGCGCTGACGAATGATTATTTCGCCGGTTTTTACGAACTGACCGTGATTGCGCTTAAGACCGAGTCTTTGTGAAGCTGAATCTCGTCCGTTCTTTGTGGAGCCTAGGGCTTTTGTATGTGCCATGAGTACGATTTATGAGAGAATAACAGGGGTTATTTTATGATAAAAGAGCCTACATTGTCAAATGAAAGAATCACGAAAAAACGAGGACGATCTGCTTATAATCACCTTTAAACAGGGGGTGATGCTCGCCGCAGCCTCATTACTCATCCTTTTTATGGGGTTTGCTCTCGGGTATATGTATGGGTTCGAAAAGAGCGAGAATCCTATC
>CAZRNY010000016.1:0-16559 GCA_964601595.1 uncultured Candidatus Saccharibacteria bacterium | reverse complement strand
GACTGCTTATTCCATTATAGATTTATTTATTTATTATGACACAAGGGAATCCCCTTTCCGAAACCTTTCCCGCAAAGCAATCGATAAGCTGATCATTTCCTTTCGCGACGATAAGGGTAAACTTTCCCATCTTCATCCTATCGATAGTACGGCTTATATCCGATTCCGATCTGATATCCGCTTCTATCTTGTTGCCAGAAAAAGATTCTTCGGTAACCGGCTCTGCTCCGTCGAATCCGAATGATGAGACATATCTTTTCCAGAATCCCTGACATACCTGGTTTAATACGCACCCTCTACATGAATCAGGCTTGCTCTTAAATGAGTTTATCCACTCCTTTGCTGACCACTCGGTCTCATGGAATACCTTACTCCCGACCGTTCCGGCAACATTCTTCTTATAGAAGATCAATGGATTGACGACTTTCTCTTCGAATCCAGTGATGACACAGAGCGGAAACTGTCCGCAGGTCGCTATATCCGACATGCAATCTTTCCTCTCAAGCTCTTTCAGGGTTTCCATAAGATATGGTTTCAGCTCTGTGAAACGCATATATATCCATTCATTCCTCTCGGCATTGCCTTGAGGAAAAGGATAAGCGAATACGAAGAACTTTATCTTAGGGAAACGCTCACTCGCCCATCTTACGAAATCAGGAAGCAGCTTATAGTTATCAGTCACTATGACATGATAGATGGATATCATCTTGTTATAGGAGAGGATATTATCTATGCCTGCAACGGTCTTTTCAAAGTCTCCTTCCGATCCGGCCGTTATCTTATCGGCTATCGCGGCATCATGAGAATGCAGAGAGACAGAGAACATGAGCTTATTATTCCTGTCTGCTTCCATTATCGCCTTTGTATATTCCGGATCGGAAAATCCGGTTCCATTCGTTATTATCGAGACGCTCTTAATTTCAGGGATATTTCCTATGAAAAAGATGAGTTCAGGAAGGTCCTTTCTGAGACTTGGCTCTCCGCCGGTGATCATTATCGATTCTCCTCCAGCCTTTACGAAACGCATAGCCGTCTCTTTTGCCTGCTCGAGGCTCATGTAAGGGAAGTTATGCTCGCTTCCCTTAATAAGACAGAAAAGGCAGTTTTGATTACAAGCAGATCCGAGATTAAGGTAGACGACCTTATCGGCCGCCTCTCCTCCGGAATTCTTCTCTATTCTCTTATCCTTAAAAGCTTCTTCTACTTTCTTTATCCCCTCGTTCTCGCTCATTTATTCTGTATGATCTTTATTATTTCAGCCGGGTCCTTCGTGCTCGGCACATAATCTCCCATTCCATACATCTCGGCTATTTTCGGATAGAAGCCGGTACATATAGGTGACAAGGAGCATGATTCGCATTGTGGCGCCTTCATCGTCCTGTCATCCTTTATCGAGAAATCTAGCAGTCTCTTTCCTTCATCATAATCATCCGTTATCACGATACCATCGGTCATGAATACCGTAGAAACCACCCTATCCTCGAATCCAGGAACGATACAGAGAGGCACTATCTCCGATATGTCGAAAGGCATCCTGTATTCGACGCATTTGCCGCACGCCTCTATGAGATAAGGTTTCACTTCTCCATGACTCGGCACTACCTCATCCCTGTTCTGCCAGGCAAATTCATCCGGCACGACTAGGCTGAGGTTCAGCCACATGTCGAAACGGTTCAATCCTATCTCTTTTATCCGGTCTATGAACTCTGAAAGATCGGCGTAATTCACCTTGTTGATGACATGTATGACATGGACGCACAGCCCAGCCTTTGCGGCTGCCATTATGCTCCGCTCTATCTTTTCGAATCCGAAATTAACCCCTCTCATCAGGCAGCTCTTCTCTTCTTCATGGCTATGCCAGGCAAAATTGACTATCGATAATCCGGCTGTCTTCAGCTCTTTATAATCCTCCTCTTCAAGCACCGTCCCGTTAGTCTGTATCTCCGTCGTTATTCCCTTATCTGCCGAATAGCGCACTATCTCCTTCAGTTCAGGATGCATCGTCGGCTCTCCTCCCGTGAATATGATACGGGTGACGCTCTTGTCTTCTACTATCTTATCTATCCTCTTTTTCGCGTCCTTTAGGGAAATTGCGGAAACCTCGCTTCCTCTCGGCGGGCGGTTGCAGAATATGCAATGCTGATTACATACATCGTTTATCTGAAAATATATCTGTGATGTCTTTTCTTTGTCCATTGATTCTAGGATATGCGATTATCTTCGGTAAATTTTCCGTCGTCACTATGACTTACCGCATGATCCTTCCATATTCCCGCACATTCCTTATTCTTCAGGCAGGAAAGACATCCTGATAGCCTCTTCTTATGAATATCCTCATACACGCCATCTTCTTCTGAAAACCTTTGCGGATCGTATCCGGCCTGCTTTAGTATCGATGACCTCGCAAAAGCATCGAACATGACTATATGGGGACTATCTCTCATCTCTTCGGGAATAACACAGTATGAAAAATCAAAAAGCTCTATGAGAGAAAACCTCTCTATCAACGAGAAAGCATCGAGAAGCGCGTTTTTCACTTCCGGCAGCGGAACAGAGAACTTAGGATAGACATCAGCTATGTTTCCATCCGGTATGAGATCGAGTATCCCCCATACCGTTATTCCCGCATCCGCGATCGTTTCTCCGGTCCTCGCGAGGAACGGTGCGTTAAGAGAGCACAAGACCGTGTTGGCGCTGACTTCTATCCCCGAAGCGATAAGCGCTTTCGCTCCGGCTATAGTCTGATCAAAGCTACCGGGAGTCCTCGTAAGAGCGTCGTGAAGCTTCGCGTCATAACCATCTATGGTCGTCGTTACTCTATTCAACCCCGCTTCTATTGCGGCATCGAGAAATGGCTTATGCGAAAAAGCTCTCGCATTGGTGCTTAGAGCTATCTCTCTGAAACCGAGATTCCTTGCTTTTGCTATGAGCTTTACGATATCCTTTCTCATCGTCGGCTCTCCTCCTGTGAATTCGACGGAAGGCAGTCCCTGCTCTCTTCCAGATATCATCAGTCTCTCTATCTCGGAATAAGGATTATCTTTATGTTTTTTTGCGAAAGGACGGACGCTACAAACCGTACAATTGTTATTGCATGAGAATCCGGTCATTATCACGCACAGTTTTTCGCCGCTATCTTTGCTCATCTATCTGATAATCAGGCTATCGGCTTGAATTCGCTCCAACCGAAAAGCTCGGGGTATTCCCTCCATGGTCCTTCACACTCGCTGTTCATCGAACAGCCGGCGCATAGTGGTCCTTTCGACTTTCCTTCGTTTTGTCTGTAATCGCTATATTTCTCTATATCGGCTTCCGCGTCGAATACATGAGCCTCAGGTATTATCCTCTCGGCTATATATTCTTCATATCCCTTCATGAGGCAATAAGGGATAGCCTCCGTCATGCATCTCTTTCCGTTCTTTATTCCTATATCAAGTCCTTTCCTAACATAAGGCATCGCCTCGACGATGTTTGGTACTATTTCCGATATCTTCTCGTCGCTTTCAGCTATCATCGGATTTATATGTATAAAAGCGAATTGGAACTGGTCGACATGCAACTTCACGAACATCTCTGCGAGATCAGGAAGATCGGTATAATTTATCTTCGTTATGACCGAATTAGTCATGACATATTGGCGGAGTCTCTTCAGGTTCCTTATTCCCTCGGTAACCTGGTCGAAACTGCCGACCGCTCCTGTCAGCTTATCGTGTATCTCAGCCTTCGATCCATGGACTGCCGGAGAAAATTCGTTTGCTCCCGCATCAACTATCGCTTCACAGAAACTCTTGTACGCGAACATGCGTCCGTTCGTCTGGATCTGTATCAGTTCATAACCTATCTCTTTCGCGTATTTCACCCAACTGAGAAGGAGGTTTGGTCTGAAGGTCGGTTCTCCGCCGGTAAAAACAACTTCTCCCCTTTTCTCGTCTCTACCTTGTCTTAATATCGCCCTGACTTCTTCGTCAGTACGGTCGTCATATCTTGTCCTCTTATCTCCCTGGATACAGAAAAGACACATATTATTACACTGGAAGCCCACTTTTATGTCTAATCTTTCCATCACCTTATCCCCTGATTATATCGGAATAGGAAAATAAAAAACATCGAAAGTTACAGATCGTTTTTCTGGTCAGGATAAGGCATAAATTTCCCGTCTCCGAATATTTCTAGATACTTAGGATACATTCCCATGCAGTCGTCAAATCTAGCACATGAACGGCATCTATCCGTTTTCCCTTGGAGAATATTGAAATCAAGCACGCTTTTCCCCTCGCAATAGTCATCGATTATTCTTATTCCGTTTTTAGCGAAAATAGGCCCTACGAGATATTGTTCGAATCCCTTAAGAGCACATAGAGGAGCTACCTCCGAGATATCCACCTTTATCCCATTAGCTATCGCTATCCCTACGGCTTCCTTAAGATAAGGCTCTACATCGAATGGGTCAGGTATGATACTTTTATTCTCGAAAGCTCTTCCCTCAGGAACGATGAATGTAAAATTGATGAAATTACCCGTCCTCCCTTCTGTAAGCGAATCTATATGGTTTGTAAAATCGGGAAGATATTCATAGTTAAGAGAACTAATCACATGAATCACTCTGGTCTCGATCGGAGAAGATAAAAGAAGCCTGACTCCTCTTTCTATATCCTCGAAGCCCTTATCAGTTCCGCGAAGAACATCGCTCACTTTCTTTATATGGCTATGATAAGCAATGTTCACAGATGACACTCCAGCATCGGTAAGCATCAAGATAGCCCCTTTATCGACTAGCGTCCCGTTCGTCTGTACCATCGTCCTCTGGCGACGAGCGGCATATCTCACTATCGCAGGCAGTTGAGGATGAAGTAATGGCTCTCCTCCGGTTATGACTATGTCCGACACATCATCGTCAATAACCGCCTTATCTATCCTCTTATATACATCTTCTGCTGGGATATTACCATTTATTCCTGTCGGAGGGCGGTTGCAAAACACGCACTTCTCATTACAAACATCATTTATCTGTATAAATACGGTATTTGCCATCTCAAAAGTTAAAACTGTCTTATATTTTCTATGACGCTGTTTATCTTTCCTTCTCCGAAAAGCGCTATCGCCTCGTTCCAATAGCCGCCGCAACTCGTCTTATATGGACAATTATCACAAGCAACAAGCAACGACTTATGCATGTCCTTATATATCCCTTTCTCTTCGGCGTATCTGCCATCCTTCCTGTCCATATCCCAGTCCTGCATCTTCCTCTTCATATCGATAAAGAACATCCTTTGAGGAAGATCTTTAGGGAAAAAGCATCTAGAAAAATTGAATATGCCCGCGGATTCGAATCTAGCCATCACGGGAAGAGACTCAGCGATTACTCTAGTTATATCTTCCGGAGATACCGCTATCTTTGAATATGCCTCATGAGCCCTGCCGTCAGGTATGAGATCGGAAATATTCCAATTATCCGCTCCGAAAAAGAAGAGCAGTTCTCCTATCTTCTCGAATTCACTGGCATTGATGGAAGATAGTACGGAAGCTGCTCCAAATCTTATCCCTGAGTCCTTAGCATTCTTCATTCCGGCAACGATCTCATCGAATGATCCTTTTACCTGAGTAACCGCGTCATGCGTCTCAGGAGTCGCCCCGTGGATCGCGAAAGTGATCCGATTAAGTCCCGCCGCGACCGCCCTGTCACAGAAATCCTTATCTGCCAGTTTTCTTCCGTTAGTACTGATACCTATCTCTTCATATCCCAATATCTTCGCCTCGGTAACGGCTTCGATGAATCCTTCTCTTACGGTCGGCTCTCCTCCAGAAAGTTCCACTCTATCATGGCGCGATCTCCCCGATTTCAGCTCAGAGAATATATCCTGAAGCGAAGCGTTTTCCGAATCGGAATCGCCTCCATGAAGGCTACACATCACGCATCTGTTGTTGCACGCCTCAGTCCACCTGATGACAAATATCCCCGACTCATTAGCCATGTTATCAGTTCAGCTTATAAGCAAGGCACCCGCCTTGGCAATCGGTCATAAATCTGTCGCAACTCTCGCACTCCGGCATAATCGGTTTCTTTCTCAATATCTCGAACCCTTCCTTGAAATAATCCTTCGCCTCTCTTAATGAAGAGAACTCAGTTATCTTCCTCGGTGCTTTCATAGGTAGACCCACGCAAACATTAAAAGAAAGATCAGGATTAACGACAAGCGAAGGATCGAATTCTTTCTTCTCGTTTATCGCGCAAAATCCTTCCGGCGATACCTTACCGGGAATAGTGAATTCACTTTCATATCCTTCGATGAGACAAAATGGCTGATTGCCTCCTATAGCTGCCTCGATGCCGAGTTCTCGTAGCTTTCTGATTGCCGACACCACTTCGGGGAGCCTTCTCTTTATCTCTTTATAAGGAAGATTATCATTAGAATAATAGGCCGCAGGTCTGGCAAAGACGAATAATACAATATTCATTCCAGCTTTCTTTGTGTAATCGATTATCTCTTCGATAGGAATAGGATTGTTATCGACTACATATCTTCCGGAAATATACTCGGACATGGTAGCTATCTTTTTCACATTAGCGATAGCCACTTCTCTTTCTTCTGGACGATAGATAAAGCTAGGCAATATATGGACCACTACTCCTTCCATCTTGGAAAATACCAGTTCCGGATCGATATCGAAGACGCCGTTCGTCGCTATTGACATCCGCATCCCGTCATTTTTGAATATGTCTGTCAACTCTCCTATCTGAGGATGAAGAGTCGGCTCTCCTCCGAATGCAATTACCTGAGACACGCCATCTTTAAGAAGCCATTTCGATAATTCTTTCGCGTCATCAATAGACATTCCCGGCTTCTTTTCGCATCCGGGAAAACCCTTGGAAGAACAATATCCACATCCCATATTGCAATCGTAGTTAAATGATATGTATACAGGCTTCCGTCCCATTACATCTTCTACAACAGAACCCTGTCCTAAATTTTCATTAATATTGTTATCCATTAGTTCTCGTTTTCTGCGATATAAGATCGCTGTTTACTATATTAAACAGAGCGTGAGCGATTATGGGGCCTATTATGTTATGAGTCGCTATCACTACAAGACCCATTCCTAATCCAAAAAAGAAAGATATAACAAGCATACCCTTAGGAGATCCTATATGGAAGATAGCGAATATCGCCGCGGCGATGGCTACCGCTAGCCCTTGTCCTAAGAAAGAAAGCAAATATATGGCGACTCCTCGGAACCATACCTCTTCCGCAAGCGAGGTCGCGAGGTTCGGAAGAACAAATCTAGAAGCTGTCTTGAAACTCAGCTCAAGATCTTCTCTATATGCGATAAGCAATATCACATTCATGATTATGAATGTGAAAGTTATTGCTAAAGAAAGGATGATGCTATCCATCATTCCGTTCAAATCAAGAAATAACCCCGAGGGAACACCGAAAATAATCCAAGCGAGGATTCCCGAAGCGGCAATCTTAATTATTCTCTTATACCTAGGATAAGTAATAGACATCAATCTCTTACGATAAGATATTCGCCGAATGGACTGGTAAAAAGGATTCCGTCCTTGGTCTCTCTTACTGTTCTCGGCACATCCTTGTTCTTCTCCCATTCGGAAACTCCGAATCTGACAGCTTCGCAAAATTCCTTATCGGGCTTCATTATATCTCCCGTCTTTCTGAAATGTCTTGCCGCGCATCCCCCGGCGCACCTGTCAGCTATAGGACATTCGAGACACTCAGGAATAGTTTTCGTCGATCTCTTTATTATCTTCGCGTATCTCGACTTATCGATTTCCTCTCCTTTTTCAGAAACCCTTCCGTAGGAAAAATCCATCTGCTCACGCTCATCTCCGAAAGACTCGAAGCACGCGGTAAGCAGCCCTTCCGGAGCGACGCAGCGCATCGGCAGCTCGAAACCGCAAAAGCTTTTTCTTTTCTCTATTGGCAGAAACTCGGTCTTCACCTTCATTCCCGTAAAGTCTCCGAAATCCTTCGCCTGAAGAGCCTTCTTAACGAAATCCATAAGAGACATCTCTCTCATTCCTGATCTTTTACTTCTTTCTGATTCGACAAAGGGAGAAAATGATATTCCCCTGACTCCTAATTCTTTAGCCTTGATTATCGCTTTCTCCAATAAGGAAATATTGAATTCTCCGACCGTCATCCTTATGGCAACCGGAATCTTTTTAGACATAATCGCGATATTTTCTTCCACCGCAGATGTCATATCACCTCCGAAAATAGACGGTCTGGAAAAACGATTAGCATCGGATGTGCCGTCATAAGAAACAGTGATCCCGTCTATATTTTCATTAATCCACGAAAGCGTATCAATCGGGAAAAAACCGTTCGTAAGGAGATAGAGCGAATGGTCCGGAGAAACGCTAATCAGCTTCTTTTTTATCTTCTTTATGAGTCCTATCTGTATCGTCGGTTCACCACCACCGGAAACGAGTATTTCCTTATTAGCATTTTTCTCCGCAAAATGGATATCTATCGCCTTTTCGGCTGTTTTAATATCCATCACCTTCCCTTTTCCTAAAGGATCAGCGTAGCAATACAAACAGCCGCCGTTACACTCCGTAGTGATAAGGAGAATAAGCGGCGGTCGTAAAGATGAATATCTATTATCTGATGATCCTAATACATCCATTTACAACACCATATATTACATGACGATTTTACAGCATACCAATGTCGATCCGTGGGATGCATGCGATGTATGTGATCCGTGTGATCCGTGGGATGCGTGGGATGCGTGGGATGTATGGGATCCGTGGGATGCGTGGGATGAGTGTGATCCGTGGGATCCGTGGGATGAGTGAGATCCGTGGGATGCGTGGGATGTATGGGATCCGTGGGATGCATGTGATCCGTGGGATGAGTGAGATCCGTGGGATCCGTGAGATGAGTGAGATGAGTGAGATCCGTGTGATCCGTGGGATGAGTGGGATCCGTGAGATGCGTGGGAACCGTGCGAGCTATGTGATCCGTGTGATCCGTGGGATGAGTGGGATCCGTGAGATGCGTGGGAAGCATGAGAAGAATGTCTTCCTCCTCCAGCTATGTTTTCAAAATAGCTCGTATGGGTTCCGGCCTCCGGTGGCGGTGGAACCGCGTCTCCTGACTGATGTCTTCCTCCTCCAGCAGCATTCTCAAAATAGCTATAATGAGCCGAAGCTATAGACTGCGTAAGCATAAAACCAAGAGCGGCTATTCCGAGTCCTAGCTCAAGAGCGCTCTTCTTACTGATGCGTCCCTCTTCGCTCATTATAAACCCTTCAACTTCTTTCCTTATCGACGGTATTTTCGTCTTTATATCCATTTCTTGAATATTTCGAGATTTTCTTTGTCCTGCATCTTCTCGAACAAGTAGTCGAACATGGCCTTATGTCGCTTACACCAACCGCTCTCAGGCATCTGAGGATTAAGATTACCGTAAATCGCGTAATTAAGCACCGGACATATCCCGCAATAAGGCTTATAGACGCAATAGTCACAAGGAGTATTATCGAGAGTCGATGAGATCATCATCGCCTTCGTCTTTCCTCCGGAAACGATTCCAGAGTAGTTTTCCTTATGATTATCGGCTCCTATGCGACCTATCGCAAAGACATCACCTGGACACATTCTTCCTTCGTCGCAGGTGTATATCTTACCATCGTAATTATATAACATTTGCCCGATGACAGCACCGCACGGAGACTTGAGATCGACAAATCCGGGATCCATCGCTTTTAATATCTTCTTAAGGATGACTTCCGATCCTCTTTCCATTAATTCTATACCGCTCTTATTGAGTTCGAGTATATAATCGAGAGAATTTTTCCAGAATTCGATAAACTCATCAGTACTATATCCAATCCTGCTCATGGCGCCTTTTGCGTCACCGAGATCGCTTAACGCACGGAGATGTATTCCGATAAATCCATGCTTCACATATTCGTCGATTATCTCCTTATATTTTGGAAGAGAATGTCTTGAGACGGTAAGAAGGGCGGAAAGCAGAAACACCTGACTTCCGTCTTCGTTTTTCTTCTTCTCTTCTTCCTTGATCCTGTCTATCCACTTGGTCGTCTGTTTGTAGCTGTTATCTCCCGGGCAAGGCCTGTTGATATTATGCAGTTCTTCCGGACCATCGAGAGAAGTACAGAGTCCAACCGTGTTGTCATAGAAGAATTTCAGCTTCTCTTCGTCCATGAAGACGAGATTGGATACGAGCGAGAGAAATACGGTTTTTCCCGTATCCTCGGCTTTTTTCTTCGAATATTCCGTTATGAACTTGACTACCGGCCAGTTGATAAGGGGTTCTCCTCCTTGGAACTCTATGTCTATGCGCTTATTGGGAGTCGAAAATATGAAATCGACGGTCCTCTTTGCCGTCTCTATATCCATATCGTATCCGTCAGCATCTTCAGGCCTGGAGCTTGCCTGACAATAGACGCAACGGTAATTGCACCTCAAGGTAACTACTATTATATGCAGCGAAGGACCGTAGAATATCGACGAATTTCTCGAACGATACAAGTTTATCGCCATATCAAGACTAAGGTCGTCCTTTAAAAACCCCGCCTGTGCGAGCTCTCTATATTTAGGATGATGAGTATCTATCTTTCCTTCCGCAAACAAACGAAATTCTTCGTCTGTAAGCATTGCGTGACCGCCGAAATCGTTTGTGATGAGCATTCCGTCAGCCACCTTACGGAAACGGAAAAAATTAGGCTTCTCTTTGTCGAGTTGTATCGGCTTAACGCCCTCGGTTTCTTTTTCGTTTGGCATATCTAGATGAGATTCTTCTTTATCTTCGTCGCCGCAATCGCATAATTACCGAACTCTCCGAATATGATATCTATATCAATAGAATCGATTCCGGAAAAAGAAACGACATAATCGGCGCTATCTTCGGAAAAGGATATTTCCGCCACCTCGGAAAAGGCTTCAATTGCTTCTCTGATCGCTTCAGGGAGATATATTCTCTTATCGAATCTTGTCTCCACCTTATTTGGCTTTTTCGTCCTTGTCGCCCTTCGAATATTTATCTTCCCATGGTACCGCTATACCGAGCGGATCATCTTTCCATATATTGTCATCAACCCCTTCCGATTCGCAATCGTAATCATCATCACAGTCACATTTATCATCTTCGCAATCACATTCCTCTTCGTCTTCTTCGGTTGATTTGATGCTCGCGGGATGCACCTCGGTATCTCCCGATATTCCAAGAAGAGCGGCACCAACGATATACTCGCGGATATTCTTGTTTGCTTCGGATATCTGAGCCCTCAAAGCATAGTTAAGAATCTCGTTCATAAACTCTCCTTCGATTGCTTCTTTATCAACAAAGCCTTTTTCATCCTTGGATTTCAGTTCCACTGAAATGGTTCCTTTAGGATCGCCTGCGAGTCTCACATAAGCCCTGTCGACGAATACATAAGCGGTTCCGTATATCGCCTCCATGGGATAGACATTCGTATCGATCGAGATAGATATGATCCTTTCCATTACCTATTAATGATATGAAAAAATAAGGCAACCGTACAGTTTGCCTTATTTGAAACAATATGTTGATAGACGCTATATCGGATTACTGACCTTGCAGCAAAGCATATATCCGGAAGCAAGCGCCTGTCCTGACCAAGTATAGTAACCAGCAGGACACGCGGTCGTGCCTCCAGAATAAGAAACCAGCTGGCAGGTATTGGAATTTCCGGTGACGGAAAGAGCTCCTCCGACTGTTAATCCGCCATTGAACTTGGCCTCTCCGTCGCTTGATCTTATTTCAGCCACAACCGTCGGTTGTCCTGTTGAAGTCCCTGATTCGAAAGTCCAACCATAACCAGCAGTATTTTCTATAAAACTTCTCTTTCCCCAAGCTGTCACAAGAGAACCGGTAGGAGTTGTAATATTTGCCGTCGGCCCGCATCCCGTCTGTGCTGCCTGACACACATAATCAGTCCAAGATGTATAAGTTGGCGAATACCATGATATACCTCTCCCTGCTCCGCTCACACGATTTATGAATATCTGAGGAAGATAGGCTGTTCCATTAACATCAAGTTTCGCTACCGGAGCAGCTGTCGTTCCCACGGCGATACTTGCCGGAAAAGTATAGTTTCCTCCTCCCGTATTCGCGCCAAAATTTCCCGAAGAGACATTCGTTGCCGAAATAGTGCTTGTCGAAGTTCCTTCGAAAGTAGTTGCCTTAACTGTACCGTTAACTTCGAGAGCAGTCGTTGGCCCAGTCGTGCCGATACCGACTCTGCCGCTTGTAGAATCTCCAAGGATGGTCATAATCGTCCGGTCATTCGCGGCAACTCCGCCTCCCGCTTCCATATCGGTATTTTGAACACGGAACTGGATAGAGCTGGTTGATTCGTCCTGAATATAGTGGACAAGGAATACTCCATCGGTAACACCCATCCTCGCTTCTTCGAAATTTGAAGTCTTGTATGATCTCGCGACGATAAGCGGAGAAACTCCCGTTGCCGTATCGAAAAGAGATGATCCCGTCACATGCAGCTTATATCCGGCAGTCGTATTACCGATACCGACATTGCCATCCGATTTTATGTATAAGGTATTAGTAGGTGCGCCGCCTTGTATTACGATCGTGCCTGCACCTCCCGTCGGATTAGCCGAAGGATTAGTCCAAGCAAAAGTAGTATCGCTAATAAGAATTAAAGACGCTATAGATAAGGCAAGTGATGCCGCTATTTTTTTCATTTTTTATTTCCTGACTACTACGAGATATCCTTTTGTTTCCGAATCTACTCCACCGCAAGAATCGCAATAGAAAAGGAATTTACCCTCGGTTCCGGCCTGGAAATGAAGAATTTTCTTCTCTCCCTTCTTTGCTGTCTGTTTTATTCCATAATCCGGAATAGTTATGTCGTAATCCTTATCGATTGCCTCTAGATAGAATTGAACATCGTCTCCCTCTCTTACTATCAGTTCTGAAGGAGCGAATATCCCTTTATCTGCCTTTACAGTCGGGAATATTCTGAGATCACTAGAAGATCCTGATCCAGACGAAGTTACATATTCCGGCTTGGCTATATTCGGATCGTTTACCTCAGAATTCATTCCGGGGACAGTCGTCCCTTCAGGAACCGCTCTTCTAGTAGTTGTCTCTTCGAAAATATTATTTTTCTCGTTATCCAGACCACCGGAGTTCTTTTTTACAAAAAAAGAATAAGCGACAAAAGCCGCTACTATCACGACTACCGCGATACCCGCTATCAAGCGGATATTATCCATCTTTATCCCGTCGGTAGCCGGAATATCACCTCTTTTCTTATTTTCTCCGTTCACATATTAATTATAGAACAAAAGCGTCATTTCTCGATGTGAATAACCTGCATTATCAGCCCAGTCGTTCTAACATTGCCGAAAAAAAGAAAAGTCGCTATATTCATTTCTGTAAAAGGAGGGTTCGCATAGTGGTCTATTGCGCCGCACTCGAAATGCGGTTGGGGAGAAATCCCCTCAGAGGTTCAAATCCTCTACCCTCCGCATACAAGAATGCCTTCATTCGAAGGCGTTTTGTGTATGCGTTGGAATAGAAGAGGATTTGAACGATTAAGAGGGGTCCGCCTCGGCAAAGCCTCAGCGAGACGGGTCGGGAGAACATTCTAAATGGTCTCCAGTGTAGGAGGATATTAGGAACCGAGAGTTCCTAAAGCGCAGCCCGAAGGGCGAGCAGTAAAATTCCTCTACCCTCCACCAATTGGTTTGCGAAGACGGCAACCATTTACATAAAAGAACTCCACAGGTGGAACTCTTTTATGTAAAAAATGATAAGTCCTTTACTTCGTCCTTTCGTATATCCTCTTTATTTCCTCGGCATTCAATCCCCTGTCGTATATCCGAACATCATCTATCTGCCCATCAAAATAAGATCCGCCTCCTCCACGCAGTCCGACATAAGTCGGCCAATTTCCTGATACCCTTGTCGCTCTCGATCCAGAAGATACCTGATCACCATTCACGTATATCTTCAGATTCGTTCCGTCGTCTACTCCTGCGATGTGATACCAAGTTCCTGCAACGAAAGGATATGTACCCGTAATATAAGCACTTGCTCCGAGAGGAGTGTATCCGCCAAAATAGATCTGATTGCTTGATCTAATATCCATCCAAAAATTAGTAGCCTCAATCCCGTTAGATCGGCTGACTATCGCATATGTTCCGCCAATCACATCAAGCTTTATCCAAGCCATAGTCGTCATATTATTCGGCAGATCAAGTTCGGTCCTGATCCCAAGATCGACATAGCCTGATCCCGAAAGATCAACACAGCCCGTCCCCCCTTCCTTGCATCCGGAAGCGACAAGAGCAGCGCCGGTAGAAAGAGCTCCTGTCCATTGATACGGCGATATATCTCTCGCAGATGTACCGATCCCGTCATTAAACCTCCACCAGCCTATCTCTCCGTCTCCAGTAGAAATACTGCCTGTAGGCATGACTCTTATGGTCTTTCCTGATCCTCCGGCAGGAAGATGAATTATCACTTTCTTCACCGATCCATCAGAGACTTTTCCGCTTATCTTATTAAATATGATGTCTACGCTCGTCCCATCCACAGGAAACTGATAGTCGTATCCTTCAAGGAATATCTTTGTCTGAGGAGTTGTATATGACGACCCCTTGAAAGAAGCATAGAAAGATCCGGTAGCGCCCGCAGGATTCTCGAAATGAACACCCCATTGAGCGCTTTCCTGTTGTCCGATAGATTTCTGTTGGGTTTCATAGAGAAAAGCTCCCATCTTATCCGAAGCGGATTTAATAGTCGTCTGTCGGAGATAGTTAAAATAATATCCAATTCCAACTCCTCCCATAATCGCGATGAATACGAGCACTATCAGTATTTCGATCATAGAAAATCCCCCTTCACAATTCGGACGATTACGGATCATTGGATATATTCTAGCAAATAAGTCAGATATCCCCATCACGATATTTCTGAGAAAATTAATCAGACTGCCTATTATCTCGCTTGCTCACTAACATAAAAATAGCTCGATAGAGCTATTTTTATGTACATTAAGAAATTAGAATGATGAGCACTTTCTTCCTGCTTGTTAAGGAATCTTTCGGAATCCTCCGCATGGTCGGAGGATGAGAACGAGCTGTTCCGCCTTAAAGGGGCGGGAACTGCGTCTTCCAAAACAGGATGATAGCGCGAACAAGTGGACCGTAGCAGAGTCGAACCGCTGACCTCCGAGTGTTTTTTGTTTTCTGACATGTGGACCGTAGCGGAGTCGAACCTCCTCGTTGCAAACGAGGCGCTCTACCAACTAAGCTAACGGCCCACATGTCAAAAAACAAAAGCAAATGGATAAAGATATTATAAATCGCTGATTACCTTACCTTATATCTTTATCCGCTACCAATTAAGCTAACGGCCCCTACAATACAAAGGTTATAATAACCATCGATATAGATAAAGCTGGATAAATCGGCCTAACTATATGCGGAGGCGGAAGGATTCGAACCTTCGATACCTTTCGGTATACTTGTTTTCAAGACAAGCTCATTCGACCGCTCTGACACGCCTCCGATCATTTATTTATTTTGTTACCTCTTTAAACCCCTCAGACGCCCCCTCTCTCTCTGACTGGTATAAGATACAAGGTTTTAGGCCCGAAGTTAAGCCCCCTTTATTTTTTTTCCGAGCTCATTTAGAATAGCCAAGTATCCGATTACCGCGGGCCTATAGTATAGCGGTAGAATGCTTCCATGGCATGGAAGAGATCGGGGTTCGACTCCCCGTAGGTCCACTACTGACAGCCGAAAGGCTGTCTTTTTTTAATTACGGGGAGTCGAACTGAAAGAGGGTCGGAGAAAACCGCTTGGCAGTTTTCTCCGTTGTGGAGGTATTGGAACCGCAAGGTTCCAAAGCGCAGCCGGCCGAAGGCCGTAGCGAGCAGTGAGATTCCCTGTAGGTCCACAAATATCCCTCTTGCGAGGAGTGTGTTAATAAAAAAACGGCTTTCGCCGTTTTCTTTATTTCTATTCAGTGGAAACTCTTTCTGCAGGAGAAAGAAATCCCTCTCCAAGATCATTTATCGCCGAAACACGATAATAATATATCTCTCCCTCTTCAACGTCAGTATCAGTAAAGAAAGCGAAACTCGAAGCACCGACGATGGTCTCCATTCCAGAAACGCTTCCTCTATATATCCTATATCCGGAAACGTTCCCCATTTTGGAAGATCTCCAGACAAGCTCTACTTTCCCCTTGGAATAATCTCCGCGAAGCTGAACTATCCTTACCGGAAACATATCCTTAGTCGTCATTTCGGTCTCTATGCCTAAAACATTAAGAGATACTCTTGAAAAATCATAAACAGCGCCGAGAGTCTTCTTGGCGAGGAATATCAGTCCTCCGAGACAAAAAACCAATACGACGAGGATTATGATCCGCTTATCTATATTCATGAAAATTGAAGCATAATTATTAGCACATTTTGTCAATTAAGTCAATATAATTAGAACCCTTTATAAACAAGCTGTCAGTAATGACGGCTTGTTTATATACCTTAAGAAATAAGGATGATGAGC
>CAZRNY010000015.1:0-16745 GCA_964601595.1 uncultured Candidatus Saccharibacteria bacterium | reverse complement strand
CTAAGGTTATTGCTCTATATCTTCTCCACTTTCAACCAGCTTTCTCAGGGCTAATATCTCTTCCGGATTCGTGGTGATTATCCGGTGTTCGAAAGGAGAAGAGATGATCTGAGCAGCAACATGTTTTTGTCCGACAAGGATTAATCCCTGGCCGACAGAAGCTTCTACAAGATAGTTTTTCTCGACTTCCGTCAGATTGAAGGCTTTGCCGACGCCATCGATCGTTGCTGGAGACTGCTTCAAGAGTATCTGAAGTGACGAGTTCGTGATGACTGGTCGGCCATAAGGGGAGCTAAGGAAGTCTTCCACATCCTGAGTGATAGTCGTTATACCTAGGTAATATTTTCTTGCTCTGCGCACCAGATTGAAGAGGAAGGAAGCCGAATCGGCATATTTCATCATAAGCCAAGCTTCGTCGACGACAAGTATCCTTTTCTTAAGCTTCGAGCGGACGATATTCCAGACGAAGTTAAGGATGATATACATCGCGATCGGGCGGAGCTCTTCTTCTAGGTCTCTTATTGAGAAGACAATGACGCCATTCTCTATATCTATATTCGTTGCTCGGTTAGTGAATCCGGCATAGCTTCCCTTAGTGAACCTATAGAGGCGGTCAGCCAGATTCTTTCCTCCATCCATGTTCTTTAGGACAGTTTCAAGATCTTCTAGTAAGGGAGCGGTCGCTTTAGAAAAGTCTTTTCCAGGAGCGATGTCTCTCGATGCATAGGTCTCATTTATCGCGCGGTCTAAGATTCCTTCTTCAGAGGGGGTAACGGTACCGACCATGAGTTTTATGAGACCAGTAAGGCTAGCAATATGCGATTGAAGCACTTCGCCGACATTCTCGTCTTCAGGAACGACAGGAATATCGAAAGGATTGATACAGTCGTCAGAGGTGAGAGAGATCTTAAAGGCAGTACCGCCGACAGCTTCTGCAAGCGTCTTATATTCGTTTTCGGGGTCGATGACGATGACATCTGCTCCCATCATGACTGATCTAAGTATTTCAAGCTTCGCGGTATAGGATTTACCAGAACCGGATTTAGCAAAGATCACGGAATTATGATTCTCGAGCTCGAAACGATCGAATATGACGAGACTGTTATTGTGAAGGTTAAGACCATAGACAAGTCCCTCGTCAGAAGAAAGATCAGGAGAGATAAAGGGGAAGAACGATGAAGCGGGACTAGTGTTCATCGTCGTAGTAATATCCATGTAATCGCGACAAAGAGGTATCACCGACTGGTAGCACTGCCAACTCTCGAAAATAGGGTTTTTGATAGAAATGAGGGATCGATCAAAAAGAGAGGTAAAGTGATACTCCATCTTTTTCATATCAGCTAGGCTATCCGCATAGAGAGCGGCATATACGCCGACAGAAAAGAGCTTTTCTCTCGTCTGCTGGAGAGTATCCCTCAGGTCTTCAGTATCGCCGAGAGCGGTTTCAAGGCCCGGATCACGGACCAGCCCTTTTTCCTCTCTCTCCATTATCTCGGCGTTTATTTCTGCCGTCTTCTTCATGAGATTCTTAAGAGCGATGCCTGTGTCTACGGGAGAAATGTGGATCGAGATATCCATAAGCTCAGGAAGATTAATTATCTGACCGAGCCATCCGCCAGCAATATAGCGAGGGTAACTCAAAATGAAGAGGGGTTTAACGAACTTGTCGTTTATCTTCAGGAAGCTAGGATGCATCTCAATAGAATTCGAAGCGATGGGAGCATCTTCCGGAACGGGTTCGCGTTCCACAGTCTTTGGATTATAGAAGTTGCGGTAGAGTTCTTTCAGTTCTCCATCTTGAAGGATGACGGCGCGCATGCCGATCTGTCTTAATCCGTTCAATACTTGTTCGGTACGGAAGTTAAGCCTTTCAAACCCGTCAGCGAGCTCTGTTTCAGAGACTTTAGCCGATTCGGATGGAGCTTTCGTTATCTGCGAAAGGATGACTGGGTCGAAAGGAACAGTAATGAAAAAATTCTTCTCGACGACAGCGTTTTCGGAAACGAACTCTTCTATAAATTTGATATATTCGCCAAGTTGCTTCTTTATGAGGGGATTATTTTCAGAAACTTCTTTAACCCTCATACGGTCAAGGTATTCCTTGATTGCCATCCTTCTCGAATGGATGGTGAATTCTATGGAAAAATCGAGAGAATTGATGAAGTTCTGGAATCCGGAAATGACGAGCGACTGCTCTTCTTCGGACTTAAGATCCATGTTGATTCCGGTTGCCATAATAACCTTCCTTAAGCCGCCTTCCTTAAGGAATACGGTATTTTGTTCAATCTTCTTTATAGGAACCAAAGGTTCCGTTGAGCCGATCGGCTCATTCTGATTTTCGGGCATTTTAAAATGATTACTAAAACTTAGGCGCGATAGTCGACGCGTTTTATGAGCTCTGTATCTCCAGTTGGCCTCAAGACAGGCTCATAGCCCCTAGAAACAGCTTTTACCTCCTCTTTTTTGATACTGGACTCCCTTTGAGGGATAGGAGAAGAGGTCATACTGATGCGATCAAAGAGATCCTGAATGAGAGAACTATGCTTCGGTTCTTCGACTGCTGGAGAGATGGCAATAACAGGGACTATGACGGGTCTCTCGATCATCCTATTACCATAAGTTTCTTCGGGAACATGAAGCTTCTCTCTGACTATAATCTTCTTTTCCGAATAAGGGAGAGTAGGAATATTTTTTAAGCCAGTTACAGCAAGAGAGGGCTTTAGAGCGAATCGCTTAGGCTGCCAGAAGTAATTAAGGGCAGCAAGAAGAAAGGCGTGCATAGGACGCCCATTTATCTTTATGAGAGCGATAGCCAAAGCCGAGCCAATGATAACGGCTGATACGATAAACCAGAGCCATGGTTCCAGAATGCTAAATAGAAGGAAGCAAACCAGCGCCGATAAGGCTATGTAGATAAATTGGACTATCGAAAAGGGGCCGACTATCCTGCTCTCCGTTTCGAGTTGCGGTACTTGAAATTGCATGTACCAGAATGTTTATGAAACCATGAAAAACCAATTAAGGCAACTTTTTCAGATCAACCACATTTTCCGGACTGACTGACTGAGAATCTCCATCTTTCTTTATTTTAGGTCCGAACTCGAGTTTAACGAAAACATTCTTATCTTCAGCAGAGGGGTCTCCTTCCCAAAAGGAGGGTCTGAGAGGCGAGAGGCCGGCAGAGGGATCAGTTTCAAGGATGGGTCTTATGGCTTCTTGCTCCACTACGATAAAGGGGGCGGTAACGGGAGAGATGGAGGAGTCTATAATGGCTGGCTCATCGGTCATTTCAGGTGTAATCGAGGCTGATTCAGAGAAAGAGGGTATTAGCGCATCCGGAGCGGGAGCAAAGACGGCTTCCACTGGGGCGGCTTCCGGCATAGGAGCAGCGGAAGGCATTTCTGGGGTGGAAGATGTCTTTATGGCAGGAGCAGGGGTAGGAACGATAGGAGTCGACTCGATAACGGGAATCGGAGCAGGGGTAATCGGCTCTACTAACGGATTAGAAGAAATAAGGGAAATCAGATCGACAGTCTCGTTTTGCGGAGTCTGAGGGGTAGCTTCTATAGCAGAGTTAGGCATCGCGGACGCGCTGCCGTCATTATAAGGAGAGTATGAGTTCTTAATATCTTCTTCCAATGGTTTGAATATACGATCATTTATCTTATTGAAAACGGAGGAGGAAACTTCTTCGCTGAGAGATAAATCGGATGACAGGCTCTTACGAAAGAAGGAGTAGTCGATGAAGCCTCGGAGGACATCGCCGATAAGTGTAGCTAAGATCGTTATCCTGTTTTCAGAAAGACCGATCTCTTCGCCGACCTGCCAGACAAAGGCGCCATTCTCTTCGGAAAAGATGGCTTCTCTGAGGGAGAGAGGAAGGGAGTCCCATCTCTCCATAACGACTTCGTAAGGAATCTTGAGCATCATTTTTACTAGGTAATTCTATCATAAAATAAAACCGCACTCTGGTTGAGCGCGGTTTTATTTTGAGGGAAGTTACGCGGCCGACGGAGGATTTGCCGAGTCGTCGGTGTCTGGATAACTTACTCCGGTTTCTCTCATAGACATTGTCTTTTTGAGAGCGTTGTATGCTTCCGGATTTTCTTTTTCCAGATGTTTCTTCAGTGTTTCCATTGCGGCTTTACCTCCAGGCTGTATCGCGGCGGAGATGAGGCCGCTCTTATCCACGGTTTCCGTCGTTTTGACGTTTGTGATACTTGCTTCTTTAGCAGATATCTTTCCGGGAAGAGCTTCTATCTCTGCCGTGACCCTTCTTAATTCTCCAAGGGAGCTAATATCGTGAGGATCTCTCGATACCTGCGTCTCCAGCCGGGTTTTCTTTTCAGCAAGAGTATTAACACTATTCCTGAGAGCGGTTATCTCTCCTTCCAAACTTGTTATCTGAGAGGCTCCATTAGCGGAGAGCATCGTTTCGGGAAGGGATTCCTTCAGGACCGAGCCCATAAACCTTCCATAGTTTTCCGACTTTACCGAAGGAGCAATCTTGTTTATGTCTCCGGGGTTAGTGAGGAGTCCTTTAGTATTCACTCTCTGGAATTCGCCAAATTCCTCTTCAGTCATGCCGAAGGCGGGCTTAGCTGCATCGTATTTTCCGTAGATAGTGTTAACAGGAATCTTTGTGAAATCTTTTTTGGTAAGACTGCCGTAGAATTTTTTCATTTCTGTTTCAGCAGCAGTCCTCGCAGTATTTTTGTCTGTGTCGTTTGTCGCGGTGCTTATCATCTTCACCGAGGCGTAGGCAGCGCTTGAGATACCAATTCCTTTCTCGACATTACTGAACTTTTGTCCGAGAAGTTCGAAGTCTCTCTTAGTATTAGCCGAGAGAACTCTGTCGAGTCCGGTCTGAGTCTTGCCTGCCCCTCCCTTCAAATTTTTTACCTTATCGAGATCGCCAGAATCGGCCAATTTTTTAAGGATGGCAACCCTTTCTGCGCGATGCAAAAGCGGATTAGATGAAGATCCGATATTCGATGATTCAATCCGCTGAAGTTCGGTGGCGAGCTCAGTCGAATTCATACCCTTAATCTTTTCTTCGGCAGTCTTCATGTCTTCGGCGCGAAGTTCTTGTTTGGAAAGAACCTTATTGGGTTGGATATTTACACCGACAGTCTTGAGCTGGCTACCGAAAGGAAGGGATGCTTTCTGGAGAGGAGTACTGAGTCCACCGAGAGTGGAAGCAGCACCTTTCGCGAGGATGTTATTTGATCCTTCGAACCTGGCGGATTTTCTTTGAGCGGCTCTACCTAGTTTTTGCATACCGCCAGTCAGGAGTCCTACACCGCCACCAACTCCGGCCATAACCATCGATCCGGCAACACCGGAGAACTTATTTGCGACATAAAGTCCGCCGGCAGAGATGATGAGAGCGGCAATTAGCTGAGCGAGTTTATAGATAGATCCTTCGAAAGGAACACCATCAGCGGCATAAGCCGCACTCTGAGGCATGCCATCGAGGTAGCTCGTCGGCTTCGATGTAAGAGTAGAAGTAAGAAAGACCGAGGTGAGAGCTATAAAGAAGACTATTGCTGGGCCAAAAAAGACCCACTTCAAGAAATTTTCCCACCAGCCATCCCAAAGGTTTCCGAATCCCGGGATCTTTAGCTTATCGAAGACAAAACCGAGCCAGATAAGCGGAGAGAAGACGAGTAGGAGCATAATAACCACATAGCGGATCAGCAGGAATACTCCGAGAGCGAAGAAAGTAAGAGCGCCGATAAAACTGAGGACTGAAGCTGCTATCAAAGAAATATAGTCGAGCGCCAGTCCGGCAACGAGATTTCCAAGAGGATCCATTACTCCTCCCTGATCCGACGATTCCTCACTATTGGATTTTATTTCAGTTTTTGTTTGAGAAATATTATTTGCTTCTGGCTTATCATCAGTCGGAGCGCCGGAGAAATCCTTAAGGGATTGATAGATAGTCACGACATTGAACTGATTTGTCATAAGGCCGGGACATGGATTCGCGGCCTTATACATCGCTTCGGTAACATCGTTTCCTAATTTGAGGACGATGCCGGCGATTCCAAGGGTGAAGTTGATCAGAACGGCGGCGATAAGAAGGCGGCCGAGTGTCCCTTGCATCGAATAGTTCTTAATGCGGAGGATAGTCGCGATGCCGATCCAGACTAGCCCTATGACGAGTCCCAGGTTCGCGATTCCCAACATGACCCCGAAACCATACTTAACTAAGTCGTTATTCGCGATGATGTTGTTGTTAAGAGTAATACCGGCGGAAATCACAGCTCCGGCGAGCCAATTTCCGAAAGTAGCAATGATTCCCCAGATTAGTGCATTTAGCCACTGAGAACGGAGAAAGTCGTTAATTTGATCGAGAGGTTGAAAGATACCTCCGATCTGAAAGCCGAATACCGAAAGGTCTTTAAGAAAGCTTGTAAGAGTGTCGATCGCCCAGAATCTCGCACCCCAGAAGATGTTGTCCATGATAAAACCGCTGATGCTTGACTGGAAGGCCTGAGAAGCAGTTTCGCACTGATCATCATCAACTTCGTTCATATTTAAGGAGGCTGGCAAACATGTTCTCGAAGCGGGGTCGCAATAAGGAAGGTAAGTAGGGCAATCGATGGAACTATTACAGCTCGCAGGATTAACTGTCGTTCCGCCGGTAGGATTAGCGGTTGTTTCAACAATCGGAGCTGCCGCTACTATTCCCGTCGATCCGAGGAAGAGGGCCAAGAAAGCAGCTATCGTATACAGGGTCTTTCGGAGCATGTTATTGAATAAATCATACCAAAAACCTTTACCAGCCGATAGATATATCTTGGATTGGAATAATAAAAATCCCCGTATAGCTACGAGGATTCTTTTATCAGATTTTTTTCGAAAGCAGGGCGATCGTTTCTGGAGATATGTTTTGAGGCCGATCTTTTTCATCGATGTGGAGTGATGCAAGTAGGGTAGCGGCTTTTTCTTTTTCCATTATCTCTGCCAGATTATTCAGTAGAGTCTTTCGCGGTTGTTTGTAGATCGCGTGGAGGGCGGCGAAATATCTTTCCGGATCCGCTATTTCTTTATCTCTTTTTTCTATCGCGAGAATGCCGGAATCGACATTTGGTTCGGGAGAGAAGCTTTTGCGGCTGATCTTGCCCCAGAACTGAGGAACACCCCAGAGGTTAAGGGAAGCAGAGAGGAGATTAGCCTTCGGAGGAAGGGCGGCAGCTCTTACGGCGACTTCGTGCTGAACGACGAAGACGGAAAGGGAGGGTTTGTCTTTCAATTCCGATATCGTCCGAAAGATTAAACCGGTGATGTAATAAGGGATGTTTCCGGCGACTTTAAATTCTTTAAGTCCCAAATCAGGGAGGATATCTAATATATCGCCTTCAATCACCTCAAAATTAGGGAAGGAGGCGAATTTTGAACGAAGAAGAGGGATCAATCCATGATCTTTTTCGACGGCAATAAGCTTTTTGGGGCTGAAAGAAAGCAATTTCTCTGTTAATTCACCATGTCCGGGGCCGATCTCGAGGATAATATCGTTTTTACCGATATGAAGAAGCTCCGCCACTTCAGTGAGGACGGAGCTGTCTTTTAAGAAATTCTGACCGAGACTCTTCTTCGCGCGGATCATTATTTCATGAGAATAGCGCGAAATAAGACACTAATAAACAGCTTAGAATGTGGAATTAGCTAATCTAAATAAATCGAATCTTCGTCAGGGTTATGGGAAGAGAAGTGTTCGAATGAAGCGAATTCCGAGGGTATCTCATAGAGGAAACGGGAAGGGCGACCAAAGAAACCTATCGATAGCTTCTTTTTCGCTCTCGTCATCGCGACATACATGAGGCGACGCTCTTCTTCGACATCTTCTTCGCGGAAGATGGATCGTTCGTGAGGGATAAGCCCCTCCGAGGCACCGACGATATAGACGGAATCGAATTCCAATCCTTTCGCCATATGAATCGTCATCAATCTTACTGCCGGACCGGCCGAGCCTTTCGGCTGATCAGTCGACTGGAGAAGAGATATCCTTTCGATGAAATCGGGAAGCGAATTAAAGTTAGCAGCGTACTTCAGAAGCTCTTCGATATTTTCGAGTCTTTCTTCGAAGTTTTTGAATTCGGTCTTCAGAGAGACGAGATAATTTGTTTCCTTGAGAACGAAGCCGAGAAGCTCGAGAGGAGAGAGGGCTTCGCCCATTTCCGGAAGCTTCTCGATTACCGGACGGATGACGGCCTTCTTGAATTCTTTAAGGAGCCTATCTTTACTCGCTTCGTCCAGAGGATTAGCGGCGTATTTGATGGCGGCGACGAGATCCTTGATCTCTTTGCGATCATAGAAGCGGAGGCCACCGAAGATTATGTATGGAACTTCGGCCGAGATAAGAGCTTGCTCGATGACGCGTGACTGGGCATTCGTCCTGTAAAGGACAGCCGATGTAGCCCAATCGTCCATGGCAAGACAGGAAGCGACCCATTCCGCTTCTTCATCAGGAGAGTAGAAACCGGTGATCTTTATCTCCTCGCCTTTTTCATTTGCGGTCCAGAGGGTTTTCGGGCGCTGAAACTTATTAGTGCTGATGAGGGCGGAGGAGGCGCCGACGATATTGCCGGTCGAACGATAGTTCTGATCGAGAGTGATTATCTTCGCGTCAGGATAATCCTTTTCGAAGTTCAGAAAGTTACGGAAGTCGGCGGAACGGAAAGCGTAGATACTCTGATGATCGTCACCGACGACGCTGAGATTCCTATATTTAGAAGCAAGAACTTTCACTAAGCGATATTGCGCCGTGTTGACGTCCTGATACTCATCGACGAGAAAATGCTTGAAACGTTCGTGATATTTTGCTCGGATATCGCTGTTATCTTCCAATAGCAGAAAAAGCTTCTGGATCAGATCATCGAAATCGAAAGCATTCTGCTTTCTTAGCGCTTCTTCATAGTGATTAAAGAGAAGGCCGACCTTCTGATCTTCCATATCGAATGGATCGGTAAGCTCGCTCTTTATCTTCGAGAACCTATTCTTGAGGATAGAGGCAGGATATCTCTTCGGATCGATATCTTTCTCTTTCAGTATCTTCTTAATGGTCTTTTCGGTAGCGTCATCATCGAAGATGGTGAATCCTCTAGTGCGACCGAGATTCTTCGCTTCATCGCGCAAGAGCCTTGCGGCAAACGAGTGGAAGGTTCCTATCGTCGGCTTGCTGTCGCCAAATCCTTTCGATGCAAGAAGACGACTGGCTCGCTCACTCATCTCGGCAGAGGCCTTGTTCGTAAAAGTGATGGCGACAATCTCCTGCGGAGGGACATCGTTTGAAATAAGGTGGAGAAGACGGCTGGTCAGAGTCTTGGTTTTTCCAGATCCAGCGCCTGCAGTAATCAAAAGCGGCCCGCTTGGGGCCGTTGCGGCTTCAAGTTGCTTGGGGCTTAAATCGTGTGGTAGTATCCCGGACATTAGTAGAATAATACCCAATTTGAGGGCATTCGCTACATCCGCCGGATTAGTAGTGCTAGGCGCCGCTCTGATAGCTTCTACAGCTCCCGCAAAAGGAAACGGAGAGGATACCTCATCTGCTTTCTTGGGAGAAACAGAAAATGCCTTTCAAAGAGAGAGTATCGAGGCAAATAGCCTTTCTTTTCAGGGAGCCTTCGTCGGAGGAGGATACAACGGAGGGGCAAGTTATATAACAAAGGAGTCTCCTGCGGACGATAGTATCATCGAGGCGGCAACCTGCGGCGAACCAGTCTATTCGGCTGAGAAAGGATTAGTAGTCGGGATCGGCGATCCTGCCGTATGGAACGATGGATCGGGAGGGTATATCGATATCGCAGGAATATATGGAAAGCCGGTGAGATATTCCAGACTTCAGGAAATTCTTTATAAAGAAGGAGATTATGTGAAGAAAGGAGATATGGTGGGACACGCAGGCAGGACTGGAGATGCAAAAGATCTTCCTTTCTGCGTTATAGGAAAGAGCGTTGCAATAGCCAGATAAAAAAACCGCCTCCGCCATCCGCCAACTGGCGGAAGCGGAAGCGGTTTTTATTTAGCTATCGTTCCTTGTCCGATACTGAAGCGCTTCCGCGACTGCGTTCGACTTGACTGTCTCTTCTCCGTCTAGATCGGCGATAGTCCGAGCAACCTTTATGATGCGGTAATAGCTCCTAGTCGAAAGATTATATCTTTCGAAAGCCTTCTTTAAAAAATCATCAGCGTCTTCGGAAAGATTAGCGCCACGCTCGCAGTCTTTAGAAGACATTTCCGTATTCGAAGAAGCGAATATTCCTAAGTTCCGAAGCCTTTCTTTCGCGATCTCTGCCGCTTTTTCGACGCGACTACGAATCGATCGCGATGATTCTGTTTCTGATTGAGATTTGAGTTCCGATATCTTAATGCGAGGAACTCTTATCTGAATATCGATGCGATCAAGAAGAGGTCCGGAAATCTTTTTTTGATAGCGGATGACATCGTAGGAAGAACAGGAACAGCGAGTATCCGGATCGCCATGGAAGCCACAAGGGCAAGGATTCATGGCGGCAATAAGCTGGAATCTGGCAGGGAAGGAAATAGACCCTTTTATCCTTCCTATCGATATGCGTCCGGATTCGATCGGCTGTCTCAAAGCTTCGAGAGCATCCTTGCGGAATTCAGGGAGCTCATCAAGGAAAAGCACGCCATGATGGGCGAGACTTATCTCTCCCGGTTTTGGATGCGATCCTCCACCGACTAGAGAAGGAACGGAAGCGCTGTGATGAGGATCACGGAAAGGTCTCGCAAGCATGAAAGGGTGATCGGGGTTCAAGGCTCCCGCCGCACTCCAAGTGCGCGATACCTCAATCGATTCTTCGAGAGAGAGACTCGGCATTATCGAGGAAAGAGATCTTGCGAGAACGGTCTTTCCTGATCCTGGAGGGCCGACCATCAGGAGATTATGTCCTCCGGCGGCAGCGATCATCAGAGCTCTTTTTGCGGCCGCTTGCCCTCTTATATCTTCCATCAAGCCGCCTATCTCATCTTCCTGAAGATCAGGCTTCTTAACCGGAGACAGGAGGGCTATTCCCGAAAGATGATCTACCGCTTCTATCAGGTTCTTTACGCCGAAGACAGCGATGTCGGGAATGATGGCGGCTTCCGGCGCATTCTCTTTTGGGAGGATTACCGAAGAGATACCTGTTTCTCTTGCAGCGAGAGCGATATTCAAGGCACCGCGGATCGAACGAACCGATCCATCGAGGCCGAGTTCTCCGGCGATGAGCACCTTCTCGGAATCAAATCTCTTTATCTGTTCCGAAGAGACGAGATAACCGATCGCGATAGGCAAGTCATATTGCGAACCGCTTTTTTCAAGGTCTGCCGGAGCAAGATTGACTGTTATCTTCTTGTTTTCCCTGTTCGGAGGACGGAAGCCACTGTTCTTGATGGCAGAATTTACTCTTTCTTTCGCTTCATTTAGAGACCGGTCTCCCAGACCGACTATAGAAAAAGAATGGAGGCCGACATTCATGTCGACCTCCACGGAGACTATACGCCCGTCTATCCCTTCGATTTCCGATCCGAGAATCTTAGCGAGGGGTGCGGGCATATGTTATTGACCTATCTTATGAGTCCGGCAGAGTCTGGATTCGGGAACAATCTTAAGTATCTCTTTCTCTATTTCTGTGCCACATTCTTCACAGATGCCAAAGGTGCCCTTCTCGATCTTTCTGAGGGACACCCGGACATCTTCAAGACGAGAACGGATCTCATTCCTTATGCCTGTCTGTTCATCGGCAGCAACACTTTCATCGGCCTCCTCCTCTTCCTGATCGGCTTCATCGCCGTAATTGATAATCTCGGGAATCTCCGATAATTCCTTTTCGAGACGCTCCTCAAGTTCGAGGAGAGAGCGCTCGTATTCTTTGAGGTCCTCTATCATTGTATTATTCTATCAAACCATATGATCTGGGGTCTAAGAGGAAAACTAAAAAAGAAGGGGGAGAAGGAGGCAGCCATAGATGTTTCAGGCATTATATATAAGGTAAGTCTCTCTTCAGTGACGGCAGCTTCGCTACCTAATGAAGGGGAAGAGGTGGAAATAGTGACTCATCTCATAGTGAGAGAGGACGCTATGGATCTCTATGGATTCATCGGAGAGGGAGAAAGAAAGCTTTTCGAAGCCTTAACCACTGTTTCTGGAGTCGGGCCCAAGGCGGCAATGTCGATATTGTCTCTCGGGCCGGAGAATCAGATCAGAGCAGTGATCTCAGAAGGAAAGTCGGAAGTGCTTTCCAAGTGTTTCGGTATAGGAAAGAAGACGGCTGAGAGAGTAGTCGTGGAACTGAAGGACAAGATTAAATCGGACTTCATGGATCGGGGACCGAGCTGGGATGACGATGTCTATCAGGCTCTCGTCAATCTCGGTTACAGCAAAGACATAGCGAGAGAGGCGGTGAAGAAAGTCGACTCATCGCTTGCTACCACGAACGAAAGACTGAAAGACGCATTAAATAAATTAAGATGAATAAGATAAAGGACATTTTCCATAGGTTTATCGCTTGGTTCTCAAGCGTAACGAACGGCAATCCGAGCGCGAAACTTATCGTGATAGGGGTAACCGGAACGAAGGGCAAATCCATGACGACCGAGCTCGCAAAAGCAGTGCTTGAATCTCAAGGAGGTAAGGTGGCGGTTCTTAATTCTGTTCATGAGATGATCGGTGACAAGGAATATCCGAATCCCACGCCGAATACCATGCCGGGAAGAGGATACATCCAGAAGTTTCTCGCGAGGGCAGCGAACGAAGGAGCGAAGTACGCCATCATAGAAGTCGCTTCTCAGGGAGTCACGCAACATAGGCACGAGAATATTGAATGGAACGGCGGAGTGTTCGTGAACATCCATCCGGAACATATCGAATCTCACGGAAGCTTCGAGAACTATCGGGAGGCAAAGCTGGATTTTTTTAGATATGCCGCCATCTCTCCGAAGACTGATAAGAAGTTTTTCATAAATAAAGATGATCCGAGCGCGGAATTGTTTGCGGAAGCGGCAGGAGACAATGAAAAGGATTTTTTTTCTGGAACATTCATAAAAGCCAATTATGCTGCCGCAGAAGCGATAGGAAGGGCTTATGGAATAGGAGAAGAGAATATTAAAAAGGCTCTTCAAGAGTTTAAAGGTCTTCCAGGAAGGATGGAGACGGTCTATGAAGAGGACTACAAGATAATTGTCGATTACGCGCATACGCCTGATTCTCTAGAAGAGGCTTATAACGCGGCTTCTCTCCCTCTTCGGATAAGAGGGGTTAATTCCGGAGAGAAAGCAGGAAGACTTATCTGTGTCCTTGGATCATGCGGGGGAGGAAGAGACAAATGGAAAAGACCGAAGATGGGAGAAGTAGTATCGAGGCATTGCGATATCACGATCGTAACGAACGAGGATCCATATGATGAAGATCCAATGGCAATAATGGAAGAAGTCGCATCAGGCATAAGAAAAGGAGAGAAGGATCCAATAATGATGATCGACAGGGAAGAAGCGATTGAGAAGGCGGTCGCTCTTGCTGAGAAAGGAGATGTAATAATGATCACAGGAAAAGGATGCGAGAAATATATTCATCTCGCGAGAGGAAGAAAACTTTTTTGGTCAGATAAAGATAAGGCCTTACAGGCGATCGCGAACAAGAATAAAATATAGAAATAAAAAAGCTCCTCATTGAGGAGCTTTTGGTTTTTGCCTATATTTCCGATACTAACGCCTTTTGATGGCCCAGACAGAAATTATTATGGCAGTTAATCCAAAACCGAAGCGGACAAGAATATCAGGGAGATGATTTAGGAAGAAGAAACCAGAGATAAACATACCGAGCCCAGCAAAGCATAGGAGAATGAGAAATATCTTATCAAACTTCCGTTCGAATATGCGCCAAGCATCATCGAGCTCGCTTTCAGTCTTCGCCCTCATCATCGTGATGAATAATTCCGGTAAAGAATTTTTCATTAGGTGGTCTCCTTTATATAAAAGTTTTTAAGCCTTCAGAAGAAAAGGGATCAGTAAAGATCCCTAGCGAGCAGAAAAATCAGTGATCTTCATCCTTTTTTTTAGTTCTTCTGTAACCCATTCATCAAACTCCGAGAGTTTGTACCATATCCAACCGAAGCAGATGAAAGCGGCAAGCGCTATCAGCTTGATTTTCATGAATACGATGAATGGAAGAGGATTATCGATTGAATCCTCTCCAATAAGGACGATGAAACTCGCGAAGGCTAATAGGAGAAAAATGACTTCCAACACCTTGGTGATCGTGAGTAATCTCTTGACTCTTTTGTTTCTTTCGGCCCTTGTCATAAAGGGACCTCCTTTCGCATATGTAATTGTTAACTGTTCTGTGATTAAGAATGTAATAAATATCGCTATTTGTCAATGGCTATAAAAAGCGCGCTAATACTGCCTTTTTAAGGCCTAACCAGAAAGATAGATGAATAAAAGCTCCCTTTTGGTAAGGGAGCTAGGGGGTACTAAGGGGTGCTAGGAAATCCTAAGATGTTTGCCTTTCTTATCAAGAACACAGCATTTGTCGGGTATCTCCGCCCATTCTCCTTTTTCTAAGGGGAGGGGGCGCGATGAGCTTTTCACGAAGGCTGTCTGAAACAGGTTAGCTGCTCTTCGATAAGCGATCTTCCCGATCTGGTTCGCCTGTGTTTCAGAGTAAGCCCAGACCTTATAGGTTTCGCCGCTGCCTTCAATGAAAACCGAGAATCTCCTAAGTGCTTTTTCTTTAGTCGCGTTCAAACAAGAACACCTCCTTTGAACAAAACGTATTAAAAGGTTCTGAGAGTATAAGAACATTTTAATAACTATCTGTCAATAAGGCGGTCGGCTGCTTTGTTCTATACTTTAGGCAAAGCCATGCTTAAAGACCATAATCACGATCTCGTTCATCAGCTATCGGAAACCTCAGACAGCTTCTGGAGAATAGAGGATTACATAAAGAACGCCGAAGGGTGCGATTACTGCAAGGGAATATGGGAAGAGATGAAAAGTGATTTCGAAAAGCATGTCGAGATGCTCCGCGTGGAGATAGAAAGACACGTTAAAGAAGGAAGGTTTAAATAATGAAGCTTAATTTTTTCGGAGGCGCAAAGAATGTAACGGGAGCAAACTATCTCCTTGAAGGTAATCCTAATCAGAAGGGAGAGACGACCAAGATCTTGATAGATTGCGGTTTGAATCAAGGAAGCAAGCAGGGAGAAGAGGAGAACTATGAAAAGTTCTCTTATAATCCGGCGGATGTTGATGCCGTTATCATAACTCACGCCCACATCGACCATACCGGAAGGGTCCCTTATCTTTATAGGTCCGGTTTTCGTGGAAAGATATATTCGACTTATCCGACAAAGGATTTTGCTGAAGCACTTCTAGTCGATTCACAGGGATTATTGCGACGGGATGCGGAAAAGAAAGGCATGGATCCTCTCTATAGCCTTCAGGATGTGAATAGCGTGCTCGATATCTGGCAGGGAGTGAAATATCACGAGAAGCTCCGTATCAAAGAATTCGATATAGAGTTTTTCGATGCGGGACATATCCTCGGATCAAGCTTCGTGAAGATTTCGGCGAAGGATGAGGTGACTCATGAAACGAAAACAATAACCTTTTCGGGAGACATCGGAAATGTGATGACTCCTCTAGTAAAAGATACAGAGCAACTAGAAGACACCGATTACATAATCATGGAAGCTCTCTATGGAGACAGGCTTCATGAGCCGACAGAAAACAGGAAAGATAAGTTGGAAGATGCGATCGAGGAAACGGTAGCTGACGGAGGAGTGCTGATGATCCCGGCTTTTGCCATGGAGCGTACTCAGGAACTCCTTTATGAGATAAACGATCTTGTGGAGAATCATAGGATACAGAAGGTGCCGATATTCATAGACAGTCCGCTTGCGATCAAACTTATCGCTGTCTATAAGAAATATTCGGATGATCCGGATTATTTCGATCAAGAGGCGTTATCTCTCTTCAGGCAAGGAGATGAGATATTCAACTTTCCTGGATTGAAACTTACTCTCACTCCGGAGCAGTCTAAAGAGATAAACACAGTACCATCTCCGAAAGTGATAATCGCCGGATCAGGAATGTCTGAAGGAGGAAGAATGATTCATCACGAGTATAGATATCTTTCTGACCCGAAGAGCACGATACTCTTCATAAGCTATCAATCACCTTATTCTCTCGGAAGGAAGATAGTTGAAGGAGAAAAGTTAGTGAAGATATTTAACGAGGAGATTCATGTTAGATGCAAGGTAAAATCTATTGGCGGATATTCGGCTCACGGCGATCAGGAGAAGCTACTTTCTTGGCTCAGACCGATGAAGGATAGGGTGAAAAAAGTGTATGTGGTCCAGAGCGAGGAAGAAGCGGCAAAGGTGTTCGTAAGCAAAGTAAGGGACGAGCTTGCGATCGATATAAACATCCCAACTAAGGGAGACGCGATCGATTTATAGAGATATATCGAATAAAAAAGACGGGCTAAAACCCGTCTTTTTTGAACAAAAGATAAAAAGGGTCAATTAATCGAGGTCTTTTTGCTGTGATATAATCTTGATCAGAAAGATGGAAAATAATCACTACCCGAAATATAAGATCTGCGTTTCTGGAGCAGCGGAAACGACTCATTGTGGAGACACAGCTTTTAAGATCGGAGAAGAATTAGGACGAGAGATCGCGAGACAGGGAGCAGTATTTGTCGATGGCGCGACAACGGGATTCCCTTATTGGGC
>CAZRNY010000014.1:2326-17585 GCA_964601595.1 uncultured Candidatus Saccharibacteria bacterium | reverse complement strand
CCTCCGGCAAAATCTTAGGGACTTCGTTTTGTCATTCAAAAACTTCTTCGTCGTTTTTGAAACAAAACGGTCGCCGGCCGGACACATTGGTAACGTTTTATCTGTTGTATTAATTTTTTGTAATAAAAACCGCGACTTGTGATCGCGGCTTTTAATCTTTCTATTAAGAAAAGTCCGTATATGATCCTAATCGTATCTGGATTTATCTGTAACCGATCTGCTTCAGCCAGTCGAGATTTTCCCATTCCCAAAGCTTCTTCGCACCAAGGAAAGCTTCGTAGTCTTCCTCGTTGTTGGTAAATTCCTGAAGCTCTATCTCTCCCTCCATCTCAGACCATTCATGCTCGCAACTCTTCGCCTTGTAGTTCGGCCAAGGAAGCTTGATCTTCTCGTTGCCACCTTTACTCCTTAAGGTTGCACCGCACTTCACGCACTTCTGGCGCTGGTCGATGCGGATAATCCAGCGAGTAGAAAGCCCGCGGATAATCTTCTGCAGAGGCATAACATAAGCCGAAGTCTGAAGGCCATAGTCACGGTAGATAGATTGAGAAGTCTTGATATCGAGAACGCCGAGCTTACCGCCTATTAAAGCGATAGCATCGACGGTGCCGGAATAGCGTTCATCATAATTAGTGACTCTCTTTTCGATCCATTCAGGGTCTACCTGTATAGGGGTTTTCTCGACGAATTTCTTATAGGCTTCGACGGCTGCGGAAACGGTCGGCGTCATATCAGGAGCTTCACCTTTCATTACAGCCTGGACGGCTTCATGAACGAGAGTTCCTTCGTTTGCTGATTGTTCTTTGATACGTTCGCCTTCGTCGAAAGACTTGAGTGCAGCGTAGTAGCGATACAGAGCAGGCTTCGCTTTTATAGAGATGATACTTGTCACGCGCGGATACCAGAAGTCATCGATCACATATCCCGTGCCTTCCTTGAATTCGTCGAGACTTTTATAATCCAATGCTCCCATATCTATTTAAGAAGAGAAGGAGCGAGATCGGTGATAGTTCCCGCGCCCATCAAGACGACGACCATATTTTTTTCTTTAACCTTATCTTCTATTGCCATCTTTGAGATCATCTTTTTCAGATCCTTTCCTGAAGAAATATATTTCGCCTTGTTTCCGGGAATGTCCTTTGCGAGAGTCTGTGAATTATATTTTTTCGAAATCTCATCGCGTCCTTTAGGATTGTAGACATCGAAGAGGAAAACGGAATCAGCATCGGAAAAAGCGCCGACGAAATCTTTATAGAGTCCTATTAGACGGCGAGACTGATGAGGCTGGAAGACACAAACCAAGTATTTGTTGTGATACTTCTCCTTAAGCGCGGAGAGCGAAGCCTTTATCTCCGTCGGGTGGTGAGCATAATCATCAAAAATTTTATAGCCTTTGCTTTTTGATGATCCTTTAAGTTCGAGCCTTCGCCATACGCCCTTATAGGACGATAGGGAAGAGAGGATAGTTTTCTCATCTATGCCTACCGATTCGGCGAGGTGCCAGGCAGCGAGGGCATTCATAACATTATGCGCCCCAGGGACCTTAAGAACAGAGCGTAACTTTTCGATGCGCGCCTTTTCTTTCGAGGAGAAAAAGATGACTCGCCCATTCTTAATATTTTGCGACACGCTAACGGAGTTATCGTTATCCTTATTCATGACGACAACACCGCCCTTCGGGATCTTAGTCAGGAACTTTTTGAACGATGCTTTTACGGCAGTGAGATTCTTATAGAAATCGATATGTTCAAGATCGATATTCACGCAGATCGCATGATCCGGATGATAGTTCCAAAATGCGCCGGTATATTCGTCAGCTTCGATGATCAGCCATTCGCTCTTACCGGAACGAAAATTCCAACCGTTAAGCTTGGTGCCGATCACAACAGTCGGATCCATCTTTGCTTTGATGAATATCGAAGCGACCATAGCGGTCGTAGTGCTCTTACCATGACTGCCGCAGATCGCGACGGTCTTCATATCTTTGGTAATTCCGCCGAGCGTTTCGGAATAGGTCTTTATAGGTATGTTAAGACTCGTGGCAGCGACTAATTCCTCATTATCGGCTGGAATAGCGGCACTTTTGACTACAAATGAGGCGTTTTTAGGCATATTGGTCGCCTTATGCCCAATATGTACCTTTATGCCTTCTTTGGTTAGTTCCTTAGTAAGTACACCTTTTTCTGCATCAGAACCCGTTACAAGCCAATTTTGAGCCAAAAAATATCGGGCAAGGGAGCTCATACCGATACCACCGATGCCTACGAAGTGAACCCGTCTCGCCGAAGGCTCGCCGAGGCTGGCCCGACCAGAAAGGGCCTTAACGGATAATTTTTTTCGCGCACCAGAAATTTTTTTCGTCGACATGTATATAGAGAAGGATACAACAGAAAAAAGGAGGCGTGTACTAATCTATATATAGAAGGAGAGATAGATAAGGATAATGACAAGCCAGAAAACCCAGACGGCAGATATATAGATATTAAAAGGCTTTTGAAAGATATGTATGTCGCAAAAGGTGCATTATGCGACAGGTCTGAATATCTTTCTAACCACTCCTCCCTAGCTAAAAATGAGTTGACCGATTTTTCGGTTCCTTATATACCCACCCATTAAATATGGATATAAAAAAATATTTATTTTTTTATCTATCCTCTATAAACGCTTCATTATCTTTATTAGTCAATGATCGATTAATTAAGGCTTTTGTTTTTGACCCACTCCCCTCAAATGCCCCTATCATAATATTTATGACAAGGTGTCAAGTGAAAGAAAAACCCGCGAAATGATTCGCGGGGTGCAATTTATTGCCGAGGAAAGCCTTCGCTAAGAGTAAGGAACTCATAGTCTTTTTTCTTAAGACCTTTAATGATACCTTCGAGAGCTGCGACATCTTTTCCATTGAAATGCATAAGGATGATGGTGCCAGGTTTTGTCTCTTTTACGATATAGTCGATTACCTTCTGCGTCTCTATCTTCGGATCTTTCCGGTAGAGGTAGTAGTAGGTATCAGTCTTATCGCTCCAGAGGGCAACATCTAAATTGAACTCGGAAATTATCGCGGAGTATTTCGTTCTTGATTTCGATGAAGTGAATCCATACATTCCTGGAGGACGAAACCATTTCGTCTCATAACCCAGATATTTTTTCGCGATGCTGTTCCAGTCGGAGATACTTTTTATATAAGCGCTGTCTGTAACCTTAGTCGCCATACTATGGTTCGAAGTATGATTGCCTATCTCTATCCCACTATTGATTGCTTTCTTCCATATCTCAGGATTAGCTTTGATAGCACTACCAACAGGAAATAGAGTTGCTTTAACTTCTTCCTTGATTAGGATGTTAATAGCCTTTTCGATAAGCTTCTTATCCCAACCATCATCGAGTGTAAGGAAGACCTGTTTCTTTTCGGTCTTCAATTCGGAAACAATAACTGATTTGAACGGCGATTTTCTGAATTCTTTCTTTTCTATATTCACAATCTTTCCTTCTTCGGCAAAAACCATAAAGTTGTTAAAGAAAATGGATGAGATAATGAACACGATTACAAAGATCAGCTTTGATATACGTTTCAAAAAAATCCCTCCTTGTACTGAATGATCAGTACTAGCTAGAAATCTAAATCCGATAAGTCCAGCCGTCAAATGGAACAAAAAAAGACCCCTAATCAGGGGTCTTTCGGTTTATCCCTAGAACTGCCCCATCGCAGTCCTTATGAACTTAGCGATTATTTCGAAGGCCATAGCCATGAGATTCAAGATAGCCTTTATCGCCGGGAAGATGACAGCACCGGCAGCTTTTGCGGATTCGATTAGTGATTGAAGGGCTGGATCCATTTTTATAGTAATGTTGGCCTTTTGTCTATTCTAGCATGAGAACCACTTTTAAATAAAAGCCTCTCGAACCGTTCGATCTTTATTTCTTTTTCTTCTTTTGCTATTAGAGATAGCTTGCCGGATCGATGGTGATTCCGACAGGAACGAGCCCAGCGGCACCGATAGTCTTAAGCTGAACGCATTTGTTCCCTACTCTCGAAATCTTACACGAAGCAGGTTCGGAATAAGCGCCGAAATGAAGGTGAGGTCCGGTCGAGTATCCGGTGTTCCCGGAATAGCCGATGATGTCGCCCTGCTTCACCTGTGCTCCGGTCGATACGGCATGACGCGAAAGATGGCCATAGATCGTGACAAGATTATTTTCGTGTTCTATGAGCACATATTTTCCGTATTGATATTTTCCGTTATCTCCAGCTCTAAGCACCTTTCCGTCAGCGGCGGCGCGGATAGGCGTGCCGATAGGAACGCCGAAGTCTATTCCGTTATGCGAACCGGACTTATAAGCAGTCTTCGAAAAGCTGTTTATGCCGTAATTCTGAGTGACTCTAGCGGAAGCGGGAACAGGTCTTATGAATACTTTCGTTCCGGCAGAGGGAAGAAGGTCGGCATTGAAATACTGACGCAAGCTGTCTTCGAGCTTTTCCATCTCGGAGTTTATTTCCTCCTGTTTTTTCTCGAGGACAGAGAGCTGACTTTGATAGGCCGACTCCTTATTTTTAGTCTGCTTCAAAAGATCAGCCTTGGCGATCTTTTGATCTTCGACGATTCCTTTGCGACTCTTCAGATTCAGAGCTTCGTCTTCGAGGTTCGATTTCTTATTCTCACTCTCGGAAATAGTCGAATCGATCTCGGCTGACAATTGCTGAAGATTCTTTACCTCGTCTCCAAGGCTTACTTGGAGGCTGCGAAGGCTGTTCATCTCGAGAATACTATCCGCAAGAGAAGACCCGCTAAGGAAGAGCGCGAGAGGGCTTACCTTTTCCTTATCGTTCAGAGCGCGCATAAGGGTCGCGATGGTTTCCTTCTTATCCCCTATCTTAATTTCGGCATCAGAGAGCTTTTCGTCGAGAGTTACTAATTCGAGTGAAAGCTTATCGATAGTCACTTCGCTCGAACGGATATTCAGCTCAAGCGACTTGATACTGTATTCAGCAGTCTTAATCTCCTTTGAGAGGCTTTTATTCTGCGTGCTTACCTCGTTTAACTTAGACTGAGTCTCATTTATCTGATTATTGATGGCTTCGAGCTCTTTGCTCTTCGCTTCTATAGTGTTCTTAAGATCAGTTGGAGTTTCCGCAAAAGCGACCCCTATGGGAATCGCGATCGATACTGCAATAATTGATGCTACTATCTTTCTTTTCAAATGGTTCATAGACCTTGTCATTAGTATGATTTAAGAGAGTTTAGCTATCGCTTTAGCGATCCTATCCAATGATCGCTCTTTCCCGAGGCCTATCATTATCTCGATAGGACCGGGTGATTTTTCTCTACCAGAAAGGCAGACGCGCAAAGGCCAGAGATATTCTCCTTTCTTATCGTCAGGAACAACCCGGAAGACAGCTTCAGAAAGCGAATCATTGCCCCAATCTTCGATCGAAGATAGAGCTTCGGAAAGCTGCTCTAGATTTGCAGTAATCCCCTCCTCTTTTCCTTTAAAGAAGATCATTTCCTTCGCGTACTCAGGTTCTACAAAGAAAAACTCGGTGAGCTCTGCCATTTCGGAAAGTTTATCTATCCTACTGCGGACAGCCTCAGCTATCTCGGGAGTCATATGCCTTCCTTCCGGAAGGAACTTTTCTGATCTTTCGGCAACTTCAGCGACTGAGAGAATATGTGCGATGTAGTGGCGATTGATCCAAGAAAGTTTTTGCAGATCAAAGACAGCGCCTCCTTTCTGAACTCGTTCGATATCGAACTGTTCGAGTAGCTGTTCGATCGTAAGAATCTCTTCGTCTCCTTTCGGATGCCATCCGAGCAAAGCAATGAAGTTAACAATCGCTTCAGGAAGATAACCATCTCTAAGATATTCACTAAGGGCCGTCTCGGCGTATCTCTTTGACATCTTACTGCGATCAGCTGCAAGGATGAGAGGAAGATGCGCGTAGCTCGGAGCTTCGTAACCGAGAGCTTTGAATATGGCAATCTGTTTAGGAGTATTCGGAACATGGTCTTCTCCACGGATCACATGAGTGATTTTCATGAGAGCGTCGTCAACGACAACCGTAAAATTATAGAGAGGCTCATCCATGCTTTTCGCGATCACTATGTCACCCAAAAGAGACATGTCGAACTCGATATGACCGCGGATGATATCGTTCCAAGATATTTTTTCTTCCGGAATCTTGAAGCGGATCACAAACGGCTTTCCTGCTTTGAGATTCGCGCTGACCTCATCTTCTGTGAGATGAGAGCACTTGCCGTCGTAGCGATAGCTTCCACCGGCCGCTTCTGCTGCTTTGCGATCCGTATCTATCTCCTCCTTAGTACAGAAACAGTGATAGGCCTTATGTTCGACAATAAGTTTCTCGAGGTGCTCCCTATAGATCGAATAGCGCTCGCTCTGTCTGTAGAACTCATCCCAGTTAAGACCTAAGGTTTTCATGCCGGAGATGATATCTTCCTCGAATTCTTTAGTGGAACGCTCCTTGTCGGTATCTTCTATGCGTAAGATAAAAACGCCCCCGTGCTTGCGGGCAAACAACCAGCTCATGAGACCGCTTCTCGCGGTCCCGATATGCATCCAGCCCGTCGGGCTTGGAGCAAAACGAACCCTAATCATTGGCTGATTATATCAGTTTAGGGCCTATATTTGAAGATAGGAGCCTATTATGACTCTTATACCTTCATTAATAAGTAATTTCTCACAAAGCTAGAACTTGGCAAGCTCGATGAGTTTCAGAGCGATACTCGAGGCTGCATCGGGCTTAGCGAAAGCCTTCGCTTTTTCCGACATAGCCCTCAATCTGCCGGGATCGCCTATCAGGCTCTTTAGTGAATTGATGAATCCGGGAACGGTTATCGCATTTTCTTCCATCATGATGCAGCCACCGACTTTCTCGTAGGCTTTCGCATTGAGGAGTTGGTGATTCTGAGCGGCTTCAGGGAGCGGGATAAGGATAGATGGTTTACCAAAAGCAGCGAACTCGAAGATGCTTGATCCGGCGCGCGAGACGATAAGGTCAGAAGCTGAGATAGCTTCTTTCATGTCGCCTTCGAACGAAGGGATAGGCCTGTATCCGGCCGCTTCCATCTCTTCGGCAGAAGCGAAATAATTTCCGAGAGATCCTTTAACCTTATCGAATAATCCATCGCCTGTTTGATGAAGAACCTGGATGCCAGAATTCAATATGTCAGGAAGAGAAGCAAGGACGAGATTATTTATTCTATCTGAGCCTTGAGAACCGCCGACGATAAAGACGAGTGGAAGATCTGGATCAAAGCCGAGAATTTTTTTTGAGGAAGACTTATCGGGAATATCGGAAAGCAAAGAACGTCTTAACGGATTTCCCGTCACCTCGGCGAAACGCTGTGCGCCGATCGGAAGCAGTTCTCTCGCTACCTCGAAGCTCAGAAATATCCTGTCCGCGAAACGCGATGCGATACGGGTAGTTATTCCCGGAGTGGCATCCGATTCGTGAATCACAACGGGGATGCGATAGAAGCGAGCCGCCAATACGACAGCAAGACTACCTGGTCCTCCTTTCGAAAAGACGATGTCAGGCATGATCCAAAAAAGATGCCAGAGAGCCTGCATAAAACCAAAGATAAGTTTCGGTCCTTCGAGAATGTTCTGCGGATCGGCATAACGCCTTAGTTTGCTCGGGTATATCTTACGCACAAGGACACCGTTCGATTCGAACTTGGCGTCGAATTTTCCCGGATCACCCATATATGAGACTTCGAGATCGGTCTGAGAGGCCTGTGCAATCAGCTTTAATTCCACGCCGATAGCGAGCAGTGGGTTCATGTGTCCGGCAGTTCCTCCGCCGGCTAGGGTGATCCGAATTCTTTTAGCCATTTTTTATAATATTAGCCATAAGCCCGCTCATCGCCATAAAGGTCGCGAGGGCCGTTCCTCCGTAACTTATGAAGGGCAAAGGGACTCCTGTAAGAGGGATAACTCCCGAGATAGCTCCGATATGGATGAATGCTTGAATGCCTATCAAGGACGAGAACCCTATAAGCATTAACTTACCGAATTCGTTCCTTACCCGCAAGCTGCCGAGGAATCCGGAGATAACAATAAGGAAATAAAGGATTATGAAGAATGCCGAGCCGATAAAGCCGAATTCTTCGGCAATGATGGCGAAGATAGAGTCGCCGATAGGTTCAGGAAGAGCTGATTCCTTTAGAGTCGATTTGCCATAGCCGACACCGACAACGCCGCCTGAACCGATCGTCGTAAGCGCCTGATTGATGTGATAGCTCTTTCCTTTCACATCTTCGGTCGGATTAAAGAAAGTTATGATGCGGTCTTTTCGGTAAGGACTGGTAAAAATGACGACGCCGATCGCAGCTATCGCTAGTGTCCCCATGACGAAGATATGAGTCAACTTCATCCCGCCCACAAAATAGATCACGAAAGCAGCTGTGAGGATGATGGCTAGAATACTTGTTGATGGCTGAGCGATCAGAAGTCCGCCGATGATGGCGCAAATGATCATAAATGGAATAAGTCCCTCGAAGGCATCACTCTTTCTATCTTTTCCCTTAGCTGTGAGCCAAGCCGAAACATACATGATAAAAGTTATCTTCAGAAACTCGGATGGCTGGATCGGTATGCCCGCGATCTCTAACCATCTCGAAGAAGTGCCGAAATTAGCACCGAGAGGAGTGAAGACAGCAACAAGCATAGCGAGGTTCACGAGTAGTATCGGGAAGGCCGCCTTTTTCAAAAATTTAAGCGGTATGAAATAACCAACAAGGAAGCCGACTACTCCGACAAGGAAGCCGTTAACGACCTGATGCTTTAAGAAATAGTAAGCGTCACCGAAGTTGCGCGCTGCCATATGAGAAGAAGCGCTCGCGAGTATCGCAAGCCCGGCAACGATGAGCATTCCTATCGAGCCGAGCATGATGTAGTTAGCTTTCTTTTGCAGGGCTTCAAACATGTCTTTTTGCAAGCTTTCCCGAGTGTCCGCCGATCACTTCTCCTTCAGAAATAGAAACTGATCCTTCGATTATGGAGTAGAACGGCTTCTTATCCTTTACGATAACAATCGAAGCAGCGTTGCCTTCAGATATCTTTCCCCTCTTATCTAGACCACAGATTTCTGCCGGAAAGGCAGACATCTTCCTTACGGCTGACGAGATGGATATGTCTGCCTTATCGCAACAGTCGAAAACATTTGCTATATGCGATTCGGGACAGCCGAAACTAGCAGCAAAAGACATTCCTTCCGAGACGATGTCTGAAACTATCTCGTTAGGAAACCTGATGAAAGTATTCGTGCCAGCAACAGATAGCAGTTCGGGGATAATGCGATCTTCGCTAAGTTCTCTGTTATCGATGAATTCCGACACGAGCTTTCCTTTGAGGAAGGATGCTTTTGGAGAAAAAGCGATGGAGGCTTTTGAGAGAGAAAGACCAGAAATGGATTTGGCTATCCTTGTCTTCATTCTGACTCCCTGCATCTCTTTTGCTATCAATCCTTCGGAGAGATTTCTCATATCAGCAGGAAGAAGATCGCGGATCGATATAAGTTCGCTGCCTGAGGGAGAAAAGGCTATGCCGACCCGAGCTTCTTTCGGAATCTCTTTTATTTCTGCGATAAGCTTCTTTAAATTCTTCAATGGAACGCTCGGCGAGATCGCGATAATGATCGGAATACCGAATTCACCGACTTTCTTCACTGCTCCGGCAGCTTCTTTATAGTCGCTATCGGAACGCAGATAGAAGATACATGAAGCTCTTCCTTCTGATAGGACGCGCATCAGCGCGGAAAATTCTTTTTCAGAGATAGGGATGTCGGAAAGAGAACATGATTCGAAAGAGAGGCCGCAAGCTCCCCCTGCAATAGACTGAGAGAGAGAATAAGCGATGACCGATATCTCGCTATCGGAAAGCTCTCTCCATTTTTCCGTAACGCCGCCACGAAGGCTTTCCCATCCAACAAAAGAGCCAAAAGAGATATGAGGCTTGGAAAAGAGAACCGCTCTAAGAAATCCTTCCGAGTCTTTCCAATCAGAATTGCGGTTCGGATATCCTTCAAAACGCCACGAAGGTTCTGGCTCGCCATATGGCGACGGAAAACGGGAGACTCCCCTATTACCGAAGAGAACTGTACCCATTCCTTCTTTCTCAAAAACAGAAAAATCAGGAACGGCAGCCAGAGCAGTCCTGTCGACAAAGGACACAGCATCAATAGGCGCAGGAATAATAAAGGAACCGGTTGCGTTTATAACCTTATCGGCCTTATAGGCAGGAAGATCCCCTATCGCGGCTATGCGATCGGAAACCAGAAGGACATCCGCCTTAAATGGCGCACCTCCTGATCCATCCACCACATCGCCGCCCTTAATAAGAAGGCTCATCTATTTATAAATTATACCTGTAAAACGGAAAGGAAGCCCTGTGAATAGCGATTTCCGTTAAGCGAGCTTGTCCAGAAAAAATATGATTACGCCAAGACCGGCTCCAACGATAGAGATGATCCAGAATCTCATGGTTATCTGGGATTCAGGCATGCCGAGCGCCTCGAAATGATGATGAATAGGTGTCGAGAGGAATAACTTCTTTTTGAAAGCCTTTTTCCAGATCTTCTGGATAATAACGGAAAGAGATTCGAGAACCATGACGAAAGCGAAAAGAGGTAGAAGGAACATAGTGTTCGTAAGCATGGCGATAACACCCATCGTTATACCCAGAGCCATTGATCCTGTATCACCCATAAAGAACTTCGCCGGATGGATGTTATTCCAAAGGAAAGCGAGCAGCGAACCGATGACAGCACCGGCCATAGCGGCAAGCTCGAACCTACCGAGCGCGACGGCGATGATGCCGAGCGCGCCGAAAGCAAATAATGAAGTACCTCCGAGAAGGCCATCGAGTCCGTCTGTCTCATTTGCCGAGAAGGCGGAGGCAACGATGATGAACATGAATATCGGAATATACCAGGCGCCGATATCGAAATTACCCAAGAAAGGAATGCTGATTATGTGCCAGTCAAGATGAGTTGGCGAATAGAACCACCATGCACCAATAATAGCCAAAAAGGCGTAACCGATAAGCTTCTGTTTCACAGGAAGGCCACCTCCTTTCGGGCCGATCCTCATTACGCCTAATATATCGTCGAAAAGACCTAAAACGGCTGCGATAAGCATTGCCGCCAGAGGCAGATAGGTTTCCGCCCTGTCTACAAAATTAAGGTATGTAAATATCCCCCCGAAGACATTGGAGAGAATAAGAAAAAGAAGCGCTAACCCAAGAACGGTTCCCCAGATGATAATTCCTCCCATCGTCGGCGTTCCGGCTTTCTTCGCGTGCAGAGCCGAAAAAACTGGAGCTGATTCAGAGGTCCTGATCTGTTTCTTTATACCGAAACGGTTCAGCGCCTTCATCAATATGGGAGTTAGCGCGATACTCACGATGAAAGAGAGAATGCTGATACTCAGTATCTTTATAGCTTCTTGAAGCATTTATTTCTTAGTATCCGCTTCCAGAAACTTAATTATCTTTTCTGTTTCAACAACCCTATTCTCGGCTCCGAGGATGATTATTCCTATCGGTTTCTTGCCGAGACCGATAACAGCCACGAGATTTTCTCTTGCATCATCAGTGAAACCGGTCTTACCACCAAGGAAATTATTCCTCACAGCAAGAGCGTTAATATTCTTCAGTACGCGGCTCTTTTTCGATACAAGTTCCTTTATCTTTACTTCGGTCCTGCTCGATACCTTGAAGATATCCGGGTGAGAGACCCAAGCGTATGTAAGAAGGCGTGTCATGTCTTCAGCGGAAGACTGATTAAGGGTAGAGAGTCCCGTCGGCTCGGCGAAAAAAGTATTAGACATGCCGAGCGAAGCGGCTTTCTCGTTCATGAGAGAAACGAACTTTCCTTCCGGCATATATTCCTGAAGAGCGACAGCTGCGTCATTCGAAGAAACGATCATCATCGCAGAGATGAGATCCTTTACAGTGTATCTATCTTGCTCCGCGAGCAATCCGGCGATGCCTTCCGTCGCGACAGCCGAAGCGGATATCTCTATCTCGGAAGTCTGATCCATATTCTCGAGAGCGATGATCGAAGACATGATCTTCGAAGTCGAGGCGAGCGGCCAGCGCTTGCCTTTATTAATGGAAAATATTTCCGATCCGGAAGATAAGTCGACGACGATCGCCGCTTCCACTTCGAGATCCTGCGGGGCTATTTCTGGCTTATCTTCTTTCATCTCGGCGGAAGAAAAGACTTCAGCCGATTCAGAAACAGAAGCGGAGTATATTTCCGGATCTTCGAAAGGGGCAAGCGATGCTGCAGCAAGTCTAAGTCCCAATCCTAAACAAAGGAAAGCGACGGCGCCCAAAAGATATTTCAGGAAGTTATTCATTTTCCAGATCTTTCTTCATTTCTTGGAACTTATGATAATCGGGCAGATCTTTCTTGTCCGTAAGACCGAGATGACGGATAAGGTCCGCCGTAGGTCGGTAAAGAAAGCTCTGTTGGCGTTTCGGATGAGGAATACGCTCTATCAGTCCCCTAATCATAAGATTTCTCCTCTTATATATTCTATAGTCGGTTTCGAAACCGGCCCCAGATAAGCGATAAGCGAAAGGGTCTCAAGGGCGGCAGGAGTGATATCTTCACCCGCTTCTTCCTTCACCATCTTCTCAGAGATAGAAGAGAGATTAGGGTCGGTAGCGAGAACGAAAGATCCTTCGTGCTCCATAACCCGAATACCGCTTTTCGCGTTCAATAATTCCGCGGACAGGCTCTTTGCCGCCGCCACTGCTTCTTCTTCTGTAATATCCAAAATCCGGGAAAGCTTTTTTCCGGTTATAGCGTCTCCGCTAAGAAAAAGGACTGCTTCTATCTTTGATTCTATTTCGGTCATTTATTCTCTGGGGTTTTGATCAGAATGTCTGAAAACTGCTCTTCTTGTTCGATCTCTATATCGGACTCTTTGAGCAAGTGAAGGATAGCAAGGAAAAGCATGATGACTTCTCTCTTATCCTTATCGGCAGACAGAGCCTTAAAGCTCGATATACGTCCTTTAACCCTCTCAAACAGGTCGACAACGCACTCTTCGAAATTAACTACCTTATATTCCTCTTCCTCATTCTGATACGCATCCATGGAAATCTGCAAGGAGCTTATCGCTTTCCTTATAGACTCGATGTCCAGCCAAGAGGGCGGATAGAAGACCGGACTGCTTGCAGGAACCTTCTCACGAACATAGGAAACGAGCCTCTTATCCCAGAGGGACTTGATATTCTCCCCTGCTTCGTGGAACTCCTTATACAGCTTCAAGCGTGATTCGAGATCACGGATATCCGCCTGTTCTTCGGTCGAAAGCTCGAGGTCAGGCAAGAGCACTTTCGATTTGATAAGAAGAAGCCTTGCGGCGACAGCGATAAAGTCTGCAAGCAGACGAGGTTCATAGCCATTTTCCTTCAGAGACTCGATATGAGACAGGAAATCTCCTGTAACATCGCCGAGACTCACTTCCGTTATCTCGTATTTCTTGTCTTCGATAAGCTCGAGGAGCTTATGCAGAGGTCCAGAGAAATCAGTGAGGTTTATCTCGTAAAGCATGGTTTCTAATAATTAGCTTTAAGCCAGCCGACGATAGTACGGACATCGTATCCCACATCATCGGAACCGAGGACTACGATCGCGATCGGCCTTTCTTCTCCGGCTAGTTCAAGATCAAAGACAGCGATCATGGTTTCCTTCGAGACAGTCGTCTTACCTATTTTTCCGCCCATGAAGTCTTCATCGCTCGAAAAGAGGTTGTAGTTATCCAGATCCTTGAAAGAAGAAGCGCCGTAGACAGATTCTTTAACATCGCCGCTCGATATCCTGAATATAAACCGGCGGTTATTGTATATGTACTTAGCGAGACTAAATAGGTCGTTACAGGTCGAAACATTATCCTTGCTGATTCCCGAGGGATCGACGAAATTTGAATTATTCATACCGACGGCGGAAGCCTTTCGATTCATAAGAGAGACAAACCGACCGTTACCTAAATGGTTTGCAAAGAGATCCGCTACTTCGTTCGATGATTCTTCGAGAAGCGGGAAAAGAAGGTCGTAGGCACGATATGAGTCGCCGGCTTTCAGTCTAGGCTTTGAAGTCGCAACAGGAACATAATCTTCTCCCACCGTTATCTCGCGCTCCATGTTTATAAACTCGCCTGCGACGAGCGCGGTCAAGAGCTTAGTTATCGAAGCGACCGAACGCTTTTCCGAACTATCCTTCTCTAGAAATACGAAATTATTCTTCAGATCGGCAATAAGGAAAGAATCCGCAGTGATGACGGGAGGGGTCGAACGATATATGAAACCGTCGGAAGAGAAATCTTTTTCGAAGACGACGATTGGCATGCCGACTTTCGCAAGTTTGAAGATATCTTTCGCATCATCGTCGCCGAGTCTGATACATCCGCCGGAATAAGCTGATTCGACGGGAGTGCCGTCCGGATAATAAGGCCATCCATGAACGAAGAAGTTTCCTTGAAAAGCCATACTATATGGCTGATAGACATGACCGAAGGAAGAAAAATGGCTCTCTTCTTTTGTCTCTATGCGATAGATGCCCGCAGGAGTCTCCCACCAGGAACCTTCGCGTCCTTTAGTCAAAATATCCGCTTCTTTTTCGAGACTACCGCCTTTATAGACACGGATCTTCATCTCGGAAAGATTCGCTTCGATGAAGTCGGTATTGCTATCTATAAAATAATCTTTAACTCGGCCGAAGACATCAAAGTTTCCGAGCGCAGGCACGGCACCATATTCAAAAGAGATATTTTCCGTATCCATGCCGCCTAATACGAGCGTCCGATCGTTCGCCACCCTGGAAGCGAATATGCCGAAAGCAATAGTGGCACAGAGGATAAGGATACCGAAAATTAAAATCACCCCGAAAGGAAGCGGTTTAAAAATTACCTTCTTAAGGTTTCCGAAAATACTTGCGATCATTCTGTCGGTTTATCGTTTACAGTGTCTTCCTTCGGTATTCCTCCGACCGTATAGACATTCGAAGGGGCCCATATCATCCACCCGCCACCCGAGGTTTCCTCGGAGGCTCTAATCTGATCAGCTATCTGCTTCGGTCCATAATCGGCGCCGAGGTCAAAATCCTGAATCCAAGGACGAAGCCGCCCCACATATTCCGGACCGACTCTCTTAGCGGCCGATTCCATGGAGTATTTTATCACTTCATACGGATATGCGGCAGGGTTCTTGTAGCCAATAAAGCCGG
>CAZRNY010000014.1:0-2316 GCA_964601595.1 uncultured Candidatus Saccharibacteria bacterium | reverse complement strand
TGTGTTGGGTGTGTTTGGTGTGTGTTTCTCAACGGAAACCCTTCTACGAGCCCCCTGAAGCGCAATATAGACGGTCGCGTACGGGGATTTATCCGGGTTTTCGATCCCGTATTCCCCCTTTTTATAGTGTGACGGATAGACCATTGGACAGACATAATCAAAATTATGGATCGCATCATTTAAGACCTGACCGATACCTAAGTCATCAGCGGCAGTCGTCGTGAGACCGAAGAGGTCAGCGGAGATGCGCTCGCCTTTCAGGTTCTCGCGGAGATAGGTATAGAAATCTTTCATCACTTCGCTCTTAACTTTCACTTTGTCATAGAAGGGGTAGCTCATGACTCCGAGATTGCCATCCGAAGGGAAACGGACATAATCGAAATTGACCTCATCGAACCCCTTACTGAAAGCGTTCTTAGCGATCCTAATATTGTAGTCCCAAACTTCTTTCGAAGAAGGATCAACCCAGGCGAGCTTCTTATTGTCGGACCAGATCTTTCCTGTCGATGAATTCTTGATAGCGAGGTCAGGACGCTTCTCGGCGAGAGCGGGATCCTGAAAGACGGTGACTCTCGCGATCACATAAATATCCTTCTCGTGTAGCTTCCTTATCAGTGCGCCTACATCCCTTATTTTCGGCTCTTCCGTACCATATCTCTCTATCTCGGGATCCTTTGAAGCGTAAGCAAGTTTTCCTGAATAGTCCTTAATGTCGACGACAATCGCGTTCACTGAGGTCTTATCAGCGACATCTATCAAGGAATCGATCCTCGTTGTCGAAGTCGCCGACCAGGCAGTCATATAGATGGCATTCAGCTTCATAGGAGGGTTAGGCAGCTTCAACGAAGGATCGATGATCACTTCTGTAGGCTTTTCTGGCTCTTTTGGTTCATCTTTGCCTCCAGGAAAGATATTCATAACCTCAGCGAGAGCCGACTCCTTCCCCACTTCCGCCTCCTTTCCAGGCTCCCAGGCAACTGTCCGCGGTCGTGAAAAAAGGAATAAAAAAGCGCCGCAGATAACGGTCGCCAGCACGCCAATGATGATCTTTTTCCCAACCGACATTATCGTTTCATTCTATATTCAGAGAGCCTATAATGGAAGACAGAAAAACATGGGATTTGCCATATACAGAAGATACCGACCGAAGACGGTCGGAGAAATAATAGGACAAGATGACCTCTCCGCCGCTTTGACGAATGCGGCAAAGACCGACAGGCTCGCCCATGCATACCTTTTCTATGGCCCTAGGGGCTGCGGAAAGACTTCAGCGGCAAGAATCGTGGCTAAGCTCGCAAACTGCGAAAAGAGGGCAAATGATACCGATTTCAAGACAAAGGGAGAGCCCTGCAACGAATGCCGCGCCTGTAACGAGATAGACGAAGGCAAGGCTCTCGATGTGATCGAAATCGATGCCGCTTCAAACAGAGGCATAGATGAGATAAGGGCCCTAAAGGAAGGTGCCCGCCTCTCCCCCACCTCCTACCGCTTCAAGGTCTTCATCATCGATGAAGTCCATCAGTTGACCAAAGAAGCGTTTAACGCGTTGCTTAAGATCTTGGAAGAGCCGCCAGCGCATGTGATCTTCATCCTTGCGACGACCGAATACGACAAGCTTCCCGCGACAATAGTCTCGAGAACGCAGCGATTCACCTTCAAGAAGATTCCTGTAAGGAAGATCGCCGACAAGCTCGCGATGATCGCTAAGGCAGAAGAGATATCGATATCGAAAGAAGCGATAGATACGATAGCGATCGCCGCCGAAGGAGGCTTCCGCGATGCCGAATCGCTCTTCGAACAGGTAGCCGCGATGGAAGACAACGAGATCACTCTCCTCGAAGTCGAACGCATCCTTGGAAGGGTCGGCATCCAGAAGACGATCCAGATGACCGAAGCTCTCGTTTTGAAAGACGCGGCGAAAGCCATCGAAATCTTGTCCGAAGCGGATCATGCCGGATACAACCTGAACGAACTCGTCCGCGACACCATCCATTACGCGAGAAAGGTATTAGTCCTCTCGATCGATCCCCGCATGGGAGAGATATTCGCCGAAGAGATGACAGAAGAAGCGCTCGCCTCAGCTAAGGTTCTCGCTGAAAAAGCAGACAGGGAAAAGATGATGAGGCTGATAAGAGCTCTTATCGATGCCTACAGCCAGATGAAATATTCCCCTTTCCCGATCATTCCGTTCGAGATAGCGATCGCGGAGATAACTAAATAGATATCGAAATAAAAAAGCGCCGGAATTACCGGCGTTTTTTGACAGAGTCAAACATCGGCTTCGTTTCATAGATGGCGAGCGATCCAAGAATAACC
>CAZRNY010000013.1:0-22806 GCA_964601595.1 uncultured Candidatus Saccharibacteria bacterium | reverse complement strand
GAAAGGACTTCGTGCCTCGAAAAGGAATGGGCTAGCGAATAAACGTGCTCGGGGCGGGAGTCGAACCCGCACGCTTTTTAAGGGCGGGAGATTTTAAGTCTCCTTCGTCTACCATTCCGACACCCGAGCTGTCCTCGATAAATCTAGATTATTACTGACTTAGTTTCAATAACCTCATTTTTCCTATGATACAATCTATCCATAGGTTCATACATAAAACCATGATTAAAAGAATAAGCATCACTGCTCTCATAATCACACTAATCAGTATAGTAGCGATTATCTCGTTCATCGTAATCAGGGACCCTCTGCAGAAAAAAGAAGAACCAAAAGCTCCGGCTGTAAGGATTGGAATCTCCTTAGACACACTAAAAGAGGAACGATGGAAATTGGATAAGGATCTTATTGAATCAAGGATAAGAGAGCTCGGCGGATTTCCCGTCACCTTCGTAGCCAACGGAGATAATCAGGTCCAATCGGAACAGATAGAAAATCTCATTACTCAGAAGGTGGATGCGATAATAGTAGTCCCTTATAACAGCAAGGGTCTCTCTCAGGCTATAGATAAAGCAAGGAACAAAGGCATAAAAGTCATCGCTTACGACAGACTTATCGAAGATACGAATATAGACCTGTATATATCTTTCGATAGCAATAAGGTGGGGATGCTTCAGGCTGAAGGAGTAATCTCGCGCATAAAAGGGAAGAATCTAGTCTATATCGGTGGATCCCCGACTGATCATAATTCCACTCTTCTTAAGGAGGGTGCCATGAAGGTTATCCAGCCGAAGATAGACTCCGGCGAAATAGATATTATATTCGAAAGCTTCACCGAAAAATGGAATCCGGATGAAGCATATAGAATGGTCAAAGAGCTACTCATATCCGGAAAGAAGATAGATGGCTTAGTTGCCGCAAACGATGGTACCGCCTACGGCTCGATAAGAGCTCTCTCTGAATTTGGCCTAGCGGGAAAAGTTCCGGTCTCCGGACAAGATGCCGACCTTGCCGCCTGCCAGAGAATAGTCAGCGGAACCCAGTCGGTCACGGTATACAAGCCAATAAAGAGCCTTGCTTATAAGGCAGCTGAATTAGCCATCAATCTTTCGAATAATAAGGATACGCCATCAAACGCATTCACGAATAATGGAATTATGTCAGTCCCTTCGATATTCATCGACTCCATCCTCGTAGATAAGTCTAATATCAATGAAACCGTGATAAAGGACGGCTATCATTCCGAAGAAGACGTTTATAAATAAATGACTAACGGATTAAGAATACGGCTGATAAGAGCGTTTTTCATCATAATCAGCGTTTACTCGATAACCGCTTTTGCCATTCTCGGCGTTCATTTTACCGTCGTTGAATCGTACAAAGGGGTCCTCGATAACATCATATTAGAACATCAGCTTATCGAGACAGTCTCTAATCTCATTACTTCTTACAACTCTTATTTCAGGCATCCGAACGCGGAAAACCTGGAAACGTACAGGAATAACAAGGCGATGATAGAATCTACGTTTCTCGATTTGGATAATAAGAATAGAAGCGAAGAAAGCAGGGTAAGCTATGATGGGCTGAAAAATACCATAAGGAGTGTTATCGCCGAGACCGATGCAGGTACTACCCTGATAAACAGTGAAAATATCACGGGAGCTTCTCTTTTTTATGACGAAGCTAATAATAAATATCGTTTCGCCTTGGAAAATGCCACGACCCTCGTTATGAAAGAGCTCGACCATACGAGAGAGTTGGAAGAAAAGATGCAGCGTTTCTATCTTGCGAGTTCGACCCTTCTCATCGCTATCCTTATTACAGTAATCATCGGCGCCTTCGCTTACGCTATATCGTTTACCGAAACCGTTACCGGGCCGCTAATAAAACTCACTAATCTCGCGAGAGACATAGCGAAAGGAGATATTGACCTTAATGTGGAAAATAATCTCATAAAGAAGGAAAACGAGATAGGAGTCCTTGCCGAATCGTTCGCTATCATGGTGACGAACTTGAGACAGAATATAAAGAGTCTGGATGAAAGGAATAAGGATCTTGATAAGCTAAATGACGAGCTAGCAGGAATGAAGTTGAAGACGGAATTTCTGCACATAATCAATCATCAGCTTCGTACTCCGGTATCCGCTTTGAGAGGATATCTCGAATTATGGAAAGATAATAAGTTTGAAAAATTCTCTCCGGAAAGGCAGGCGGAAATGAAGAAGAATATCCTTATCGCTTCTGATCAGCTTGCCTCCATCGTAAACAGCATGGTTGACGCGCTGGAATTGGAATCAGAAGGAAAAAAGATATCCCTCGATCTTTCCGATATTAACCTCTTTGATCTCATTAATGAGATATACAAGACCAATTTTGCGCATGGATTTAATGATAAGAACATACAATTTTCTCTTAAGGGAGATTCAGAGCTCCTGATCAGGTCTGATAGGAAATATCTCGAATCTATCATATCTAATCTGATAGATAATTCCTTGAAATATACTGGGTCGGGAAAGATCTCCGCTCTGATATTACGAGAGAACAGTAATGCTATAGTCAAGATAAGCGATACGGGCATAGGTCTCACCGAAGAAGACAAAATCCGCCTCTTTCAGAAGTTCGTTCGAAGCGAAGAAGCGACGAAAATGTCCCCAGGGGGATCAGGCCTCGGACTCTATATAGTTAAGAAGATGGTTGATCTTCTTCATGGAACGATTGCAGTCGAGAGCGCCGGTCGCGGAAAAGGAACATCATTTATCGTCAGTCTTCCTATAAAAATATGAAAACTATAAAGATACTATTTGTTGAAGATGAGATGCTTCTCCGAACGCTGTTCGAGGACGCGATCATCGGATACAAAGAAGAATATACCGGATATGATTTTCTTCCCGAGACTGTTCCAAATCTCCGTCAGGCTATGGAATATCTCGATTCAGAAAAGATTCCTGATGTAATAATCCTCGACCTTAGACTCCCCTCTGGTGATAACCATATAGAAGAGACTCCCGAAAAAGAAAATGGCTTTACTATCCTTAAGAAAATAAAATCGACAGAATCACTGAAAAGCATCCCCGTCATAGTATTTACCAATCTGAGCGATGAGGAGACTAAGAAAGAATCCCTTAATCTCGGAGCGGATGGATTCCTGGTTAAATCCAAAGTTCTTCCTGCCGATCTTCTCGGAGAGATAGCTAAGTTAGCCGAAAGATAATATTAAGATAAGTCCCGCCCATATGGGCGGGATTTTTGAGGCCTGGGCGAGAATCGAACTCGCGCATAAGGGTTTTGCAGACCCTTGCCTTACCACTTGGCAACCAGGCCGATCACATAAATCTGAAACAATATTAGCAGAACAAAGCCCGTTTTTGAAAGTAGACTTTTAAGCATGAAAAAACAGGCCTTTGGCCTGTTTTGTTTACAATAGGTTCCCAGAAAAATGGGATACTAACTGTCCTATCAAGTGAGGAGTCAGAAAACGGTAGGCATCTTCGCCATACATGGAATGAAGAAAATCCTTTACCGATTGAGTGTCGTTCTTAACAAGATGTATTCTCCCTACTTCTCTCGCGAACTCATCTCTCTTCTTTTTAAAGAGATCTTTTATATCACGATCAGAGTAAGGAACCATCATTGTTCCCGCAAGTAAAGGTTGAGTATTACCAGATGTGCCATATATCAGGCTATTCCATCTTATGGAAGAAAATTCCTCTATCAGGGTTTCTTCCATTAACTCTTCCATGATCAGAAAAAAGAATGATATCTTCTCTTTTTCTTCTCCCGGATCGCCATACTTAAGTATGGATTTATAAGGATCCAGATAACCTGAAGGCAAACTATTTAGCAATCCTGCCCAATCAGCGGACCAATTTCTTTCCGCAAGGATTATGGATTGATCTGTTGTTACACATATCATGCCCATAGACAAAGGGTATGTTGTTCCTAAGTCTATCTCTTCTTTAGTAAAAGATACTTCTTTCGGATTACCCTGTCTCAAATAGACAAAGTCTTTATAGCAGCTCTTTCTGAGATCGAAATTCAGGATTCCGTTATTATTGCGAATCTTCTTTACCGAAGCCATCCATCCATTGAATATGGCGGGATTTTTCGATTTCATCGCATTCCAACTGTCCTCTATCTTTCTTCTTACATCTTCCGGAAATGATTGCTCATTGCCGTCAAATGATACATGGACTCTCCTAATGTCTCTTTCCCAGATGCGAAATTTATCTATTACCTCCGAGAATCCTAGTTTCTGAACGATTTCTATCTCTCTCTGATTTAACACTATTCATTTCTCCTCCTTATTAAGTTATTTAAGGTACAGCGCAGATACTAAAACAATTACGAGATTATGTCAATAGACATATATTCTTATTTCTATAAGGCAAGATATTAAAAAACCGGACTAAATCCGGTCTTTTTGAAAGCTATTTCTCTTTATTAGAGGTTGTCCTCCATCGTTATCCTCTCTATGTTCGCCGCCTTCTCGCTGCCAGGATCATATTCGAAAGATATTCTCGGTATCACGGCCATTTTCAGCCTCTTAAAAAGATAGGTTTGCCCCTCTCCTCTTTTAGCATTAAGAGCCCTTAATGCTTCCTCTGCTTTCTCGGAAGGAAATACGGAAACGAGCACTTTCGCCGTATCATACTCGGCGGATACATCCGCTGAAGTAACGGTTATGAGAGCACCCACAGCCTCCACCTCTTTCGATATGAAAGAAGCCATTTCATTCCTTATTAAGCTACTTAGTTGCTGCCTGCGAAAGCTCATCTCCTTCTTTTATTGTAGCTAGCGAATCGACAAGCATACCGCATTCCATTCCAGCTTCTACTTCTTTAATATCGACTCTACCCGACTGAAGGTTGATTATCTTACCTTCTCCAAGGGATATTCCTTTTCTCTTGATGTCGAACTTCTTTCCTATCTTTATGGATCCTTCGACAATTTTTCCTCCTATCACCTGTTTGTCATCCTTCTTTCCGAAAGTTGCCATAATCTCCATGAGCCCGGAAAGTTCCACTTCCGAATTCTTCTCGATGTATTCGTCTATCGATTTGACGAGATCATAGATTATATCCGAAGAGAATATCTTTACATTCTGGTTCTTCGCAAAAACCTCGACGGGCTTTCCTCCAAACTTAGATCTAAAAGAAACAATAAAGGCTTTATTTGAAACAGCATTCTTTACATCTCCGTCTGTTATATCTCCGGAAGAAGCATCTATTACTCTGACCTTAGTTCCGAGGATATCCCGAAGCACCTCAAGTGATCCAGAAACATCAGCCTTAAGTATTACCGAAATAGCTTTTTCGCCCGGCTTTTCCTCAATAGCCTTTTTTATAGAAACCTTAGGAGTTATCTCAGCGATATTCATGCTTGCCGCAACGAACTCTTCGCCGGCAGAAGGCATATTTTCGAAACCGACGACTATAGCCGGAGCAGAAGGAGTAAGTTCCTTGACGGTCTTACCCGCGAAATCTTCAAGCATGCGTATCTTTCCGGTAACCGAAGGAGTGGCTATTTCCTGACCCTGTTTCAGAACACCGTCTTTCAAGATAAGTGAAGTCAGTATCCCCCTCTTATTATCCTTTCTTGATTCAAGGATAAATCCCCTAGCGGGAGCTTCTTCGTCATAAGAAAGATCGGAAACATCGGCAAGAAGAAGAATTAAGTCGAGAAGCTCGGATATTCCTTCTCCGGTTTTGGAAGAGACAGCTTGCCAGCTGATATTACCTCCGTAGCCCTCGAGAAAGACGCCCTTATTCATCAGATCGTTCTTTACCTTCTCTATGTCAGCTCTCAAAGAATCCGATTTCGTAAGAGCGACTATATGAGGAGTCTTGGTTTCTTCAAGAATCTTAAAGGACTCATCAGTCTGAGGCTTCGGTCCTTCATCAGCAGAAATAACAACAACAGCGATGTCCGCTATCTGCGCTCCTCTCGATCTCATGGCGCTGAAAGCTTCATGTCCCGGAGTATCTATAAATGTAATTTTCTCCCCGTTGTGGACGATTTCGTAAGCTCCAACGGATTGGGTTATGCCTCCAGCCTCTCTGGAAGCCACCCTGCTCTGCCTTATGTAGTCCAAAAGACTAGTCTTTCCGTGGTCAACATGTCCTAAAACCACGACTACAGGAGATCTTTTGTTCATTTTTACGTTATCTTTGGCAGGCATTCGACTTCGTAAAGATAGCAGGCGAAAGAGGTAAAGACAAGGATTTTCAAGGATTTATCATTGTCAAAAAAGATAGGACCGTGTAAATTAATACTTGTTTCGGACGCTTCAAGGAGAGGTGCTAGAGCGGTCGAATAGGACACGGTGCTAACGTGTTAGGCTCGAAAGGGCCTCCAGGGTTCGAATCCCTGCCTCTCCGCCAATATAGTTCATTGATCGGCGTCAATCTGGGCGGCCGCGAGTGAATTGCGACTCGGTTTCATGATTCTTTCATAAAAACTGCTCTCATTCATAAAGCGTACCCGATAAATCTCTGGCAGATTTCTTTTACGAAAATTAGAGTGATATGAAGTCGTAACCGCACATCAAATCTATCCGTCAGATAGTATGCCAAAAAAAGACCCCCTACAGAAGTAAGAGGTCGTTAGAACCTAAGGGTTTGAGCTCGAGATCTGAGTGTCAAAGATCTAATCCAAATCGCAGAAGCACAGCAGACAGACGCTGCCATACCAATCACCCTCGAAATAACCGAGGCAAAACTCGAAATTGTCGGTAGGATACCGATTCACAGCCGGAACCCTATAACTGCCGTCAGAGTCAACCCATAAAGCATATTTCTCATCAAAAGAGACTGACCACCGCTCAGAAGATAATTGGTTTTTGCCTTGTTCATAAGCAAGGCTCGCTCCTTGAGCACCGACCAAAACAGCATTCTGGCTACGAAGAAATCTTAAACAGTCTCCTGAAGTAACGGTTTTCTTTATTTGGAATACCTTTACTTGAAATTTTCTGCCCGGAACAAGCCTGATCGTCTTCTTGAAATTCTTGTCAGTAATCGCATCGTTGTAGGAACAAAAATCCTTACGATATCTTTTTTTGAACTTTGCCAGATGAACAGTATGATTATAGTCTTTTGGAACGATCACATCGAATACTTTAATTAATTCGAATCGTTCGTCTCCGCCTGACATTCCGCCTATGAGAGCGGCATACATAGCTTTCGCTTTCTCGTTTCTCTTGGAGTCAATAATCTCCTGTATCAATGAAGCATCGAATCCAGCTTTATCGAGGACCAACGCAAACTCATGCATCGCTCCACAGCTTAGGTTACATACACTTTCCCCTTTAGCACTCATAACATCTGCTCCTTTTTAATTTTTAATAATACTTGAGCAGTCAACCATAAATAGCCTTATCTGTCAATATAAGGCTAAAAGACCCAACAGAAACTCAGTTCCTGTAATTCTGAGATCATAAACCTCTCGCTCATTCTTCGATCAAAATAAGCGTTTTATCCTTATATACTATCCTCGATCTTAAATTTCCGAGCAGTTCCCTTTTCTTCGATATCGCCCTTTTACCAGCTTCTTAATGACTGTCGCATTTTAGAAAAACTAGCCCGAATCCATACCTTAACAAGATCCGTCTATTTTAGGCTAAAATAGCCTTACAGGGCTTGAGCACGCGAGTATCTGACCCGATTTACACCATCTGTTCTAAGTATGCAAAGAAACACGGACATAATTATGTAGTAGTCTTTGTAGAAGTATAGATATCAAAAAAATGCGATCCGATCTGATAAATCAAAATATGGTAAGAAATACATGCATAGCGATTCTGATAATCGCGATCGTTATGAGTGGCGTCTGGATTATCACTCGAAATGACGAAACTAGTACTCCAGCCGTTGAGGCGAGTACTGATAGGAAAGAAGAAAAATCTCTTTTCGCCGTCTTTTCCGGTGAAAAATATTTCTGGTTTGCCTCTCCAAGTAAGGGAAAAGTTTCTTTGAGCGAGAGAGATGATTCTTTTTCATCCGATCGCTTGGATATAATCAATCTCTCTGGATATCGCGGAACACTATCAGGAACAGATAATTCCGATAATCGTCAGGAGGCCGATTTCATCCCCTTCCCGTCGGTTGTGATCGGGAATAGAGCTTCAAATTATTCTCCTCTTATCTCTGATATAACGAGCGCGAAGTCATATTCTGATGAAATAGCCTCGGAACTTAATGACTTCGGACTATCAGATAAGAATCCTGAGATAAAAGGCTCCATTCTCGCAGACATGGACGGCGACGGTAAGGAAGAAGCCTTCATTAGAATCTCTGGTAGGAGCGATAAGAGGTCAAAAGAAAAAATCGCTCCGCTATATGACCTTCTCTTTATGGTCAGAGGATCAGACAGATCTATCCACGGTATCGATATAAATGAGTCAGGGGTTCCCGAGACTTCCCTTTCGCACGACATCGCAGCTATAACCGATGTCGATAACGACGGAGAAGCGGAACTTCTTATCTCTTACGCAGCCGAGAAATGCAGTGGTGCAGCCGTATTCGATTTCGCTTACGGAACTCCTACTCTGGCCATAAAGAAAATATCCTGCGACTGAATAAAAATCCGCACTTTGAAGTGCGGATTTTAGTATTTACTCAGATTTGGACTGTTTTGCGATCATTTCCTCGATGAGAGGCCTGTTAAAGCCGACCACATATTCGTCCCCTATTTCTATGACGGGAACGCCCATCTGATTCGTCTTCTCTATCATCTGCCTAGCTGCCGCCTCATCGACAGAAACGTCTATCTCCTCATAAGAGATTCCGTTCTTATCGAAGAAATCTTTAGCCATCTTGCAGTATCCGCAATAAGGAGTGCTGTATATCTTTATTTTTGTCATGATTTCAGATGTTTTTTCCGCCGGATAATAGCCCCTCCAGAGAAAGCATGACGAGTATTCCTCCCGCCACGGCATTGCCATAAAAGATCAGGGTTCCGGCAGCCCCTAATATGATTGGCGAAATTATCATCCAGATCCCTATTCCAAGGATTATCTGGTATAGAATCTTGTTTTTCACGAGAGTCATGCCGATTATATCAAAGGAGTAAGAGAAAATAAAAACCCCGTCGCAAAAGACGGGTTTTTATACATATCCTGTCTGTTTTTATTGCTTCTAAAGCAGTAGAAGGGTTATAAGCTGCTGGATAAGAGCCACGAGCTGTTTCTGAATCGAAGCTATCAGAGTTTGCCTATCTACTGTAAGTCGGAGACACGACAAAAGGAGTAAGAGCAGTAGCATCTTTAGTTTCTGTCTGTTCTTCCTTGTGCACCGTTATCGGCCACTCAACTACCTTTCTATATTAGAAAAATATCGCACGGTTGAACAAAATCCGCCCCGAAGGGCGGATTATTTTCTACTATCTCATCTTGAGCCAGTCGTTTATATCAAGAGTCGCTCTTATGGCATCTCCGACTGCCACATTGTTCTGATTGTATGATGCGCTTGAGACATCACCGGCAGCCCATATTCCTTCTACGGAAGTCCTTCCGTTGCAATCAACTATTATCTCTCCTTTCCCGTTTATCTCAACTACTCTTTCTACTATTTGAGAATTAGGAGTAGTTCCAATCTCGACGAATATTCCCTGAACCGGAAGCTCTTTCTCTTCTCCGGATATCAAATCTTTATATTTCATTCCTGAAACCATCAGATCTCCAATTACTTCTTTCGGCTCGGCATTCTCTATTATCGAAACTTTGCCAGAAGAAATGACCTTATCCATAGTAAGAGGGTCTCCTTTTACCGAGCTGCGAACCACGAGATATATCTTATTTGCGTATTGGATGAGATCAAGAATAGCTTCTAAGCCCGCATTCCCTCCGCCGACAACGGCGACATCCTTCCCCTTGAAAAGCGGCGCGTCGCAAGTGGAACAGAAAACGACTCCCCTCCCGGTAAACTTATCTTCTCCAGGAATGCCAAGTATCCTGTGTCTTCCCCCGGAACAGATGATTACTGCTTTCGTTTCAAGCTCTTTTCCGGAAACACACTTGACCGAAAATCCTGATTCTTTCTTCTCGACTGAAGATATCTCTTCGTTCTCCCTTATCTCTATATCCTTCTGATTCTTCAGGTGATCTTCGAGAGACTTAGCAAGATCGAATCCGGAAATGCTTTTAGTTCCAATCCAGTTCTGAATATTGTCTGAAACTATCGATTGCCCTCCGAATTCTTTAGTGACAACAACCGCTTTTATCTTTTTCCTTGAAGCATAGACGCCGGCAGCAACGGCCGCAGGTCCTCCGCCGATAATCACCAAGTCGTACATAGTCTATATTTTAGACTAAAACAGACCCGATGGAAGCGAATAATAAAAAAAACCGCATTATCCATGCGGATTTTTATTGATATAGGACAAAAAAACCTCACTGACTATCCGTTCTAATTATCTCTCCCTTAGTCTCTTCTTCGATTACATCGACCTCTTCTTTATTCTTATCAGAGATATCGATAACTCTCGCTCCTCCCTTATGGAATAGGCTGGATCCGATCGATATATCGGCGTTTATCCGCTCAGAAACATTAGCTTTTATAGAAGAACCTGATGTTGCAGAAATATCCGCTTTAATCGAAGCGATTTCATAAGCATCGATATTACTGCCCGAATCGGCCGAAAGAGAAATATTATCCGCTTCCCCTTCAAGAGATATCTCGCTTCCATATGAAGCTGATACTTCAATACTATCAAGAGACAGTCCGGTTACCTTTATTAAGCTTCCGGAAGTCGCTTTTAGAGAAAGACTGGTCTGATCGATGTCAGACGCAGAGACGGATGATCCGTTTCTCGCTTCAATCTCGTTTACGGAAGGGGTGGTTATCCTTACGGAAACCGGCTTCAAGATACCGCAGAGAAAACAGAATTTTCTCTTTCCATCCTCTTCCTTAATGAACGAATCTCTGTCTGTCCGGATCGATAGCTTTTCTTCTTCAACGCCGACGACAGTTCTCGTTATCGCTCTTTCCGAGCCGATAAGCTCCACTCTATAAGAATCACCCTTTACTATCTCTGCCTTCACTCCGTCCGAAACGCTGATCATATCGAACGATGATACCTGTCTTTCAGCTGTTATCGCCGGCACATTATTGTAAGTATCGATCGCGTCTACCCATCTGGGGACAGAAGATACTATGACGAATATAAGAGCTGTCATCGCGACGATCCATAATCCTATCGATCCAAATATTCTTCCTCCGCTGATATTCGGTTTTTGTCTTATGAATGAAACACCGAAAGATATAAGTAGTCCGGCAGGAATAGTCATGACTAGTAATCCGGAGATTATCGCCATTATCGCCTGCCACGGAAACATAACATCAAAAATCGAGACATCGAGATAGTATCCGGAGCTGGTAAGCATGATCGCAGCGAAGAGAACGGACCCGCAGAGTATCGCTATACCAGTTACACTCATTATTCCTCCGACGAAAACCGCGCTCACTCTTATTATCAGCCAGAATATCCTGGCGAAAGCGGCGAATATCTTCTCGAGTATTTTTCCGAATCTGGAAAGGAGATTATCGCTTGATCCGGATATATTCCTTGCTTCTTTCTTCGCTTTCTCCTCTATCTCCTTTATCGTTGTAGGAAATCCACCTCTCATCTCTTCTTTCTCCTTTCTCGTTTCCGCTCTCGGCACTACGAGCCAGAAAAGAAAATAAGCCAGGACTCCGATCCCATTTATGAAAGCGAGCGCTACGAATGCAAGCCTTACTATTGTCGGATCAACACTCATGAACGCCGCCATTCCGGAAGCGACGCCTCCAATCATTTGATTCTCTTTATCGCGATAGAGACGCTTCTTTGCCTTATCCTGATTAGGATCTTCCCGAGGTTCGGTACCGTCTATATCCCTTATGGTACCCATTGCCTTTATGGCTTCTTCTACCTCGCTGATAGTCACTACTGATCCTTTCTTATCTCCGAAACGATCAGCTATCGCCGCCTCTATATCCGATACGACTTCCCCTTCTCTTGGTTTATAAAAATGATTCCTTATCGACTGAAGATAGTCATCAAGTCTTTCGTAAGCATCTTCTTCTATATGAAAGACAGATCCTCCGATACTTATTGTTGCTGTCTTTTTCATCTTTATTTTTTCGATTTTTTGATCATCTCTTGCACTGCGCCCGATAGCTCGAACCATGCTTCTTCTAATTCTCTAAGCGTCTCCCTTCCTTTCTCAGTAAGCAGATAATATTTTCTTGGAGGACCTTCTTTCGATTCTCTCCATTCATAATCGAGATATCCCGATTCCTTCAGTCTGTTGAGAAGCGGATAAAGAGTTCCTTCGACAACTATCATCTTTGCCTCGGTAAGCCTATCTATCATCTCTGACGCATAGATCGGTCCTGCGGAAGCGGCAGCCATGACAGCAAGGTCAAGCACTCCCTTTCTCATCTGGGCACGCGCATTTCCTATCGACTGATTGTGCTCCATATATGAAAATTATCACCAGCTACCTTTTTATGCAAGATAGCTGGCTTGGTTGTAATACCCCTTGACAATAGGATATAAATATTGTTCAATACAAACAGTACATTTAATAAATAGGAGGTTTTATTAATGAGTATTAAAAGAGAACCTACTAAATCTTCTTTTACTAAAGACGGAGCTATAGTCCGCCCAATGTTCCCCCACGAGAAGGACGATTACACCATCGACTACTTCTCTTCCCTATCGAAATCCTATATTGGACTTCCTCTTACGGGACTAGGAACTATGGGTATGGCATTTCTCGGAAAAGAATTCTTCTCGGTACTGATCGACTTCTGCCGCTCTTGTTACCTTACGGTAGACAATGCGACGATCGTCATGATCGAAAAAGGAATCTTCATCGTCTTTATCGCGGGCACCATAATGCTCGTCATCGGCGCAAAAAACCTCTTGCAAAAGATTACTTCGAAAAACGAAGAATAATTCAAAAACCCGCTCACATAGAGCGGGCTTTTTTATTTTCTGGACGCCTTCTCTCTTATCTCCCTGAAAGGCTTCATAAGATAAGTAATGAATCTCTCTTTTTCCCTTATACGACTTATCAGAATTCCCCAAGTAACCGACATTTAAAGGATAGTCCTAGATCGATTATTTTCGTCTCTAATCCGAATTTTTCAGCCTCTTCTTTTACGAAGATGGCAGCCTTCTCGGAAAGCCTCCTTTCCCTAGCTATCCCGAGTAGCATCGGTATGTACATATTGATAAAGCTATATCACTTAGGGCTTTATTTCCTACCTTATTTCATTGACATATCGTCTTGATATTGGTATCTTCACCAAAACCTGAAGGGGCTTATAAAAACTAGGAGGAGGTAGTATTTTGAAAATTTTTATTGTTATTGAATCTGGTATTAAGGGAAAGGGTAATTTTTTCTGTGATCTTTGGGAAGCTAACACTAAGCATTTCCGAAGAAAAATCATAGAAAGAGAGTCTCTCGGCAAGCACGCAGTCGCGATCGGAATCATTGAAGGAAAGAAGAAAAATTTTTCCGAAAAAATAAAGATAATCGTTACGAACGAACACGCCGTTAATCACCACAAGATCAATTCTCTCTTGAACGGAATCGATAGGAACGATGTCATAGTTGTCGGAAGGCAATGTCTTGTCGAAAATCTTTTCGGCAAGGAAAGAAATTACACTGGACGCTATCGTCGCGCCAAGGAAGGCTTGCCTTTTGGCTGGGTAATCGCACTCGACGCGAATAAGGAACATTGCGTTTTAGACAAAAACGAAATCGTTCGCATCTGGGACGAGCTCACGAATATTTTCGTTATAAGCTACGACATGGAACGCGACCATGGAAAGCTTTCCTTTGCCTTTCAGAAGGATATCGAAGTACCAGTTTTAACCTGACAATTATCAGCTTTCCGTTAATGAACGGAAAAACCCACGAAAAAATGTGGGTTTTTTATTCTATGGCTACATAACTAGCCTATTCGGTAGTACTACCATCAAAATGCTCTTCGTTCGTCATTGCTTCCTCTTTGGTCGCTCTTACAACATGATCCATGTGTTCCGGAGGAGCATATAGGGTATAGAGCTTCATAACGGTATCCGCGGAAGAATTCACTATATTATGTTTCACTCCGGCTGGAACGATGATAGCTGACCCATCTTCTATCGTGTATTCGACATCGTTTAGTATTGCCTTTCCGTTACCTGCCTCTACCCTAAGAAACTGATCAAGATCATGAATTTCCTCTCCGATATCTTCCCCGGGTTGCAGAGCCATTACAACCAACTGGCAGTTCTTTGCTGTATAAAGAACCTTTCTAAAATTATCGTTCTCGATTGCTACCTTCTCTATGTTTTCGACGTATCCTTTCATTTATTTTATATTGGTTGATCTTTATCTAATTGTCGCCCCAAAAGGCCTACGGAACAAATATCGATCGTTTGATTTTTTAGAAAGGTGAATATACTATTGAGCAGCATTGCCCCCGTAGTTCAATGGATAGAATGCGAGATTGCGGATCTCGTGATGAGGGTTCGATTCCTTCCGAGGGCACATAACAAAAAGAGCGGCATTAGCCGCTTTTTTTGTTATTCGCTTTCCGAAGGAAAAGCGAACGGGGGTAGGGTCGGAAGGGGCGGAAGTCGCCCCTTCCGTATAGGAGAGAATTGAGAACCGAGGGTTCTCAAAGCGCAGTTGAATTACGAATGTAATTCAACGAGCAGTGAGATAATGGAATGTCCTTCCGAGGGCACGAAGGTTTTGTTTTTAAAAAGGGACGCTTTTGGCGTCCTTTTTTAAAACTACAAAATCGAGTCCCTAAGACTCTGCCGAAGACTGCGTTTTTAACGCAGTCCGTAAAGACAGAGGCTGTGGGGCTACAATAACTAATTAGCGGCTAAAAGCCGCTGATATGGCGTGACTAAAAGGGATGCGTTTCAACGAGCAGTGAGATAATAAAATGTCCTTCCGGACAATAGATTTTTATATCCTCTGCCGAAGACTGCGTTTTAACGTAGTCCGTAAAGGCAGAGGCTGTGGGGCTACAATAACTAATTAGCGGCTGAAAGCCGCTGATATGGCTTAATTACTCGCTATCCTTACTAATCTCCTTCTCTTCTTTTAAATCCTCAGCGTAATAACTTCCGCAGTTAGGACACTTATTATTCTCGTTAATCTTTTCAAAATCCGGCTTACCTAGGAAAGAACTGTATGAAAAGACGATCATAACATCGTGCTCAGTCCCGCACTTATGACATTTATGTTTCCGTAGCTGGATCTTAGTCATGATCTTATTTTAGCAGAGAACGACTATCCCTCTGTTTAATAACCCTCGGCACCCTACGGGCATTGGGCTTATGGATTAAAAATCGTAGAACGATTTTTAAATAAGCCGGGCATCTTCCGACGGCCTGCGGCCTGCCTTCCTCCACGGAAAAACTCGGAGTTTTTCCGACCCTTTTCCGTGCGATTACACACCTCTTTCTCATATAAAAAGGCCCGCTAACAAAGCGGGCTTTTTGTATGAGCGAGAGACGGGAATCGAACCCGCGTACTCTGCTTGGAAGGCAGACGCACTACCACTGTGCTACTCTCGCAGCAGATCTCCAATATGGTACGGGGAAGAGCTGCTCTAGTCAATCACGGATGAAGGAGGTCCGGTCGGACCCTTTATGCTCGGTGGTCCATCGGGATTTTTGAAATTCCTTATCATTTCCGTGTCCCCTGTTCCTTTATCTATCCAGACATTATTTGCTACAAAAAAACCGATTATAAAAGATGCTATAAGCGCCAGTAAAATCAATATCAATCGTATCTCCGGAGAAAAAATCATCTATACCGATTTTAACACAGGGCACTAGGTGGTATCATCATGATATGAGGACAAAATCCTGGAAATCCTGCCCAAGCAGAGACAAACTGGATATTTTGCCCATGAACCCCAATAAAAACGCCAGAACAAGTCATTTTGGCGCTATTTCAGGCTCAAAGAGTCTGTAACCTGAACGTAAGCTTATTCGTTTACCATGTTAGAGGATGAGCATGATCTCATATTAAGAGCTAAAGGTGGGGAGGCAGAGGCTTTTGGCCGTCTTTATGACCATTATCTTCCTGCGATCTATCGCTTCATCCTTCTTAAAGTTGGCCAGCGTGAGGAAGCTGAAGACCTTACCCACCATGTTTTTTTGAAAGCCTGGACTAGTATGGGCAAAAGCTACTCCGAGCAAGGGTTCCCCTTCTCGAGTTGGCTCTACCGTATAGCGCGCAATTCGGTGATAGATCACTACCGCCGGTTGAGGCCTATGTCTTCCATAGAGGAAGAAGAAAACCGGGAAGAGCTTATCAACCGCCCCTCAATGGAGTCTTTGATCGACAAGAAAGAAGCTTCAGCGAAAATAATGTCCGCTCTCAAGAAATTAAAAGATACGGAACAGGATGTGGTCATCATGAGATTCATCGAAGACCTGTCTGTAAAAGAAACAGCCGAAGCCGTCAAAAAATCAGAAGGAGCGGTAAAAGTAATACAACACCGCGCCCTGGAAAAAATAAAGAAAATCCTGTCAGTCGAAGAACAAAATGGATAAGATCATCCGCGAACTTAATACTTTGAAGAGCATCTCTCCTGATGCCTCTTTTGCGCGGATGTCTAAAGCAGCGATTATTACCACCGAAAGGAATCTTGAAAGGAATACTCTTCCTTCCTGGATGAAGAGTGTCGCTGCAAACGCTTCCATTCTTGCTCTCGCTGTCTTTGCTGTCGTCGTTGTTAACGGATTCCAGCAAGGATCAAATGTCGCCTCTACAGTATCCGCGATCGACAACATAGATAAAGAAATAGCGATCGCACAGAACGATATAGATATCACGATAGAAGAGATCAATTCCTTCGGAGAATCAGCCGCAAAGACCTCACTCGCCCTGAATGAGGTTTCCGCTACTGGACCCGATCATTTACATGCTTCGCTTCTCCAAAGAGAGATTAGTGAACTAAAGGTCGATCCAGACTTAAGTGGGGGCATCAATGATCTTCTAGAAGAAGCTGCCTCCGAAAGTATCAATGAATAACAGAAAGAAAATCAGTTTAGGATTGGTTGCCCTCATAACGGTATTAGTTCTCGCCCCAAAGGCTGAAGCTGCTGACCTGAAGAGCGCCGCCAAGAGTTTAGACTCCAGTCTCAACGAGCTGATCCAGGCTAAAGACGAATCATCCTTCGAGAACAAGCTGTCTGAAGAAGAAGAAATAGTCTACCGCAAGAAAGTGATCATGAACGCCATCGATCTCTCTTTCAAGGAAATAGCTAATCTTAAGGAAAAGCTGAAAGCTCTTCCTTTGGAAGAGAAAAGCGATCCGTTCGTTATCAGAGCCAGGATGTCTGAATTCTTAGTAAGCGCTGAAACCTATTATAAGGAAGCGGAAAAGACACTTGATGGATCTAAGCTATCGATTGAGAATGTTAAAGATCTAGCTAAATCGATAAAGGAATACCGCGATGGAAGCTATGACCCAGAAGTGAGCAAGATGCTCGACTTTATCATCGTCTTCCAGACGGAAAGACTTATCAGAAACGCGAGCGATCGCTGGGAGAAGATAGATTCGGATATAAAAAAGCTTGATAAGGCTAACCTCATCGACGCATCTGAATTTTCCAAGATGATGGCTGATGCTATGACTAGTATAAGCAACGCTAAGAACTCAGCGGCTAAAGCGAAAAGTTTGATCATCGAATCGGAGAAACCTAAGGAAGTCATGCTCCTCAGAGCTGAAGTCTTAGAAAAAACCGAGCTATCTCTTACTTCAAGAGAACTCTGTGAATCTTCTCTTACGAATCTGAAATCAAGCTATGATTCATTCGTAAAGATAAGTTCAGGCGTTAAGAAATCACTGAAGATCCAATAGTGGATCAATCATATATAAAAGCCGCGGATTATCCGCGGCTTTTATATATCGAGACGACGATGAAAAGCAGAAGTTAAAAAGACCCCGATAAGGGGTCTTTTTAACTTCATGAAGAAAATGCTCTAGGTCTTCTGTTAAAGCACAGCCTCCTTAAGAAGCTTTCCGGCCCTGAATTTAGGCTTAACGGAAGCGGCAATACTGATCTTTTCGCCAGTCTTCGGGTTTATTCCCTGTCTGGCAGCCCTCTTCGCAACCCTAAAGGTTCCGAATCCGGTTATAGCAACATCTTCGCCACGGCTCATCGCCTTGACGATAGAATCAAAAACAGCGTCGACGGCCTCGGTGGCCTGTTTCTTGGTTTCGCAACCAGCAGCTGACATTACAGCTTCGACAAGATCTTGTTTCTTCATATATGCATTCTTTTCTTTGAGCTCGACCTTGAGCTTAAGCAAATAATAACAAAATATGCTTATTTTTTACAATTAAAGGGGTTAATAGCGGTTTATCCCTTTAAAAAAAACGACCCCGCCGAAGAGGGGTCTTATGTCTCGCGGTAGATTATCTTGCGTATTCTACCGCCCTAATTTCCCTAATAACGGTGACTTTTATGTCTCCAGGGTACTTCATATCAGCTTCGATCTTCGAGGCTATCTCCTTTGCCATCTCTAGAGCTCCGAAATCATCTATCTTCTCAGGGACGACGAATATTCTAAGCTCTCTTCCGGCTGAAACAGCATACGAATTCTTTACGCCAGGGAAACTGGTCGCAATCTTTTCGAGATCCTCTAGTCTTTTCACATATTGCTCGAGAGTTCCCCTTCTCGCTCCTGGCCTAGCCGCCGATATTATGTCGGCTGCTGCCACTATGTAAGCCTCAGGGGAAGCAAACGGATAATCGTCATGGTGAGACTGCATCGCCTGGATAATCCTCTCATCCATCTGGTATTTCTTCAGTATCTTAAGCCCTATATCCACATGTCCTCCGGCTACCTCATGATCTATCGCTTTTCCTATATCATGCAGGAGAGCTCCTTTCTTTGCCACTTCGACGTTAACGCCTAATTCTTCTGCGATCATTCCCGAAAGAAGAGATACTTCTACCGAATGGGTTAAGACATTCTGACCATAACTTGTCCTGAAGTGAAGCTTTCCGAGAAGATGGACTATCTCCTTAGGAAGATCAAGAACGCCTGCTTCATAGATAGCTTCTTCTCCTATCTGCTGGGTCCTCTTTTCTATCTCGTTAAATGCCTCTTCGGCCTTTTCTTCTATCTTTGCCGGCTGGATCCTTCCGTCCTGTATCAGCTTCTCAAGCGTCATGCGCGCGACTTCTCTCCTTATAGGATCGAATGAAGAGATGAGTATAGTATCAGGGCTCTCATCGATGATAAATTCCGCTCCAGTAAGCCTTTCAAGCGTTCTGATATTTCTTCCTTCGCGTCCGATTATCTTTCCTTTCAGATCTTCCGAAGGAAGCGTGAAATAAGAAGTCGTTATATCGGCCACATGTGATCTCGAATACCTTTGAAGAGCGGTTGCTATTATATCCAAACTCTTCTTTTCCACTTCATCCTTCTTCTCTCTTTCGAGCTTCTGGAGAATATGAACTATTTCATCCTTATTATCGTCTTCCGCTCTCTTTATTATCTGATGCTTAGCCTCCTCGGGAGTAAGCTTCGCTATCCGAGACATCTCGGAAGTAACCGCTTCTCTTACCTTAGCTACCTCTTCTCTATCAGCAGCTATTTTCTCTGATTCTTTCTTCAGATCTTCAGCTCGTGATCGAAGCTCAATCGAATCCTTATCGATCAGATCTTCCTTCTTTATGAGTCTCTCTTCTATCCTCTCTATTGTCGCTTTCCTTTCCCTCTCTTCTTTCTTAGCTTCTTCTAAAAGGGTTGTTGCCTTGTTTTCCGCCTTAATCAGTATCTCTTTCGCTTCCTTCTCTGAATTCTCAAGCTTCTGTTTTATCTGCTGTTCGGCTGAATTTTTCAGCCACTTCCCCGTAAGCTGGCGGAGGAAATATCCAGCTCCCAAGGCGGCAGCAAGTATCAATGCGTAAATCATTATAGAATTAAAGTATCGGTTGGCATAAAGCCTTCCTTAGATAAATACTAATACTTAAAACATGGCAGTACCAAACATTAGGAAAACTATCCTTGTAATCCTCGATGGCTGGGGCATCGGCCCTAAGGACTCGATCAACCCGATCTATGTTGCCGACCCTAAGAATATCCGCTATTTTCGCGAAAACTTTCCCTGTTGCAGCCTTCAGGCTTCCGGTTTAGCTATGGGCCTTCCTTGGGCTGAAGAAGGAAACAGTGAAATCGGTCATCTGACTATCGGCACCGGTCGCACCGTCTATCAGAGTGCTGTTAGGATATCCCTTTCGATAGAAGATAAGTCTTTTTTCACAAATCCTTCTCTTGTCTATGTTATTAGAAAAGCCAAAGAGAAAGGCACCTCAGTCGTCATCTCCGGACTGATCGGTACCGGAATAACCCACTCCTCTTTCAAACATCTGAAAGCATTGATCGCCATGTGCGCTGCAGAAGAAGTTCCCATCAAGCTTCATCTCATGACAGACGGCAGAGATAGCGCTCCTAATGCCTGCCTCGCCCTCATCAAGGAATTACCGGAAGACCGTATAGGCAGTATTGGCGGCAGATTCTATGGTATGGATCGTGATAATCACGAAGACCGCATAAATCAGGCTATGAAAGCTATCTTAGGATCCGGTTTTGCCTTCAAAGGGATGCCTTCCGAGTATATAGATAAGAATTACAGTGGCGGCGTGCTTGATGAGGTTATCCGTCCCGTTCCATTTTCTCCAGAGACTCTTGCAGCGAAAGATGGCGACTCCGTCGTCTTTTTCAATTTTCGAGCAGACAGGATGCGCGAGCTAAGCCGAGCTATGAAATCCGCTCTTCCAAATTCGGATATCGCCTCTCTTACCGAATATGAACCTAACTCTGGTATTTTGCCGGCCTTCTCTATCGAAGATATTCCTGAACCGATAGGAAAAGTGATAGCTGATGCCGGATTAGTCCAACTTCGCATCGCGGAAAGCGAAAAAAACACTCATGTGACTTATTTCTTCAACGCTGAGAGAGAAGATCCTTTTGAAAAGGAATTCCGCATTATCATTCCTTCGAGAAACATCGCTTCTCATGATAAATATCCCGAAATGATGGCTGACGAGATAACGACTCGCGTCGTCTCTGCCATGGAAGAATCAAGCTACGACTTCATTCTGGTTAATTTTGCTAATGCCGACATGATCGCTCATACAGGAAATTTTGACGCGACCATCACCGCTATAAAAAAGCTTGATGAGTGTCTGGGTATGATCGCGACAGCAGCCGTCAGATTGGATATGTCTCTCATTATCACCGCAGATCACGGCAATGCCGAACGCCTAATAGATCCAACAACCGGAGAAAAGGATACGAGGCATAACCCGAGCCCTGTCCCCTTCTATCTCATCGATTCCCGCTTCGAACGCAAGAAATCCCCCTCCGAAGCTGAATCGGCCGAAAGAGAAGTGATCGGATCACTTTGCGACGTAGCCCCTACCGTTTTACAATTAATGGGACTGAAGAAGCCGGATGTAATGACCGGCCAAAACTTATTACCATTCTTCTAAAATGAATTTCTTAGGAAAAGTCATAATTCTCATAACTATCAATTCTTTTGCCCTTTTCCTTGCCGGAAAGCTTATTTCAGGCTTTTCCGTACCCTTAGGCATAAGCGAACTGATAGTTGCCGGAGCGGTTCTAACCGCCCTTTCCCTCCTTGTTCGCCCCATCGTAAAGCTCATTTTCCTGCCTTTCGTCTGGCTTACCTTCGGTTTGGCTGATTTTGCCATAAGTGGCCTTATGCTCTTCGTTCTTGATAATATCTCTGAAAAGGTTATTATTAGTGGACTGGTTCCCCTACTTTTGGGAACCCTCCTTATCAGTATAATTAGCGGAATATGTCGCCACTTACTATTGCCCAAATCGTAATACCGGTACTGCTCATCGTACTTATCCTTATACAGGATAGGTCTTCCGGCATCTCCAGCGGATCATCTGACGGATTCTACAGAAAAAGGAGAGGAATGGAGCAGATTCTCTTCATACTGACGATAGTCAGCATAGTAGCCTTCGTAATCGTTTCTGTTCTTAAACTTGTTTTATAAGATAGCAAAAATATTTTCTTCGCTTACCAAAAAGGAAATTGTGGCCCTGATCGCGGCGGCAGCGGTTTTTCTTATTTCTGCGTTCCTTTATAGCGCCTGGTTCATCTCTGAAAAGACAGAAGCAGTCCCAGTCGAAGGAGGAACTTGGGAAGAAGGTGTGATCGGTCAGCCGATTTTCGTTAACCCCGTCATATCCGGCAACGACGCCGACCAGGATATCTCCCGCCTCGTATTCGCCTCCCTTGCCGACCTCTCTGAATCTATAAAATCGGAAGAAGATGGAAGAGTCTGGGTTGTAAGGCTGAAAGAAGATATTTCGTGGCATGATGGTCAGAAGATAACAAGCGACGATGTGATATTCACTTTCGAGACGATAATAAACCCCGAAACCCGCTCTCCCTATGCTTCTGCTTTCGATGGCGCCACCATCTCAAGGGTTAGCGAGCTGGAGATGAAGTTCTCCCTCCCCTCTTCCTATGTCTTCTTCGATTCTTCTATGAAGGATCTCCGGATAATTCCGAAACATATCTTCGGAAACATTCCTCCGGCTAATTTCCATCTTTCTTCATATGTAAGAGAACCTATCGGCTCCGGCGCTTATAAATTCAAATCATATAAGGCTGAAAAAGATGGATTCATTAGTGAATTCAAGCTTGTACGGAACGATCACTGGTCCGGCGAAAAAAACTATATAAAGGAAGTCATCTTTAGATTCTATAAAGATTCTGAGTCACTCCTTCGCGCTATGAATAGCGGGGAGAT
>CAZRNY010000012.1:0-22954 GCA_964601595.1 uncultured Candidatus Saccharibacteria bacterium | reverse complement strand
CAACCGCTGCCGCGAGGATAGCCAAGATGGCGATGACGATAAGGAGCTCGATGAGGGTAAACCCGTCTCGCCTACGGCTTCCGCCTCGGCGAAGCCTCAGCGAGACGGGGGCTTTATTTTTTCCCATCATGCGCAACATCGATTATGTATATAAGTCTATTTCATATCTTAACCAATTCAAAAGCTCCTCTTTCGGGGAGCTTTTGAATTACTTCTTTCTTTTTATCGCGTGAAGCGCCGCTTTTGCGATATCTTTTGCCTGAAGGTTGAATCTGTCGCGTAAAGCGTCCGGATCTCCCGATGATCCGAATTCGTCTTTCATGCCGACAAACTCCATGGGCGCAGGAAGCTCGCGAACCAATAGTTCCGCGATCGCGCCGCCTAGACCACCGATAATATTATGTTCCTCGACGGAGACAGCCGCGCCGCATCGCTTAACGCATTCTATGATCTTTTTATCATCCAGAGGCTTTATCGTGTGGACATTCACGACTATCGAACCAATTCCCTCCTTTTCAAGAGACATAGCCGCCATGATGGCTTCATAAACAAGGGAGCCACAGGCGAAAATAGCTACCTGTGGCTTCTTTCCTTTCTTTACAGATAAAGATGAGTCCCAGAATACCTCAGCCCTACCGGGGACGAATGGTGTCTTACTGGTCGTCATGACAGGAGAAGGATTTCTCGAAAATCTGATGTAAGTCGGACCCCAGACCTTCGCGGCGGCCAGAGTCGCTTTTTTCGCCTCATTCGAATCGCAAGGAACGAAGATTCGCATATTCGGCATCGCCCTCATTATCGCGATGTCTTCTGTTGCCTGATGAGTGGCGCCATCAGGTCCAGTCGATATTCCTGCATGATGGCCAGCAATCTTAACATTCGAATCGTTATAAGCGACCGTCGTTCTTATCTGTTCCCAATTTCTTCCAGGAGAAAAGACGGCGTAAGAAGATATGAAAGGAGTCTTTCCGGAGATACCTAAGCCCGCAGCAACCGAAGCCATATTCTGTTCGGCAACACCCATCTCAAAGAAACGATCAGGAAATTCCGCAGCAAAGGCTTCGACGCGGGTAGATTCCTTAAGATCAGCCGTAAGAGCAACCACCGACAGATCTTTCCTTCCCGCTTCGACGAGCCCATCGCCGAAACCATCACGGATGGGCTTCTTTACGCTCTTTCCTGAAATTATCTTCTCATCGAGATCAATTTTGCTATTCAGCATTGGTTTTTATTCTTATCTAATAAAACGATTAATCTGTTCGAATGACTCTTCGGCGAAGAAAAGCCAGGAAGGTAAAGAACAATCCCCTGCAGAAACGACGCAAACATCTTCTTTGCAAGGAGGGGCGCAATAGGAATTAAGAGCTTCATTGATAAAGAAGACCAATACGGCAGAAACGACAATGAATACGAGTATCATTCTTCTCATTTCTTTTCTTCGTAACTTTCAGCGATCCTTTTTCCTTCTTTCCTTAATTCTTCAAGCGCGATCTTCGCTTCTTCTTTCGTTGGCGGCTTACCATGCCAAAGGTAATCTTTCTCCATGAAAGAAACTCCTTTGCCGGGAATGGTATGAGCGATGATCACAGTCGGCTTCTCATAGATCGCTTTCGCTTCATTCACGGCGGCAATTATCTCATAAGCGTTATGACCGTCAATCTCGATTACATGCCAGCCGAATGACTGATATTTCTCACGGAGAGGCTCAAGACCCATGATGTTCTCGGTAAAGCCGTCTATCTGGATGTTGTTGCGATCGACAATCGCGGTGATGTTATTCATCCGCCTATGTCCGGCAAACATGATTGCTTCCCATGTATTACCTTCCTGATGCTCGCCATCAGACATGAAGCAATATGTCCGAAACCTCTTCTTGTCGAGCTTTGCCGAAAGAGCGATACCGATAGATTGGCTAAGGCCGGAGCCGAGGGGACCAGAAGTAGTCTCCACGCCTGGAAGACCAGTTCTGTGCGGATGACCTTCGAGACGAGTCTCTATTTTCCTTAAAGTAGAAAGCTCTGATTTCGGAAAATAGCCCGCGAGCGCCATAGCGGCGTAGCGGACCGGACAGATGTGACCATTCGAAAGAATCAGTCGATCCCTATCTTCCCAGTCGGGATGCTTCGGATCGTGATTTAAAATATGAAAATAAAAGGCGGAAAAAATATCCGCCATACCAAGAGAACCAGCAGAGTGGCCAGAACCCGCTTCGACGAGCATCTTGATTATCTCTTCTCTTATCTCGTTCGCCTTCTCCCTGATCAGACGAACTTTTTCTTCCGTTATTTCGTGCATTATTCGCTTGCTTTTATTAACTCCTCATAAGCTCTGACCGGAGAGTCTGAGGAAAAGATATAGGTTCCAGAAACGGCACTATCCGCTCCCGCATCCGCCGCTTCGCGAATAACAGAAGGAATAACACCTCCATCTAGCTCAATTATAGCAGAAGGAAATATCTTTCGAAGCTCGCTCACGCGCTCGATCATCCCAGAACGAAGAAACTGTCCTGCTGGTCCGGCCGAAACGGCGAGAACCTGAATCTTATCGAAAAGCGGAGCGACGGAAATAATCGACTCCACACGCGTATCCGGACCAAAAGACAAAACCGGAGATATCTTTCTTGACCGCGTGAATTCGACAGCAGAGACTGGATCTTCCAGAGCCTCGAAGGGAAAAACGAATTCGGCCACAGGAATACCATCCCATCTCGCCGCTTCCCCTATCGGGTCGGTCGACATGAGATGTACCGAGAAGACGAGTTCGGAAAAGTTTCCCGAAAGAAACTCTTTAAGTTCTTCCGGATTATTCCAAGTAGAATTAGGAGTGAATATCCCGTCGGAGATATCGATATGGATCATTTTCTCCCCCGCTTCAAAGGAAAGGCATTGCTCTATCCTTTCCGCGACGCAGGCGAAATCTTTGCAGTTCACTACGGGATATATCTTCATGGAATGATGGTTAGTTTAAATCCTTAGCCCTTATCTCGATATCATGAATTTTCAGTATGCGGCGTTGATGTCTGTCTTCTCCGGAAAAAGGAGTTTGAAGCCAGGTAGCGAGGATGGTCTTCGCAGTAATGTCGTCTAGCAGATCAGAAGATAGAGCGATCATATTCGCGTCATCATCATTCCTCGAAAGGAATGCCTGATCGGGCGTCATGACGAGAGAACAGCGGACGCGAGGATATTTGTTCGCAACTATATCGACGCCAATACCGCTGCCGCAGATCACGATACCGCGACTTCCCTCCGGATTAGAACTGATCTTTTCAGCAACTTTAGAGGCATAATCAGGATAATCATCATCCGGGATGAGCGTATCTGGTCCAAGATCGGCAACTTCATAACCGGAGTCTCTTAGATATTTCGCTATGGACGCCTTCATGGCGAAACCTCTGTGATCAGCTGCAATATAGAAAATCATGACTTTATTAACTGTAATTATATAGCAAATAAAAAGGACGGCTATTGCCGCCCTTTTCTCATAAGAAACAGATGCTTATTATTGGCCGAACGAGTCGAGAGCGCCACTCTCGAAATCGATTCCCTCGAGGTCCAATCCTTCAAGGCTATTGATATCGAATCCTTCAAGGCCTTCGATATCTCCCGAGTTGATAGAGTCGATTATCTCCTGTCTGGCTGCTTCTTCCACAGCAGACTGGATGTAAGGAATGGCGACAATAATGACAACGATAGTAGCGATAAGAGTGATAACGCCGAAGATACCAGAGACCTTAAGGAGCTTATTCTTTCTCGTGACAACGGTACCGACAAGCTCAGGCTTCCTTTCCTTCATCTCTTTGAAAAGACGGAAAGTGAACAATGCACCGAAGGGAGCGATAAGGATCGCCTGAACCAGATTAGAAAGGATGCTCGAGGCCCATTCGATATCCTGATTGATCATTCCCGGGAGCATGATGATGAGCATGATCGGGAAGAAAATCAGACCGAAGAAAAATAATCTACCAAACATCTCCCAGCCATAGCCGCGAATATATTCCTTACTCTTTAAGAGAGCTTGTAATCCTTTTCCGTCCTCAGTAACAAGGATGAAAGCGGCAAACATAAACCAGATACTCGAAGCAAGAAACGGAAGGACTCCCATCATGAATAAGCCGATAGACACGAATCCCATAAGGATTCCGAGCCAGGCCATAGAGCCGATTTTCTTTATACCGAACCTGATAGCAGGCATGAATTCTTCTCCGGTAGCGACGGCGCGCACAAGAGCTATTCCACAGATAAGAGAAACTAGTATCAAGAGAATGACTCCTATCAAACCAAGGATCACAAAGACCAGCGCAGAGGCATTTAGGGCGGTAAGGATCATAGCGACAATACCGAAGACCATCGCCACGACGAGAGGCAAGACGCTTATCTTCACGAGACGGAAGAAATTCTTTTTCATGTCCGCCCAAGTCTCCTTTAGAAGATCGAGGAACGGAGGAAGTATTACTGGTTTATTCTCCATTTGATTGCCTCTAATTATAGGCTTTGCCTTAAAAAAGCAAAAACGCCCCGTTTCGGGGGCGTTCCGCGTTGCTAGTATCGCTTAGACTAGCTTAGAAACTTTCTCGACATGAGTGACGAGCGTAGATACATATCCCATCTCGTTATCGTACCAAGCGAGAACCTTAACTAGGTTTCCGCCGACAACCTTCGTAAAATCGAGATTGACGATCGAGGCGACTTTCGCGCCGATAATATCTGAAGAAACAAGCTGTTCGTTCGTCGCGGCAAGCAATCCCGCAAAGCGAGGCTCGGCGGCGGCTTTCGCAAGAACCGCATTAACCTCTTCCGGAGTCACATCTTTCTTTGCGACAAAAGTGATATCAGCAAGAGAAACCGTAATGTTCGGAACCCTGATCGCTATGCCGTCGAACTTGCCGACCATAGATTTGATGGCGCGGCCGACAGAGATAGCGGCACCGGTTGTTGAAGGAGAAGTGTTTACCGCGGCAGCGCGACCACGGCGGTAGTCCTTTCCTTTCGTCGGACCATCGACGAGAGACTGAGTAGCAGTATAAGCGTGAGTCGTATTAAGGAATGCTTTCTCGATTCCTATCCCCTCCTCAAGAGCCATAATAACCGGCGAACAGGCATTAGTGGTGCAGGAACCGTTCGAAGTGATCTTCACCGAAGCCATATCGGCTTCATTGATCCCTAAGAGACAGGTCTTTCCCAACTCGCCGTCTTCGTCTTTTGCCGGAGCGGAAATGACAACTCTCTTCGCGCCTGATTTAACATGAGCAGAGGCTTTTTCGAAAGATTCGAAAGCGCCAGAACATTCAACGACGACATCTACACTCATGTCTCCCCAAGGGAGAGCGGCCGGATCCTTTTCACTCAAGAAGCGGATCTCTTTTCCGTCTACAACCAGATTGCCGTTTGCGACCGATACATTCTTACCAAAAGCGTGATAGACGGAATCGTATTTCAAAAGATAAGCGAGATTTTCGACATCACCCAAATCGTTTATCGCAACGATTTCCATATCGGGGCGGCCGAAAGCTTCACGAAAGAAAAGGCGACCTATGCGCCCGAAGCCATTGATAGCGATCTTTGCCATAAACCAATTATATGGAAATCAAAGAGATAGTTAAATGAACGCACTCTATCTCACGATCTCATACATAGCCTTAACCTCGGAATCAGAGAGCGCGCGATTGTATATGCGGATGTCGTCGATTGTACCCGGCGTCTGATATCCGGAAGTGTATCTGCCGATATAGACGACGGCGGTATTCGAGCCAAGAGCGGCGCCGTTAACAGTTCCCTTCAGCTGTCCGTTCGTATAACATCTCGATTTTCCCGAGGATGCATCGAAAACTCCGACGAAATGGTACCAACTGCCTACTACCCATGATCCGAAGTAGCAATCATATCGCGCACCGGTCGGTCCGAAGATGGACCAGTATCCCGATCCGGCGCCGCCATATATATAATACGATCCCGATATCCCTCCGTTTGCCTTATTAACAAGCATCCAACTCTGACTACTACTGAAGTTAACCCAGCCAGATATCGAAAGAGATGATGGCATAAGGCTCGCAGAATGAGGAATAGTTATCGCATCATTGATACCATCGAGAACGATACCGGTACCAAGTTTTCCCTGAGCAAAAGACATAACGGCTCCATCGGTATTTATCGCTACTCCGTTATTTCCCTTTCCAGAAGAATCGATAAGGCCGGTTGTCTGGCCGTTCGAAATAAGTCCTGCGCCATCGAAGACCCAATAGCCGACAAGGGAAGGGTCTCTTGAAACAGGAAGAAGCGAAAGGTTAGTCCCAGCTTCGAACATCTCGACATATCGGCCACCGTCTTTCAGGGCAAAGTTCTTCTCAGACTCAATAAGAGCCGAAAGGCTATAACTTCCTCCCATGACATAGGCGTAGTACTTTCCAGAAGAAACATCGTTTATAGGATCGACTGGCAAAGAAGACACCGGAGAGCCTCCATATATATTTCCAAAGTTGAGAGGAACCCAGCCCGTTCCGTCCGTTTTCCTAAGGTTTGCGGAAGAAGAGCAGGCATAGCTCCAGCCCAAAGGAAGAGCAGGAAGACCTACAGCATCACAACTCGGAGCCGTAGCGGAAGGCAGGGAAATATAAACTCTCTGAGGAATTCCGAGAGAGGCTCCCGGATTATCAAGAATAAAGAGATCGATAGACTTCTTTAAGGATTCGATACTCGAGATGCGCTCCGCGTCCCTCGCCTGCGCCATCAGCTCGCTTGGATTCAAGACGATCACGACAGATGCCGCCAAAATCGCGAGGATAGCGATAACGATAAGGAGTTCGATAAGAGTGAAGGCTTTCTGGAAAATCATTGTTTCGTTATCCGAATGTAATCGAGGTCAACAATTCCGTTTCCGCCGGAATAGTTAATGATGAACATGGGACGAATAAAACGGACGCTGGAATACATGACACACGGTGTCGCTATGTTACTACAACCGCTGTCCGTTCCATTCGGACTGCCGAATCCTTTCGTATAGCCGATCCTTTCCGTGAATCCCGCTCCAGCAATAAGCTGAATGCCGGAAACGCCATGATAGTGCTGACTGCTGAAGCTATTCAAACCTGTCTTATTGAAATAATTGACTCCATCCAATCCGACGCCGGCCCAGCCGCAGTCGGCAAAGTCGGATCGATAACCTGGCGCCAACGGCAGGCAATCTTATAAGTAGCGCCCGGATTGAAAGGAATGTTTTCCTGCCATTCGTACCAGCCGTAGCCATTAAAAGAAGCATAGTTCGAGGCCTGAGCATCGGAACCATTCGATACGACCGCCGAACCGGACTGCCGATACCAGCCGCCAGCATTATTCTTCGTCGCAGTTATCGGGAAATAGGCGAACTCAAAACTCCAAGGCGCGATAGTGAGGTCGGAACCGATCTCTAATCTCTCAAATTCATCGCCGCCATCATTAGTCACCATATCGCCTCCACCAACGACGCCATATCTTTCCGATTCCATCTTGCCGGAAACTTCCCAGCGGTTAAGCGAAGAGACATAAGCGTAATACTGCAATCCGGCAGAAGAATTAACAGGATCGATAGGCAAAGAAGGAAAAGGAGAACCTCCGGGAGCCAGATCAAGATTGACCGGAATCCAACCGGTGCCGTCGGTCTTAAGATAGTTCACAGCCGTCGCGCAGCTATAGACCCACCCTCCAGGAAGAGGCGGCAGAGCATGAGAAGCACAGGTCGCGCTCGAGTCAGGAAGAGAAAGATAGACGATATTGTTTGCTCCGATCGAATTACCAGGAAGATTGAGAGTGAAGAGAGAAACGGCCTTGTCGATAGACTTCAATCCGACCGCTCGAGACGAATCGCGGCTTTGCGCCATCAGCTCGCTTGGATTCAAGACGATCACGACAGATGCCGCCAAAATCGCGAGGATAGCGATAACGATAAGGAGTTCGATAAGAGTAAAGCCTCTCTTATTATTTTCGTAACCGAAAACAGCTCTCATTACTTTTCTGATTATAACTCAGAAATCACTTTCTCTTCGTGATGAGAACGGAAATAAAGAAGATGAGACCAAGAAGAGAAAACCCGGCGCTGTAGATAAAAGCGTAACTCGAACCGAAGACGGTCCAGATAAGACCGCCGAGCACTCCGGAGAGGAGAGAAGATATGCCGATAGCCGAATGAAGGAATCCTTGCCCCGTCGCAAGCAATTCCGGCTTAATGAGCTTCGAAGCAAGAGCGCGTTCAATGCCATCCGTCGCCGCTGAACATATACCGAGAAGAGTGAAAGCCATAATGATGAGCGGCAGAGAAGAAGATAGAGCAAATATGAAATAGGCGGACATCGCCATAAGGAAGCCGAAAGGGATAACGAACCTTTCCCCTATCTTGTCTGAGAGCCGACCGAAAGGGATAGCGGCGATAACGAAAGAGAGACTATAAACGAGATACATGAGAGGAATCGTAGCCGGCATAGCGCCCGCTTCGAGCGGCCGGAGAAGGACTAGAGTAATCGGCAATGTGCCCATGCCGAAAATAAAGATAGCAGAAAGAAAATAGACGAACTCCTTATTCTCTCTGAAGATATCGGTATTGAAACGGAACGACATCTTAGCCGGAACAGGCTCCTTTCTCGTCTCAGAAACGAAGAAGAAACTAAAGAGAGAAAGAAGTCCAATGCCAAAGGCGACTAGAAAGACACCTTGATAGCTGCCGCCGAAAAAAGGAAGGAGAATAACGGCAGTCGCGGGACCCATGATGCCTCCAATCGCATCCATCGAACGATGGTATCCAAAAGACTTTCCAAGCTCTGAATGATCGGCTGATTCGGATAGAAGGGCATCTCGAGGAGACTCGCGGAACCCTTTGCCTATCCTATCGACGATACGGAGCTTAACGATAGAAGAGAAAGAAGAAGCAAAAGCGTAGAATGGACGAACTGAAATAGAGATGGCGTAACCGATTATCGCGAAAGATTTCCTTCGGCCGAATCTGTCGGAAAGCCATCCCGAAAGGATGCGGAGGAAGCTCGCTACGGCATCAGCGATTCCTTCGATCGCCCCGATAGCAACCGGAGGGACACCAAGAACGGTCGCCATAAAAACAGGCATAACCGATTGAATCATCTCGTTCGAAAAATCATTAAAAAGACTAACCAGCCCGAGGAAGAAGACATTTTTCTTCAATCCAAAAACACGCTTTTCTTCCATATATTATTTTTTATCTTCCGGGGGCCTAGTAAATACAGCAGTCATACCTTCCTCTATACCCCACTTGTCAGCAAGACCGGCATTTATTTCAAGCACGGCATTTACTTCAGTTTTAGGACTGTATTTCTTAAGATTAGGGTCGGCAGATCCTCCCTGAGGAGGAAGATTGCGCGAGATATCGACTACCTTCCAATCATTCAGCCAGATGACATCGATAGGGAATGTCATTCCTTTCATCCAAAATTCCTGAATACCTTTGCGGTCATAGATAAAGACCATTCCCTTATCTTCAGGAAGAGATTTTCTCCCACCGAGGCCGATCATCTTCTCGAATGGCTCTTCAGCCACTTCAACCTTGATTAACTGACCATTCACTTCAACTATAGTGTCAGGGCGATCAAATTGTCTCTTAACGATGATAGAAACGAATGTCGCTATGCCGAGCAAGACAGCGAGCAAGACAAGAGCAACTATTATCTTCTTATTCATAGATTAACTTATCGAAATTGTATCATGAACCGCTATCGCCCTTATCTTCGCTTCTCCCGCCACGATCTCGATACACCCGTCAGCTTCCGATTCTGGAGTGACGACGGATTTTCCGGAAGCGACAGAAACATCTTCCGTTATCTCAGAGACCTTCTTATCACGGAACCAGATAATATCTATCGGAAACTTCATGCCGACCGAAGTGAACGGCGGCCTCATCGGCCGACTGAAACGGAAAATAATCCCTTTATCCTTATCCATTTTCCCACGGAACATCAATCCGAGAGCGCGAGAAAATATCGATCTAGCCTCGGAGCATAAGAAAAGAGACTTACCGATAACGACTTTTCTCTTCGCATCCGGAGGAAGGAAAAGGAAGACAAATGAAATTACGAACGCGATAATCCAGAAAATCATATATAAATAATAAAAGATTAGGCAGAAATGCCTAATCTTTTATTAAAAACGCTATTTATCTGCGAATTTGAGGAAAACTTTCTCATATCCCTCGATCATCTTTTCGGTCGAGAAGTTGTCTTCCACCCGCTTCCTACAATCTTTTCTCGATATGAGCCCTATTTTCCTTACGGCATCCATCATCTCGTCGACATCCTTCACGATGAATCCGGTCTTCTTGTCTTCAATAACTTCAGGTACGGATCCCCTACGGAAACCGATGACGGGCGTACCACAGGCCATAGCTTCGGTCATTACAAGGCCGAAGGCCTCTTCCCATTGAATCGGGAAAAGCAGAGCTTTCGCCTTGCGATAATATTTGAAGAGAGATTTTCTCGGAACGAAGCCTATATGTTTTATCTTCTCTCCGAGATAAGGCCTTATCCTCTCATTCCAGTATTCGTTTTCCGCGGCGGGACCGATGATGATCAATCTCTCATCCATCTTATGCGCCACTTCGACAGCCTCGGCGACTCCTTTTTCAGGAGTGATCCTGCCGACAAAAAGCAGATAGCCATCATCAGAAGCAGAAAATTTGAACTGATCCATCTTGATGCCGTTATAGACGGTGTTCAGATAATTAAGATCAGGAACAGGCTTCCTCTGCGAATCGCTTATAGAGACAAGACCCTGATTCGGACTCTGGAACATCTTGAATATCTCAGCGCGCCAAGGATAGATCGGATCATGGAGCGTGTAGACCGTCTTTACGGATTGGTTCGCCATAGCGATAGGCAAAGCGCGGTCGATCGGATGGACATGCAATATGTCGTACTTATTCTTCTCCGCAGCGGCGAACATATTAGAAATAAGATACTGATCCCAAAGGCTGAATATCTTATCCCTCTCTATATTTCTTGCTCCGGGAACACCTAATATCTTTCCGCCTCTCCCTTGAAGAGCCTCAAGACCACAATCGATGACCTTCGCGCCAATGACCTTCGTTCCTTTAGGACCATAGAAATCTATCTTGTGGCCACGAGAAGCGAGCCCTTCGATCACTTCGGTCGCGATATCCATCGGCGCATAGACTACTCCTTTTGGAGGAGGGGTCGTGTAGTGCCCCGTCACCATCGTCGCTATCTTTAGTTTCCTCTTAGCCATTGTTTCCTAATATATCCATATAGAATTTCTCATACTCCTCGACCATCTTTTCTTTGCTGAAATTGCGCTCGATATGATTTCTCACATAGTTACGATCCATTCCGCTAACAACCTTCATCTTCTCGACGAGAAGATCGATATCACTATCGATTACGAATCCGGTCTTTCCGTCTTCGATAAGCTCCGGCATAGAGCCTCGCCTATAAGCGATGACAGGTGTGCCGCAAGCCATAGCTTCGGCAACGACGAGACCGAACGGCTCTTCCCACTCGATCGGGTAAAGAAGCGCGGTAGCCGATCCGTAGAATTCAGGCAACTCGTTTTGGGAAAGTTCTCCGACAAAAGTGATCTTATCGTTCAAACGAGGCTTAATTACCGTATCGAAGTAATCCTGTTGGGTATCATCGATGCGTCCCGCTAGCGTCAGTCTTACGCCAAGCTTCTCAGCAGCCGCGATCGCGTTCTCTATCCCTTTATGCTTATTGACTCTCGCGATCCAGATGAAGTGATCGCCACCATTGCCGAACTTGAAGTCTGTCAGGTCGATGCCGTTATAGACGACTCTCGATTTCGGAAAGCTGACCATCGCCTGCGATCTCGCTGATTCGCTGATGAAAGCCATATTAGTGCGATGCGCGTCTTCGGTGAAAAGCCTTAAGCGGTCATCTTTGTTTGCATCGGCATTCGTGCGATAGAGAGGATTATGCATCGTGTGGATGACCGGAACATTTGCCAGATTATGAAAGAAGACGCTCCAGATATCGAGATGCGTGTGGATGACATCGAACTCTCCTTTATTCGCCATCTCGGTAGCGACCGAGAGATTGCGTAGATTCCAAACTGGATTATTCCAAGAGATACCTCCCTCTATGAGGGGCTTATCAAAAACACTTACGAGCTTCGCTTTAGTCTTAGATCCGGGAGCGGCGAAGAGGGTCACATCGTGCCCTTTATTCACTAAACCATCGGTAAGTAAGGCAACGACACGTTCTATCCCGCCATATTTCAAAGGAGGAACAGGAAACCAGAGAGGCGCAATCTGAGCTATTCTTAATTTTTTCATGAGATCAGTTTTTTATATATTTGTTCGTATTCATCAACCATCATCTTCAGCGTAAAATTATCTTCGACCCACTTACGACAATCCTCACGCTTTAGAACACCGATCTTTCCAATCGCTTCGACCATCTGATCGAGATCATCAACGATGAAACCGGTCTTGCTGTCATTTACTACTTCCGGCACGGAACCGCGCCTATAGGCCACGACCGGCGTGCCACAGGCCATCGATTCAGCCATCACGAGTCCGAAAGGCTCGTCGCGATCGATCGGAAAGAGCGTCGCTTTCGCTCCTTTCATCAGTCTAACTTTCTCCGCGAAATCGACTTCGCCGACGAATTTCACGCCTTCCTGATTAAGGAGAGGTTGGACTTCGTTGAAGAAATACTGCCATTCCGGACCGGCAATGATATTGCCCGCGATAGTGAGCTTCATCTTTGCCTTTTCGGCTGCTTTTATGGCATCGATGATGCCTTTTTCTTCATTCAACCGTCCGATAAAGAGAAGATAATCTTCCGGAGAGGAGTCGAATTCATACTTATCCGTATCGATACCGTTATAGACGACGCCGACCGGATGTATCCCCTTAGCCTCCATGCGCGCCTTATGATCGTTCGAGATGGCGCAGAAGTTCATTTCCGGATATGCCAAAGCGGCCTTTGCCGCCTCATCATCTATCGGACGATGCATAGTCGTTAAAATCGGAGTCGAAGTACCCCCTAGCAAGAGGGGGTACATAAAGAATTCCGCGTGACTATGGATAAGATCGAACTCGCTCCGGCGATCACAGACATCCTTCAGCATCCTCATAATGACAGCATGCGGACTGCGGACACCCTTACGAAGCCAGAGAGCTTTCTCGCTCATAACTTCAAGATGCGCATCCGTCTTCGAATCACCGGAAGCGAATAGAGATATGTCATGTCCCCTCTTAACAAGTTCCTCCGTAAGGACAGAAAGCATCAACTCTATGCCGCCGTATGTTCGCGGAGGTATAGGAATCCAAAGCGGAGCGAGCTCTGCAATCTTATATTTCAATTTACTGATTTTATTTATTTGCCAATCGAAAGGCGTATGCGACCACGCCAAAAGCAACAGACACATTCAGCGATTCTTTCCCGCCGAACATAGGTATCTCAATTATACCATTAGATATGTCTAAAACTTTCTTCGGAAGGCCGTCAACTTCGTTTCCGAGAACGAAAACCATCCTTTCTCCTGCAGAAAAATCGAACTTGTCGAGACTGATAGATCGCGTGTCCTGTTCGATCGAGATTATCGTATAGCCCTCTCTTTTCAGCTTTTTCAGCGTCCTGATGATAGAGACACTCTTCTCCCAAGGGATATTTTTCTCTGCTCCGAGGGCGACTTTCGCGATATCGGAAACAGGACGACCAAACTTGTCGAGCGGAGCCGGAGTGACGCCACAAAGATAGATCATTTTCGTCCTAACCGCGTCTGCAGTACGGAAGATGGAGCCGACATTGTGGGCACTCCTTATATTTGAGAGTACGACGATCATATAAAGGCCATGATACAGCCAAAAACTTCTTTGACAAACAAGGAAACAGCGTGCTTTTCTCTAGTCATCAGTTCTTATAAATAAGAAAAAGGAGGTGATCAGTCATGATCATGATATTCGATGAAAACTCGATCTCGTCCAAGGCGGCAAGGATAAGAAGCTCTTTCGCCACAGCCAAAAAGCACGGAGGGATAGTTAATTGGAACCTCGAAGGTAAGAAGATATACATCGTCATCGTGGAAGAAGGTCACAGATATATGATCATAGCTGAGAAGGATAACGGGATACAGACAGAGATAATCTGCTTCATAAAAGAAAGAGGCGTCGGAATGACCATCATCGAAAGAGAAGCAACAGAGAAAGTCACAGTAATCGGATCTTTCATCGGGCAAAGAGCCGCAGAAGAACTTCTTTTCATAATGGGAAAGAGAAAGGTTCTCATCAACTAGCCGGTTCATTCTTTACGAATGATGACCGGCTTTTTTTTATTTGATACGCGCTAGCTAGAAATGTTTTCATACCCGCTCGCCCATTGAAGACCATAGGAGACGCCTAACTTAAAAAGAGACCTTCTGCTGACGAAAAACTTCGAAAAACAACTGATCATCATCTCCGGTAATCTGAAAAACTTTTAAGAATTATGCGGAACATTCCTGCATAATCCCTCGAGGACATTCCTCGAGATAGCGAAAGACACAGACGGAAACCTGACGGTAACCGTGCCGATAGCCGGATCAAACCTGAAGAAGACGTTTCTCTTAGGACCGAAGAAGGATACGATCGCGATGACCGTAACCTTCGAATCGGAGCTTGGACCGATAACCAGGCTCTTGTGCACGAAAGAGGCGGCGTTAGCCGACCTCATTCTCATAACGAGAGAATGCGTAGTAGCAAGAAAGCCTAATAAGCCATATAGGCCGGAAATGATCAACGGAAAGCCTTCGGAAGAAGATCTCGTGATAGCCGCTTCCTCATAGAGGATGGCTAAGGAAAACTAAAAAGCCGCACATCTGTGCGGCTTTATTTTTTCTAGACTTCCACGCCGGAAGAGACGGGCTTCTTCTTCAGTTTGCCGATAATTTGACCGAGCGTCGGATCTTTCAGTACGACAAGCATAGCGAAGTAGACCGCGCCGCCTATCAATACGATCAAAGCGCCATTTATATTCATCGCGACGAGCGGAGCGATCGTGACAGCCATCATGAGAGCGGCAGCAACGAACTTATTCGATCCCTTGAAGATGTCGATCGATAAGCCAAGCTTTGGCAGAGCGTAGAAGAGAAGCAACCCCTGAATAGCGGCGGTCGCCATAGCGCAACCCGTGATACCGAAGCGAGGGATGAGGGCGATATCGAGGATGATGTTGCCGAAAATTCCGATAAGGACAAACAATAGAAAAAACTTCTGCTTTCCGAGAGCAAAGATGGCGTTCGTAACGAATAACGAAGGAAAGACGAAGATACAGGCAAGAGCGAGGATGCCAAAGGAGGCGGATGCGGAAATATATTCTGCGCCGTAGAGGAGATTCATCACCGGACGAGCGGCAATGAATCCGCCGAAAGCGATCGGCAGAGCGAAGAAGAGAGAGGAACGGAGACCAGACATGAGAGTCCGCTTGAAAGCTTCCTTGTCATTTACGACACGCACGAGCTCAGGAAAGAAAGCGGCGGTAAGCATGGAAGGAATAAGATAGAGAAGCTGGATAGGCTTCTGTGCCGAAGAAAAGAGACCGACATCGGAAGCTGATCCGAACCAGCCAAGAACCAAGATATCTGTATTGATCATGATAACGCTCATGAGTCCCACTAAGCCGAAAGGCCAAGCGAGAGTCACTACCTCTTTCAATCTATCCATCCGGAACCGCTTAAGGATGCCTTTAAAATCAGGAAGGAAATGCGAGACGACATACAAGAAGCCGATAGCGGTACCGAAGACATAACCGAGGATGAGATTACGGCTCGTCGGCTCCATAGAGAGCATGATGCCGCCCGCGATCACTATGCCGGCATTAGTGACTATCTGTCCCTTCGCATCGATATCCATCCGATCAGCCGAACGAGCAAGCGCGGAAACGAAGTCTCTCAGAGCATCGAAGATGAAGATAAAAGCGACAAGAGGCATGAGAACAGCCGCTTCCGGCATCTTCGCGAGAAGATCTCCGAATAAGGAGATAACGATAGCGATAATGGCAATAAGGAAAGATTTAAGGACAAGCCCGGCAGAAAGATAATCTTTTCTCTTCTCTGCATCCCTTGATCCCTCACGAACAAGAAGCGAATTGATACCTATATCCGAAAAGACGGTAAAGGCGGCGGCGGCGGAGAGAGCATAGGAAAAGGCGCCCCAAGAAGAAGCTCCGAGGATTCTCGCCGCATATATCAATATTCCGGCTCGAAGAGTCCTGCCGGCTATCTGACCAAAAAGGAGCCAGGCGGCATTCTTGAAAACCTTTTCCATAATAGGACTAACAATAACCCGACGGGGAGCGAGAGGGCAAAAGCGCTAATGAAGCTCAACATAGAGGTCTACAATCGGTCCGGAAAGCGTCGGATCGGCTCCTTTTAGCTCTCTAATAACATAGCCATCAGGATCGCTGTCGAAATCGGAACCGAAGGCGACAGGTGAAATGTCGTTAGGGAAAAGAAGAACGACATACTCCTTCTCAGAATCGATCGCGAATTCACCGGAGAAGAAATATGTATCTTCTTTATTAACATCCTCCTCCGAAAATGTTCGCCTGAAATCACCGGAGCACATATCGACGCCCCATTCGCAGATTATCGCCGAACCGCTTCCTATCGAACCGGGGGCGATTCTTAATCCGATCGAAGAGACTGAAGGAAGATCGATATGACCGACACGCTGTCCAATATGATGACCGAAAGCCACGCTTTCATATGCGCCAAAGAGAGATGGCGAATCGACTTCTCGAGCAGTAGCCGTAAAGGAAATAACGGATGCTTCTCCGCCCGTTCCAAAGTCATCGATCGCTCTTACGGATATCGAATAAGAGTTATCGGGAGAAACAGAAATCTTTCCTCCGCTCACTATTGGATTCCAGGAAACACCATCATCAAGACTTATCTCATATCCGATCATCCAATCAGGAGAGTCCCCATCCGTCGACGGATCGAAAGTTATGATCGCTTCGGTATCGATTATTCCCATCACAGCTGCAAGATCAGTAGGAACTGATGGAGCGATAAGCGCAGGAGAAGCTCGTAAGACCGGCGATAAGTCATAGCCGATAAGACGCATATCTCCGGGGTTATCTATTTCCCCAGGATGAATGCCGTGCGCGAAACCATAGTAAGCAAGAATGAGATTCCTTCCTTCAGGAACATCTGTCCCTAAAGGAATAAAGATGGAATCATCTCCGTCAGCAAGATATTTATTCCAATCAAGCGCATTACCATTCGGTGCACCATCCACCCAGAGATCGGGAGCATCGGGAAGAATGAGATTTTTGACACAATCGCTTCCTGCAGAAGATGAATAACAGAAGAGGGCTGTCTCTCCAGCATATTCTGTTTCTGAAATATTAACGTATTCAGGAATAGAAGGATTATCAGAAATAAAGCCAACAACCATCTTATAGTTCGGATAAGGAGGCTCTCCATGAGGTAATCTCAAGACGGCATCACGAGGAAGAAACGGATAAGATTCCCAAGCGAGACGAAGAATGTCTCCCTCATGAGTCATCCCATTTACATCTTTTTTCCTTCCGGAAAAGATAGAAGCGGAGACAGATAGCCCAGGAACGGAGATCACTTTCGTCAGTTCGTCCGACATCATTCCTTCGGCATCAGCAACAGCTATCGCGTAATTATAATTCACGCCAACACGAGTTACTTTATCCGCCGTTCTTTCTCCGGAATAAGAACCAAGAAGAGTGTCATTGCGGAATATAGAATAAACTCTTGCTTCCGTGTTTGGCCAGGTAATCACATTCGAAGCGAAATCAGCGTCATACTCAACGGAAAAATCATCTTCAGTAAATCCGATCGTTGGCTTCTCTCTCGGCTCAGACAGATTGACTAGCCCCTGAGGCTTTGGGTCGATACGCTCCACCGTGCCATCGCTAAGAACACACCCATTTCCTAAAAACTCATTATCATCAAAAGGAAGAACGCACTCGTTGGAAACAGAAGCTTTTCTCTCGAAGCTCTTTCCGGCCGTAATGGAACCGATGGTTACAGAATCAATATCATTACTGCCACTCCTTATCGAGACGATATTCCCATCGAATGAGAGCCTATAAGAGACTTGGGTATAAGTAGCATCAGGCGATTCTCCGAATTCCGCGCTCGCGATGAGAAAGAAACTATATGGCGGAATCGACTTTCCAACGAAGGCGTCAGTTGAGACCAGTGTCTCGACGGCTCCAGAGGCGGAAGCTCTCCGCGTGAGGCTTATCCCCGAAAGATCAGCTATTTCAGAGCTCGGGTTATATAGCTCGATAAACTCCGCATCGGCATTACCGCTTTTACCGGGCATTATCTCTGAGATGACGATCATACGATTATCGTCATCAGTCTCATCAGGCAAGCCCGATGTTTCTTCACGCACCGAGTTTTCTTCTTTTGGCGTGCCGAATATACCGCTATTATCGCCACCCTGATATGTCTGCCAGCCGAGATCAGTTTTTCTTTCGGCTGTCTTATACGAAGGAGAAGCGGAGCCGCCGATATTTTTCCAAGACGAACCGACATTAACGACTTCATCGACAAGAGCGCAATCCTTATCGAATAAACGAAGCGTCTCGTCGGAATTATTGATCGATCCGGAAAAGAAGACATCGGCTGTTTTTCCGACAATGAAATTCTTGTCACCTCTTTCTATAAGAAGCAGTTCTCCTGAATCCAAAGAAACAGATGAGTTAAAGACGATTTTTATGTCAGCCGTCTTATCCAGTAGCTCCCAGTTGTGGAGAGAGATGGTTTCCTCGCTTATATTCTTCAGCTCGATCCATTCATTCGAAGTAGCTTCTGTATCGCCAGACCAAGCCACTTCGTTAATAACAACCGATCTTGTAGGACTTCCTAGTCCAGTCTGCGAACAGGTTGCTTTAATAGTCGCGCTACCACCACCGGAATAAGAAGGAGATGACGAAGAAGACGGCGGTGTTACAGAGGATATTCCTGAACTATTGTTTTGTTTCGGTGTTCCGTCAATTATCGAAGAAGATTGCCATTTAAGATCATTCTTCCGCTCCATGGGTCGTCGCGGAGAAGCGACTCCCGCTGGCCACGACTTAGGAGCCGAAACCTCATCTTGAATGAAACAAGCGGAGTCGATAAGGCGAAGGTGCTCGTCTGAATTACCTATCGCGCCATTAAATATCCCATCGGCTCTCACGCCAGAGACAGACAAGTCGTCCGTACGCTCAAGAAGGTAGAAGCCACCGGATCTGATCTTTGTCCCTTTCGGGAAGACGAAGCGGATATCTTCTTTCTTATCGACAAAGAGCCAGCCGGAAATATCGACTTCCTTGTCGCCGACATTCTTTATTTCCACCCATTCGTTATCTGCCGACGAAGAAGTACCCATCCAAGCAATCTCATTAAAGATTATTTGTCCCTGTCTAAAGCCGTTACCAGTAAAAGAACAGCTCGAAGAAGAGGCTATTTCTTTTGGAGATGACTTTTTCTCGTCAGATTCTTTTTCTTCTTTTTTAGTATCTTCCGATTTAGTCGTCTTCTTCGTTTCGGTCTTCGGCGGAGAAGGCGCTTTAACAGACTTAGTGGCGCTTATTTCAAAGCGAACCTCATCCGTTTCGGTTCCAGATATTTCCTCTTTAGCGACCAATCTATAAACGCCAATCTCCGCAGTCATCGGAACGGAATACAGATTTTCGAACTTTCCCGACTTGTCTGATTGTTTCGTAAAAGAAACCTTCTTGCCGCTCGGAGTAAAAGCAGTAAGAAGAACACTCGTTTCGGGGACGAACCCAGATCCAGACTGAAGGATGGAATCACCCAGCTTTACCGATACCTTATCGACAAAAATAAAAGGCGCGGAAGATTCTTCTTGTTCTTTCGCGCCCTCGTTGGGACTGCCTATAGTTTTTCCATTATTGATCGGTATCGTTTCGCCGTCACCATTAAACCTTTCCGATACCGCATCGCCGACTTTACCGATAAATCCCGCAACCGCATCGGCAATTTTTCCAGGCAGAGAGTTATCTTCCTGGATAAGTTCCGGGTGTTCTTTATAAAAATCGACTTCGCGAAAGAAGAGGTCGATAACACTCGCGCCGCTTTTAACGGATTCGACGGAGAGAAGGGACCAGTAGTCGGAGAGGACGTAATCATTATCAACAACTATTTGATCCTGATTCACTGAAAAATAATCTTTCTTTTCATCAACCCAAGCAACCTTAAATGATTTTCCTCCTAACTCATTTGTTAGATATCTTTTCCCTTTGAATAACTCCGTGATTGAAGGAGAAGGTAATCCATACCCATTTTGAATACCAATAGTGTTATTGCTGTAAAAGTTCTCATTAGAAGTTCTGGCGAGAGAATCAAATTCCTCACTCAGATACTCTCGCTTCTCTATCTTCGCTCCGCCAAGCCTCGACTCGAGGTCATTATCGGGATTACTAATACTAAATTCGCGGGCAAAGTCTTCGTAAGGACTACCAAGCAGATGAGAATCGTTCCGCGTGTGGTCGGGAACGGATACATCTTGAACAAGGTGAAGAACATGCCCTAAAGCAAACATCGCTTCCTCCTTATCGCCATTTATGTAGAGACGAAGCGCCTTATTCCAGGCGAAATTGGAATCATCCTGAAGGGAAGAGATATTAGCCGCCTTTTCCGCGGTGAGAACGGAGGCGATAGCAAAAGGATTAAGGCTTTTCTTCGCCGCAAGCTGATAAACGAAACCTTTCTGGGCTGATTCGCTTTCTACCCAGTCTTTCGACATCCGTTGATCACCGAAAGGGATCAGAAAGAAGTCGAGCGGCGAAATGGCTACGTCGTAGGAGATACCCCGCTGAAAGATGGGGTCATAGAAGTGGTTTAGCCAGCGCGGCGGATCGTCCTCCCTGCGGGAGCCGTCTATCAGATAGTCTATAAGCTCGTCGCTTATATCGTTAGTAGACTTAGTGTTCGAAAATTCGACAGTCTCTTTGGTGAGCAAGGCATGCGTCTCAAAGAAGTAGGCATGTGCCGAATGAGAAAACCCAAAAGAAACAATCAAGCTAAGAGCCATTGTTAGTATCTTTTTCATCGTTTCCGTTTATTTATTTGTTAAATTACATACTACTTATCTTCCAAATATCAGATATTTTATTTTTCTTTAGAAGAACATTCTCTTCTGGCTCGTTATTATCGTCATATTTAACAAACCATTTTCCGTTTGGAGGATTTATTTCTTCATCCTCAGGTTTTAACTCTTTAAAATCACTAATAATAAGCTTGATCGTATCGCGCTCTTTCGCCTGATCGAGCTTCTTCCGCCACTCAGCGTTATAGCTTCCGTCCACCTGGAGCTCAAAATATTTACCCGCTTCATCAAGATCGCCCTTTTCGAGGGCGGCAACAAACATAGAAATAGTCTCTTCCGGCGTCTTGCCGCCGAAAGTGTCGGCTTTCTGCTTTGCTTCAGAGTCGGCTATGAACCTTTCCAGATTCTCCCAAGCCTTGAACTCCTTATTGGCAAGCCTGGCTTCCGGAGAGAGATAGCCATTCCATATAGAGAAAAGGAGGGAAGAGACGGCAACCGTGCCGACAATGATCATGCCGGAGCGGATCCACTTCTTCGACCAAAGGCGGCCGAATGTTTCTCTCATAGAACCGAATATTTTCCTGATCAGATTCATTTATTATGAAATTAACGAAATCCGCGGCTTGCGCCGCTGATCCTCCGGTTCGATTCCGAAAAGATCGTTATTAAGCGGTGACTGACAAAAGCGGGGTTTTAAACCCTCCTTTATGAGCTGCGGGCTTCGTTTCGCCTCGATATGAAACTATGAAAACTTATATAAGGCCTCTATAAGCGTCATATCTCAAGATGACGATAGTAGAGGTCAAAAAAATCTATAAAAAAAGAGAGCGTCCTCACAACGCTCTCCCTTTCTTTCTTTAGCAATTATACCAACTGCTTGTCCGGATGAAAACAGCCTTATTGAAAAAGTTGTCCACAACCGGTAGCCGGTACCCCCTAAGCGGCGGGCGCAATTTCATCTCCGCTCTGTTAAAGATTATACCAAATAACGCCATAAATCCTAAAAGTGGATAACTCGAAACTTATTTGTATCAGTTAAATATTATTGATATCAGGTGTCACCATTTTAGACGGCCGTCTAAAATGGTGACACTAATCGTGATTAAAAATATGATGTCCATCATAAAGCAGATACAAAAAAGGCGGTCATTCGCCGCTCTGTTAATCTAAGCAGTTTTTGATTACTTATTTCGCGATCGCGAAATAAGTAATGTCTTTGATTATTACCTATTATCTCTTTTCTACTCCAAGACTCCCCTTCTTTACGCCAGATAATATTTCAACAAATTGAAGTATCTCCATATTCTTTAAGTCTTCTATTAACGATTCAGGAATCTCTTTATTACCAACCCAAACGCTTCTCTGTACCATTCTAAATTCAAGCTCTCTTAGAACAGATCTAAGCCAATCTCTTTTCTGTTTAAATGACTCTGGTATATCAAAGAGAATTATTTTCCATTCCTTGGAATCAACAGCCTTGTCCTTATATTTTCCTACCGGAACGTTATTCTTGTTACTAAAGCTCTTAAGCGCGTCTTTTCCTTTATTAGTTATAGATATATTTTTGTCTTCCACCGATATAAGTCCGTCTTTTTTTAACCTGTAGAGAAGTATATAAAACCTCCTCTTCTCTCTTATTTCTGCTTTTCTGAATAATTTATCAAAATCTTCTTGAATCTTGCCGGCCCGATACAAAGTTTTATTTATCGGTTCAGCTCTAAGAGTCACCCCAAAGGCAAGCATGTACGAGACAGGGACAGATAATATATTTAAGGCTTCGAGGAGCGTGTATCGTATTTCATTTTTCATCAACTATTGTAGATATTATATACATTGCGTATATGTCAGTAACTACACATTACTTATTTCGCGATCGCGAAATAAGTAATGTGTTTAATATGTATTT
>CAZRNY010000011.1:2176-23611 GCA_964601595.1 uncultured Candidatus Saccharibacteria bacterium | reverse complement strand
GTACTGATGTGGATAATTTCTTCATCTCGATTATTTAATCCAGTCCTTGATCAAGGAAAAATTGGGCATATTTCTTATCCATAACCATGATATGGGTCAGAAGCCAGTTCCCGGCGAATTCGGCAGCTTGTTTTGCTTCCTCAGCAGTCTTCCCTTCTCCGTCCTTCGCTTCGTTAAGCATCCTCATCGCTTCGTCGCGAAAGACATTATGCGCAGCGATATGTTCCGGGGCTTCGGGATAGCCGTACTTCTCGAACATATCTTCTTCGGTAGTGAGATGAAAGCTCGCGTATTCGCCGAGCTTTGCCGTTTCCGCTATCACGACAGCCGCATCAGGAGATTCCGCGGTCGAAAGAGCGATGAGCTCGTTCGCTATCCGCAGAAAGGTCTGATGCTGTTCGTCTATTATGGTGTTATGGACGCTATAGTCCTCTGACCAGATGAATTCCTTTTCCATGGGTTATTTAGGTAAATAATAGCATCAAGGGATATATCTTTCCTCAATTAGGGTTACCAAGCCGTCTTTCAGACGAAAAACAGGATTTGCTTTGATCAAAAAATGATCACTATAACCGTAATAAAAAACGGTTATTTTTCCCTTCCCTTACTATATCGGGATAACTTTTGGAATTTCTTGGGTAGTTAGATAAATTAAAGACTTTAATAAGATCTTCTACCTTTTCTATCGAATCGCTTTCTACTTCGATAAAATACTTAGATATTTGAGGAAGATAATCCAACTCTATTGAATCACCTCCTTTAACCCAATGCTCTCTTTCTTTTTAATAAAAAGACTGGTTCTAGATCCATAAGAGAAAGCACCTCTTTAATCTTTTCGGATGATTTAATATTAAGCTCTCCCTCCTTTGCAATACGGTATTCTCCTTCCGTCCTTTTTAGTTTAACCGTAAGAATATCCTTATCATTAATCTTTTTACTTCTTATCGTAATTCCCTTTTATTTCCGAGAGTCATCACTGTCATCGAAATAAGATACCTCTTCAATAGTTGAATATTCTAATATCCAATTATTTTCCAAAAGAGACTTCTCAATGTCCTCGAATGAGTTAACTTCTATCTTTACCTCTACCTCGTTATGCATATTTCTCAAAAAAATAAACTAATTTTTCAAATATAAAAAAGCTCCGTCGGAAGACGGAGCCAGAGTAGGAATTATCTTAAGTATGAGAATGTCTCATCGATCGAGGACTGATCTCGTGCGTCGCATCTTCCTTATCAGGAGAAGCAAGATATGCTCTTTCCACGGCTTTATCGCCAACTATCAATCTTTCTCCTTCTTTCAAGGAGTCTATCATCTTCATTCTCGAGATAACATTGCCATTTTTATCAAGACGATAAGAAATGGTCTTCTGGCCAGAAATCCAGGGGATTCTGCCGTCAGAAGCGACAACACAGCATCGCGGTCCCTGATCCCAGAAAAAATCGATTTCCTTTTCTTCATCGCTATAATCGAATGAAAGGAAGGTAAAATCAAGAAAGAACGAGATCATCTTGTCAGCCGCAAATCGAAACTCAAGCAGATAACTATTCAGAAAACTTTTCATAACTGATTCCTCCTTTAAACAGAATTGTTTAAGAACCTTCTATACCTCAGAAAATACTACTATTTGCCACCAAAGTACAAGGCAGCGACTTCGGCAGCAGAAAGAACCCTATTATAGAGGCGGATCTCGTCCATACGATAATATTCCTATTTCTTAGCGTCATAGATCGATTTTATTTCCAGTTCAGAAAGCGACCTCGAATACATCCTCATCTCATCAAGCATGCCATCCGTCTGCCAGCCATACATGGTGCCAATACTCAAGGCATAGGTACTATTCAAACTGCCACTTACGGAAGATATATTCATCTCGTTTGTCTGCTTCACGCCATCGATGTAAACCCTGATCCTCTTATCTCCCCTATCGAATACAAAAACATAATGAGTCCATTTATTAAGCAGATTAGCCGGTAGCTGTCCCGAATTGAAAGCGATCTTCTGCCTCAGATAATTATTGTTGCTATCTCTCAAGCAGATATCGACTCCGGTCGAGTCAACACCATGGCCGATGTCGAAACCTGCGTTAGCGACACCATCGGAATAACAAGAGTTTGATTTTTTAAACATGAAGTTGGACTTCGGATAAGTCAGGTCACGATGAAAAGCCCAGCCCATGATGGTGAAGTCATTAGAACCGACATTCAATGAAGCATTATGAGAAACATTTATTACCGGACTTCCAGAACCTAAGAAGTTAAGAGCATTTCCGGTCTTACCCGGATTAAACCAGACAGGTCCGGAAATAGTTCCTATGTTTCCTTTTCCCGAGGAATCCCTAGTAGTAGTTCCGCTTCCTTCATCCATCGCCCAATATCCAATAAGACCTTTATCCCTTAATGATGGAGTGAGACCGATATGTGTTCCTACTTCATATACTCCAGGTAAAGCACCCCCATCTCCCACTGAGGCACTGACTTTGTCCGCTTCCATGAGAGCGGTTATCTCATAAGAACCGCCCGGAGCGTAAGTGTAGTATCTACCAGAGACGACATCGTTTACAGGATCGATCGGCAAATACGGAATCGGAGATCCGCCCTTAATGAGAGAGAAATTGATAGGAATCCAACCAGAACCGTCGACATTCCTCAGAGCGGCTGAAGTGACACAGTTATAAGCCCAGCCGGACGGAAGAGTTGGAAGTCCGATATTCGCACAGGTCGCGGAAGTATCGGGAACAGAAACATAAACGGTCTGCGAAACACCCTGTGACGCGGATGGATTATCGATAATAAAGAGATCAACCGACTTGCGAAGCGACTCAAGGCTCGTAACACGCTCCGCATCGCGAGCTTCAGCTATCAGTTCGGAAGGATTCAAAACGATAACGACCGCAGCTGCCAAAATAGCGAGAATTGCGATGACGATAAGAAGCTCGACGAGAGTGAATCCGGCTGCTGCCGAGACTAACCCGTCTCGTCTCCGACTTCCGCCTTGACGAAGTCTCAGTGAAGCGGGCAATGAGGCAAGCTCGCTTTTTTTGAAAATCATTTGCACCTTACCCCGCATATCCTCCATTTCTTTTCGAAAGCACAAGTAGTAACAAAAATATCTTTCTTTCCGGAACTATATTCAGCCGTAACAGTCACTTCCGCCCTATCAGTCATAGTATTGCGACCAGTTTCGGTTACTATCAAAGTAAGAGGTTTACCATAGTCGCAAAGGAATGGATCCTTGTCCGTATCGATATTATCAAGTTCGGCCGCGAAAGAACCAAGAACTCTCTCATCGTGGCGATATATACTGTCATCTACCGCAGTCCTCGAACCGTTCATATAGTTCGTCCATTTGCGATAGAAACTCTTTGTTATCGTCTCCGGAGAACCGCCGAACCTCTGGTCGAGAACCAGACCGGCTATAACATAGCTTCCGAGGCCTAACATGAGTCCTAAAGCCGCTATTGCGATCATCATCCGAAGAAGTGAGCTCACGCGATTAATTATACAAATTTCCTTGAAAAAACGCTTTCTTTCCGGTATCATTCACGGGTTCTATGGCGCAAGGAGATGTAATACTCAGATTCAACGAAGTATCCTTCAGATACGGACACACGAAACCCATTCTTAATGAGGCCGAGTTTTCCGTACGCCGCGGCTCTAAAGTAACCCTTATGGGTCAGAATGGAGCCGGAAAAAGCACCATATTTTCCCTTATAACTAAGGAATTTACCGCCGACGAAGGCGCAGTTGTGCTGAATGATCGCCTTTCAATCGCAATCGCAAAACAGACCATTCCTGCCGAATGGCTCAATCTTTCCGTCCGCGAATATTTTGAACAAGCTTTCCCAGGTCAGAAGATATACGATATCGATCCTCGCATCATTAAGACCCTAAAGGCCGTCAATATGGAAGTGCCTCTCGATAGGAAGGTCAGTACCTTTTCCGGAGGACAAAAAGCAAGGCTTCTTCTTTCTTTCGCTCTCATACAGAACCCCGACCTACTCTTACTCGACGAACCGACGAATAATCTTGATAAAGCAGGGATCGAATATCTTAAGGACTTCCTTAAGGAATATACGAAAACCGTTCTCGTCATCTCTCATGATGCCGACTTCCTTAACTCTTTTTCCGATGGAGTCCTCTATCTCGATGTATTCACCAAAAAAATCGAGCAATATTCCGGAAACTATTTCACTGTGGTTTCGGAGATAGAAAAGAGAATCGAGCGCGAGAGAATGCAGAATGCCAGACTTCAGCGCAATATAGAAAACAGGAAGGAGCAGATGAACTTCTTTTCACAGAAAGGAGGACATCTCCGCGATGTCGCTTCTAAGATGAGAGAGAAAATCGGAGAGCTCGAAGACGACATGATTGATATGCGTCAGGAAGATAAGACTATCCGCCAGTTCGCCATCCCCTGCCAGGAAAATATTTCCGGAGACCTCATCAAGATCTCTTCCGTTTCCATAATCAGGCACGGAAAGGCAACTAAGAAAGAAGTCGATATCGCTCTTAAAAAGAAAGAAAGACTGCTTCTCAAGGGGCCGAACGGAATCGGAAAGACAACTCTTCTCGAAACGATTGCAAAAGGCACAGATAAGCATATAGAGATCACTGAAGATGTCCGTGTCGGCTATTATCGTCAAGACTTCTCTACTCTTAATCCTGATGATACTGTCTATAAGTCGCTCGGCGACGCGATGGTCCAGGGGGGCGAACAGGAATTACGCTCCACCGCCGCAGGATTCCTTCTCTCAAAGGAACTAATGGGAAACAAGATAGGCACTCTTTCCGAAGGACAGAAAGGACTTGTAGCGCTCGCCCGTCTCGTACTCCAGAAGCCGGGAATCATAATTCTCGACGAGCCGACAAATCACATCAACTTCCGTCATTTGCCCGTGATAGCAAAGGCTCTCGATAGATATGAGGGTGCGATGATCCTAGTGAGCCACATGCCCGAGTTCGTCAATCAGATCAAGATAACGACCGAACTCGACCTCGAAGCGCTCCTGTCTAAGAAATAAATACTATAAACCGCCCATAAAGGGCGGTTTTTGGACTCTTTCCAAGAAGCAGCTGGCGCGAGATAATAAGGAAAGGTCGCGTTCAAAACAGAAAAATAAATTGGCCATTTCGGTCACCAAAAAAGGAGAACGGGGTCCTGAACCCCTTCGAACTGATAAGATAAAGTCTGCGCTCGAAAGAGCAGCCCAGGATGCAGGATTAGCCGAACATCAGTCAGCCCCCATCGTAGGCGAGGTTTACTACGAAACTCTCGGCTTCATCAAGAAACATGCCGAAATAGAGTCCTCTGCGATCAGAGGACGAATCCTGGAACTCCTAAACGAAAGAGACGAAGGATCTGCCATATACCGCGCCTGGATAGAACACGAAAGAAAGTTCAAATAAATAATCATATTAAAAACCCCGCATATCATTGCGGGGTTTCCGGTTCTTATAGACCGGCATAGATATCTATAGACGACCCTATGACCGAAACCGATGATATCGCTTTCGGTAGAAGTCTTACCAATAGGAAAAAACTTATATTTAAGTGAGGTTGGCTCCGCGTTTATTATTATAAGAAGAGATATGAGTATAAGGATATATCTCCGATAACCCCTTTAAAAACGGATTTATCCCTCTTTCCTAAATCGGAAACCATTGATACAATACCTGTCAAGTGAAAGACTCAGAGCCTAGGAGTACAAAGAAGGCCACGAAGAAAAAGAGTAAAGAAAAGAAAGACTTTACTCCCCTTTTCCTCGTGTCCTGCGTCGGGATGTTTGCCGGACAAGGACTCAGTATTGTGTTCCCTCGGCCGATATCCGATGTACTTACCATAACGACGATATCCGCTTCTGCCATAATCATGGGAGCTTATATCTACCTCCAGATAAAATCCGGAGTATAACAAAAAAAACCGCGTTTCAAAGCGCGGTTTTTTGATTGATACGAGATTAGAGATAGTTCGGACGGGAGTAGTTATACTTCTCCGCTTTATGAATAATCTTAGCCATCATCTTAACCGATTCTTCAGGATATGATCCCGAAGCCGATTCGTCCGAAAGCATAACCGCGTCCGCTCCATCGAAAACGGCGTTAGCCACATCCGACACTTCGGCTCTCGTAGGATGATTCTTATCAACCATAGAGAGAAGCATCTGGGTCGCGACGATCGAGCCCTTCTCATGCCAAGAGGCATGCTTGATCAAGTGCTTCTGCACGACTGGAATATCTTCGGCAGCCATCTCGATTCCGAGATCGCCACGAGCGACCATGATCGAGTCGGAAGCCTGAATGATCGAGTCGATGTTCTTAACAGCTAAGGGACGCTCTATCTTCGAGATAATCTTAATGTCATCACCAACGAGAGAGCGGAGCCGTTCGACATCTTTCGCATCTTGAACGAACGAAAGAGCCACATAATCCATTCCCGCCTTCAATCCGAACTGGATGTCATCGATATCCTTTTCGGTAAGACTCGAAGTAGTAAGAGCGGTCCTAGGAACATTTACCGCCTTTCTGGAGAAAAGAGTTCCACCAGTAAGAACACTTCCGTAGATCTTCTTTCCTGAAATCTTAATGACTTTAAGTTCCATGGCGCCGTTCGTAAGGAAAAGCGGATCGCCTACCTTGATGTCGTTATGGAGATAAGGGTCATTGATAAATATCGCCTCATCTTTTTCATCAGTCGAGAAGACGATCTCCTCGTCTTCATGAAGCTCGATTCCCTCCTCGGGAAGCTCGCCAACGCGAAGTCTCGGCCCTCTGAGGTCGAGCATTATCTTCACATCTTTCTTCTCTTCAGCGGATATTTTCTCAATCGCCTTTTTTCTGGCATTGTACTCATCATAAGTACAATGAGAAAAGTTCATCCTAGCAATATTCACACCAGCCATAATCAGCTTGTGGAGCATTTCAGGAGATTCGGACTTCGGTCCGATTGTCGCGATTATCTTCGTACGCATAGCAAGGGTTCTTTATACTACAAACAAACATTTCTAACAAGCCTTTAAAAACAAGAAGCCCCGCTATGATGCGGGGCTTCATTAAAGACAAAAGATAGACTAATTGATGGTAGAAACCATAACGCTTTCCATAGTAACAGGAGAAAGAGGCTTATCGTTTCTGTCCTTTTGAACCTTCGCGATCGCGTTAGCGACTTCCTGTCCCATAGTCACCCTTCCGAAGATCGTATAGGCATGAGGAAGCGGATAATCGGCAACCATGATGAAAAACTGGCTGCCATTCGTATCAGGACCGGAGTTTGCCATAGCAACAGCGCCCTTCACATAGCCGACCTTATACGACTCAGACGAGGAATTAAGCTCATCCTCGAACTGATATCCGGGGCCACCCATGCCAGTTCCCGTCGGATCTCCACCCTGGATCATAAATCCGTCGATGACCCTATGGAAGACGACTCCGTTATAGAATCCCTTGTTCGCGAGATCGATGAAGTTCTGGACGGTCTTCGGAGCATCGGCATCGTAGGTCTCAAACTGGATGTCGCCCAGATTAGTCTTCACAGTAATAAGATGTTTAAAATTTTCCATTTTGTCTTTTGGTTGTTCTGTAGTCGGCGTCGTACTACCATTTGTAGTCGGCGTCTCGGCATTCGGCTTATTCTCTGTCACTCCATTATTTACGGCGGGAGCAGACGGACTTCCGTTTCCCTCAAGCTCTTCCAGAGCGGAGCTCTGCTCCGGAACGATCTTGTCTTTCATAGACCAGAATCCGAAAGCGGCAATCAATACGATAATCCCGATTAACGGGATAAAAAATTTCTTGTTATACATGACGACTTTCATAATTTTAAACTACTAGGACAAAACTCTCAAAGAATAAAAACCCGCGCCTTTTACAGCGCGGGAATGCGGTCCTATAAGCCGGATTCTGTATCCTTCGACAAGCCCTTCGATAAACTCAGGGCAGCTCAGGATGATGATAATCCATCTAGGTTCCGGATCGCTCCGAAACTCAAGCGACTCTCCGCCAACATCATTGAGGTCCTCCTTCGTTCATAGAACTACGGCGAGACGCTCAATTTATTATGCTTGCTTTCGCTCGCGATAAATTGGCAGCACGGTCTTGCACCCCACAAGGATTTAGCCGTTTCACTCTCGCTTTTTTCTCCCTATAGCGAGATTAAGCCTTCTACGTTGGGATTGGGCTCCCCTTCGATTTCTCTCAGGGCGTCACTGTTCGCACCTCTTGACCCTCGATTACTCGGAGGCATGACAGCTTTTAACTGTTGCGTTTTATCTCTTCAGAAAAGAGAGGGAGTCCAGACTTTCCTCGTCAAATGTCGGTAGTCCTTCGGTGGTTCGATAAACTCACCACTAAGAATCTCACTTCGTTCGACGCTATCATCCGAACCGCATGGTAATGAAATAATAAATAATGATTATTGTCAAATATAAACAGATCGACACGAAAAGAGAAAAGCCGGTCATTTCTGATCGGCTTTGCAGATCCATTCGAAACATTTAAGGAATCAATCGCTTAAATTATTTCAAAGACTTCCAGGGGAATTCCAATCCCCCTTTCTTCGCCTGGAAGACAAATCCTGCTGCTGCTTTATGACCGCCACCATTATATTTAGACGCGATCTTTGCAACATCTACTTTTCCATTAGAGCGAAGGGAAACCTTTATCTTGTCGCCCTTCTTGACCCAGACGATACCGACACCTCCTTTCGCGGCCTTAGCGAGAACATGGCCGATCTCTGAAGCGAGCATAGGAGAATTCACAACAAGACATTCCTTTCCTTCGAATCGAGCTTTTTCCGCAGAAGAAAAGACACTATCGATCGCGGCTTTCTGATATTCGAGGATATGAGAACCCTTCTCAATATGCTTCTTTCTCTTCTCGGCGGTCTCAAGCTCCAAGACAAGTTTGCTCCAACGCTTGAAATCGAATTTTTCGGTATCGAGAGAAGCAATAACCTCGCGAGCCTTTGGAATATCGAAGTTCCAAAGATCGTTATCTTCAACAAAAGAGATAAGCTTCGGCATCTTCTTCTTAGGAAAGATATAAGACCAGGCTATAGAGCTACCGGAGCGCTTGATGTCGAAGACATAATCATCGGAAATCTTTACCGCTTCCTTCTGGCTAATGTGATGATCAAGAACGATAACCTTATTGGCTTCTCTCTTTAATGCAGACATTACTTTCTCCGAATAGCAGAAATCAACCATGTAGACATCCTTACCTTTAATCTCTTTAGGAAAAGGGTTCTGATGAACGGCAGGATAATAGACAGCCCTGTCTCCAAATTTTTTCCAGAGCACCCATGCGGCCGAGAAACCATCGAGACAATGCTTATGATATATGACTGCTATTTTAGGAGATGAAGACATAGATTATTTCTTTTTCGATTTCTTCTTCGAAGACTTGGCCGAAGGTCTCAACCTGACTATAGCTTCCACTGCAGGAAGCTTGTATCCTGAAAGATACTCGAGCATAGCACTTCCTCCAGTCGATAGGAAATTAATCTTATTAGCTACTCCGGCTTTCGTTACAACCGCACCCGTCTCTCCGCCGCCGATGACAGAATATGACTTACTTGCGGCGATAGCTTTCGCGATTGCAATCGATCCTCTTGAATATGCTTCTTCTTCAAACTTACCCATAGGCCCTGCCCAGACGACAATACTCGCCCCTTTTATTATCTCGCCATATCCTCTCGCCGTATTCGGACCGATATCGAGGATGGCGCCACGCCTCATCCTGAAATCGCATGGATAAGAGACCTTTCCAGACTTGATAAGCTTCTTTACTACAGGAATCATCTTATCATCGGATATCGAAGAACCGATATCGTAGCCCATCGCTTTCATAGCCGTATTGCCGGCGCCACCTCCCAAGAGGACAGCGGAACACTTAGGCAAGAGATTAGCTATCATAGAGACCTTATCGGCTATCTTCGCGCCGCCGACAATAAGGACAATGTCTCCTTTCTTAGCTCTCATCACCTTATCCAACGAACGTAGCTCTTCCTTAAGCACCGAGCCCATCATCGACTTCTTCATATACTTCACGATGCCGACATTAGAAGCCGCTTTTCTGTGAGCGGTGGCGAAGTCGTCGTTTATAAATACATCTCCAAGAGCAGCTAGCTCTTCAGATAGAGAAACGCTGCACGAAGACTCTCCTTCAAGAAAACGAAGATTCTCGATCATGAAGACCGATCCCTTCTTGCCTTCTTCTATAGCAGCCTCAGCAAGGCTAAGTTCACGGCAATCGAGAAGAGGAATATTCTTCCTTAATGACTTTCCGAGAGCGATACAGACAGGTTCTAGGGAAAGCTCCTTATCGAATCCATCGGGACGACCCCTATGACTCAGTATCACGACCTTATCGTATTTCTTAAGATTTTCCTTTACGGATTGAATGGCTCTCGTAAGACGGAGAGAATTCTTTATTTCCGAAACCTCAAGGTCAAGGTTCAAGCGAAGGATCACTGTGCGCATGGATTAAATATAAAACAAGAAAAAAAATAATGAAACAAAAAGCCCCCGTTTACGCGGAGGCTTTTTGAAAAATATTAGACCTGATGATGCGCATCTCTCCTTCTTCTCGTAGCGATCAAGTAGATCATAGAGATCAAGACAAGAACCAAGAGAAGCAAGATGAGCCACCATCCGAATCCTCCAGCGAAAGCACTGAGCGATCCGAAGAATCCATTGGAATCGGTAGCTCCCTTATCGACAGTCACGCTAGTGAAAGCGCCGGTCGACTGGAAGTTCTTAGAAGAGTCAGTCCATTCGAGAGTAGCATTCAAAGGAATAACAGAACCCTTGATCACATCGTCCTTCACGCGAAGGACAATAGAGATCGCAGACTGACTGTTTCCGGGAATGTTACCCAAGCGATAGACGATGACTCCAGAAGAAACGGAATCAGAACGAACGCTAGAATTCACAAACTCAAGATCTTCAGGAAGAACGATCTTCAAGGCAGAATCCTTGAGAACGCCCTTCGTAGTGTTCCTGTAAGTCAGGGAATAATTAAACTCCCGACCCGCATCTACCTTATCGGTGCTTACGAAACGATCAAGGATAACTCCAACAGACTCGGTAGTCGTCTTGATGGTCTCTTCAATCACGATAGGAGCAGGAGGAGCGCTTATCCAAGAAAGAGTCTTAAATGACCTGACCTGTCCGGCGGAAGTGCCATAGGCATTTTTCGCCATAGCGCGATAGTAGTAAGTAGTGTTCGCCTTAAGACTACCGGAGATCTGATAAAAATCCTTAAAGGTATTCTCCCAGCCGACATTCGATTCGGAAGTATTCGAAGAGAGATTACTCTCGGAAGATCCATACTCGAACCAGACAGTGGTAGCGGAAGCCTTAGTATTCACAGTTCCCTTAAGTAAAGCGAAGTTGTAGAGAACGGAAGATGGTTCCTTAGTCTCGACCTCAGGAGAGTTCGAGCTATAGTTATTTCCACCGTTAGTCGAAAACGAGATATTATTAGAGTAGAAAGTTTGACCATTAGAGCGGACGACGATGCGTCCGACATAACTCGCGTTAGGAGAAAGAGAATCTACATAGAAGTTTTCAGACCTATCGCTATAGCCATTGATGTACCTATATCCAGCGGAGCGACTGAAGTAATTTCCGGAATAGTCATATTCGAACCAAGCCGATTCGATGTAGTTTCTGTTAGTATAGATCCTTCCCTCGATCGAAACGGTGTTCGTCCCCCTGTCGGTCACAGAAGGATTCGAGAAAGTTACCTGATTCTGATTGCCGGTTCCGTAATTATTAGTAACGAAAGTGCCCGAGCGCTCAGTGGTTCCGTTGTTATTCACAGCAACGACGACATAATAGTAAGTACTGCCAGCGGAAAGACCGGAAAGACTCATTTGGGTAGGAATCGATCCGTAGCTAGATCCGATAGTGTAGGAACCGATAGTCTGATCGTACGAATACGAAGTTCCGTAATCTACGCGGTAGCTGGTTAATGATCCTTGAGGATCGATATCAAAGTTCACGGTAGCTGAGTTATTACCAAGATTGGAAACAGTCCTCAAGCTGACAGTCGGAGCGTTGGAAAAATTATTATTGCCATTCGAATTGGTGGTGAAAGAAATCTGTCCGCCATTATTCGTCTGATTCAGATCATTTCTTGTGTAAAGCCTATAGGTATATGAGGTTCCAGCGGAAAGACCGGAAATATAATCCGACACATCCTGAGAAGAAGTGATGGTCTTCTCGGAAGTCGACATCTCGGAGCCGTTAGAAGTCCAATAGTAGAACTTATAGTAGACAGTCCTTCCTTTAGTATCGATATATCCGTTCAAGGAAGCCGAATTCTCAGAAACACCCGAAGCAGAACGGGTAACAGCGGAAGAAACGGTATCAGTAGTGTCGTTATTTCCTCCCCCCAAAGTCGAGTAAGCGATAGAGTTGCTGTTATTGTAGTTCGTTCCGTCGGTGACAACAGCAACGAATGTATAGCTCTTTCCAGCGGAAAGACCGGAAACAGTTTCAGTCTTTACACCAGAAGCGTCTCCAATAGAAAAAGGCAAAGTCTGATGAGTAAGGCTGCCGTTTTCGCCGTACTTAATATGATACTTGGTCCAAACACCATTAGTGTTCACATTGAATCTGAGCGAAACGGAGTTGCTAGTAGCACTCGTAGCGCTAAGTCCAGTGACCAGAGGCATTTCCGCGGCAGAAACAGGAACCGTAATAATACCACCGAAGAGCCCGACCAAAAGGCCGATTACAGTGAATATTTTGCTTACTATCACTTTCATAATCGTCATTTTCTCATAATAATGAATTATTGTCAAATATACTTATATGCATCTCTAAAATAGAGGCGGCCATCTGTCAAAAAAATTAAAACGACAGATATTGCTCGGAAGATAAACGGAAAACAGGCATTTTTAGAAAAAAATAAAGAAAAAGAAAAAGCGACTCGTTTGAGTCGCTTTATGACCGCCTAGAACCACGAATCAATTCACCGTGTATGCGAGTGAAATATATTCAGCGTTCGAAGACATGTCTTTGATAATGATTCTCACCGAAATATTGGATCCCGGAGACTGAACGGTATAACCATTCATTCCGCCGAGCTGCCAGTCGTACCAGACAGACTGCCTTATGCCATTCATCTCAAGGATGAATTTATAAAACCTGCCTTGCTGCAGACCAGAAGCGGAACCGATGACATTCAACCAAGTAATACCTTGATCGCTTGTCTTCTGAGCCTTTTCGATCAGGACTGTAACATTCGATGCAGGGGGGTTAATTGGCGTTAGAGTCGGTATGGAAGTCGGATTCGACGAAGGAGTTTGCTTCTTCAGCTTATTTATTTCTTCCTGCGCTTTCTTCAGCTCTGCTTCCAACTTTTTCTGCTCTGCCTTTAAAGCGTCAACTGCCTTCGTATCAACCACCGTTTTGGTGATTACAGTAGTTACGCCGCCCTTATCATCCTGACAATCCTCTCCGCCCTGTCCGGGAATCGCAGCAATACCGCCGTTAAGAATATTTCTTTCTGCTTCAGCGATTATGCCGGCTTCCTTGAGGCCCACGCCTTTCTGCCATTCTTTTACCTTCGCGTCGAGAGTATCGGAAAAGAAGTCATTGATGGGATGAGTCCATAGGCCAAGCTTCAAAAGCTTTGCCTGAAGGATCTTCACTTCCCTATCCTGCATGCCTATTTTTAGATCTTTAGTGATCTTCTCTGCGGCAAGTATGGAAGGGTCGTCTGGGTCTGCGGTCGGAGAAGGCGTTGTAGCCATCTCGGTATTTTCCGAAGTGATAACTCCAACAGGATCAAGCCTTTTGCCAGAGAATGAAAAAATCGTTGCGATAATGACTATTGCTATAAAAACAAGTAGTCCACCAATCATAAACTTCGTACCCCAGGATATTTTCTTAGGCGCCTGTGAGGGCGGGTTTAGGATAATCCTTGGATTCTGGTTCTGGTTTGCTGTATTTCCATTCGGATTTGCAGCTGCCTGTGGTTGCTGTGAGTTAGCCGTCTGATTTACCCCTGTATTGGGGTCCGGATTCGGATTCTGATTACCACTATCAACCATTTTTAAAGACCTCCTTCCTTTTTGAGGGGCAAATATTCAGCACCTATCGTGCTTTGTTAATTATCAACATAATTATGTTGAAATGTCAACAGATAGATGTAAACACCAAAAAAACCGCGATATTACGCGGCTTTTTTGGTGCAGTCCCCTACTTCTTGAAGACGACGAACTTATAAGCGAAGAAATTCCAGATAAGAGCGGCAATAGTAGCAAATACTTTAGAGGCATTAAGACTCACAAAGGTATAAGAGAAAATGCCATCGAGATTAAGCATAGTCACTATCGAGTAGAAGAAATCATTGATCGTCGGAAAGCTGGTATAGAAGAAATTAAAGACAACCTGATTGATAACGAATCCCGAGAAAGCGGTAATGACGATGAATTTTATTATCTCCTGAACGACATCGCTCTTGTCCTTATCTGCCTGTTCCCTAAAGGCCCAAAACCTGTTCAATATGAAGCTGTTCACCATCGCGAGCGTCACGGCGATGAAATTCGCGACAAGCATCGGTGTTCCGAAGATATTGAGAGTCGCGTTCACACCCATAAAAACCAAAACATTAAGAACTAGATAATCTATAAATGTATTAAGCAATCCGACGGCTCCGAATTTGGCCGCTTGGGTATAAGTCTTCTCCGCCATATGTTTCTTAATTATAACAGAATAAAAAGATAATCAGGCTAGAAACCGAACGATGCAAGCGAAGCGATAGTCATGATGGCGATGATAATAGCTGCCGCCCTCATTACATTCTCGACTATCTTTTTATTCTTCTTATTTTTTGACATTTTTCTTTTTCGTCTTTGAAATTTCCTTGAAAGCAATATCGAGGATAGCTTTTACTTCGGTCGGCTTCAAGCTCGCTCCGCCGATCAGTAATCCGTCTACTTCGTTAGCATTGAGGAATCCTCCGGCATTTGCGGAAGAAACCGATCCGCCATAGAGCACCTGCATCTTTGTGAGCCCGATATCCATAGCGAGCCTCTTTATAAACATCGCCGCTCTCGAAGCATCTTCGGGAGAAGCGGCAACGCCGGTGCCGATAGCCCAGATAGGCTCATAGGCGACAATCACTTTCTTCAAGAGATCAAGAGATATCCTTTCCGTTCCGGAAAGGAACTGCCTTTCGATCACTTCCTCACCTACTCCGGTAGCGCGCTCGTCAGCCGTCTCACCGATACAGAGAATAGGTCTTAATTCGGCAAGAAGAGCGGCTTCCATCTTTTCGCGGACAAGATAGTCAGGTTCACCGATCACAGTCCGCCTTTCAGAATGACCTATGAGTACATAGGAGACACCTGTACGCTTAAGCATCTTCGGAGATATCTCTCCGGTATATGCTCCGTCAGACATAAAGAGGTCCTGGGCACCAAGAGAAGCCTTACGAAGCTTCTTACCAACATCGGAAAGATCAATGAACGAAGGGCATATAACACTTCCTTCCTTATCGGATGACTTAACGAGGTCGGCCATCTGTGCGCCGGAAGCAGGATTACATTTCCAATTGAAAGCGATAAGCGGTTTTTTCATTTATCAGAAAAAGTTGATTATATTCGGAGCGACGACAGAAATCACTGTCACTATGATCGCGGCAACGATGTTGCCGGCAAAGATAAGGGCTACCGATCGTTTGATCGGGATACCGAAGACAAAAGCAGCGATCGAGACGCTGTATGCTCCCGTCATCGGAAGAGGGATAGCGCAGATAATGAAGAGAGCAAGATCACGCCATTCTTCGAAAGCCGGACCATGCTTCTTCTGAGCATAGTCGAAAAGCCATGAGAAAAACCTATTAAGGAAATAGAACTTATCCGCAAGCCATCCAGAAAGAAACTTAAGAAATATCATCATCGGAGCGACGATAAGCGTACTTCCGATGACACCACAGATGGCAGAAACGATAGGGTCTACTCCCCAAGCAAATATGCCTATAGGAATCGCTCCTCTTAGCTCGAATATCGGAAACGCGGCGAGACCGATGATAAAGAGAAGATGAAATGTCATTTCCCTCTTTTTTTATCCCCTCTTATGAAAGCGGCAGCTTCTTCCGGATTGACAACAGTGATCTCTATGCCTGTACCGAGTTCGAATCCTCCGGCAGTGCTTATCTTCGGCTGGACTTCGAGATGCCAGTGATAATGACCGTATCTCGCCTTGTTTTTGACAGGGGCGGTGTGGATGAAGAAATTGTAGTCGATTCCCGGCATCTTCTTCTCGAGCATGGCGAGGGAAGATTTAAGCGCTAGAACGACCGAGACCAGATCTTTTTTCGGAGTATCTTCGAAATAAGAGAGATGTTTCTTTGGAAATATTCTAAACTCGAAAGGCTCTTTCGAAACAAAGGGAGAAAAAACGATAGCATTATCGTTCTCGAAGATGACTCTCTTTCTATCGGACTTCTCCCAATCGATCATCGAACAATGGACGCACTTCTTGTTCTTGTGAAAATAATCAATTGATCCAGCGAGCGAGTGTTTTACATCCGGAGGAATTACCGGAATAGAAATCATCTGATAGTGAGGATGAAAAACGGAGGCACCAGCGCGCTTACCCCAATTATGGAATATAGAAACATAGTTGACACGCTTATCCTTCGCGACTTCTTTGTAGCGAGCGATGAATACTTCGAAGAGCGCAACCGCCTCTTCATCGGAAAGCTTCGCGAAATCCTTGAAGTGATCCCTCGTTATAACGACATCATGATAGCCGACGCCAGGAGAGATCATATACGGTCCCTTAGACGTAGTCTTCGAATCTCCCGGCTCGGAAAAAACGGCCGGAAACTTATTCTCTATAACTTGGATCCTCCAACGCTTTCCCGACTTTCCGGGAAAAACCATCTTCGGCTCGCCGTTTCCGGAAGCCTGCGGATCCTCAAAAGGACATCCTTCCTTAGGAACAGTCTCTTTCTTCTCTTTGGAGACAAACTCATCAGGACGCTTCTTCCTGCCTGTTGCGATCAACACCCAATCGCCCGAGACCATATCTTTCCTAAATTCTGATGGATTCTGACCGTTCATTTTAATCTGTTTTCATAATACCATTTGAAAACATCGTAAGCGACGGGAACGGCATTCAGTCCTCCTTCCTTTGCATTCTCGATAAGGATCAAAATACAAATAGATCTCTCAGACTCCATGACGGGAGTAGGACCGCAACCGACAAAGAAGGCATTTGTCTTCTGATTGTTCATCACCTGCGCGCTTCCCGTCTTTCCGATCGTATCGAAAGGAAGAGTATTTAGCATATTGGATGTACCGTAGGACTTCATGACTCCATGGCGCATACCGAGAACGACCTCGTCGAGAGCCTTCTTCATGGAAGAATTGTCCTTACGGATCTTCGGCTCCTTACCGAGAATAAGGTGCGGCTCAAAGACATATCCCCCGTTCGCAATCGAAGAGACGGCAGAAATAAGAGCTAAGGGAGTAACGCCCATATCTCCCTGACCGATAGAGATATGATAAGTATCGCCGATAGTCCAGCGACTGCCGTCAGGCTTCAGACCATTCTCGTCCGGACTAGGGATCCTTCCTGCAACCTCACCGGTCAGTTCAATACCCGTCTTTTCAGCAAGACCGAACTTCGTGTAGTAATCCTTAAGCCTTGCCGCTCCGACACCCTTCGAAATATCGGAGACACCCATAAAGAGATCAGGATTATAAGGAAGACCGCCACCAACACCATAAAAATAGATATTACTCGAACGAGCGAGAGCGGCATAAACATCAACCCAGCCATGAGCCTTCCAGTCTACGAAGATCGTTGGATGATCGGGATCATATTTATTCGGTATGGAAAGCTTTCCGGTCGAGAGAATCTCCTCGTCCGGATCAATAACCTTTTCGTTCAAAGCAGCCGTAGCGACGATCGTCTTTATCGTCGAGGCCGGAGGATAAAGTCCGGAGATAGCACGATTAAAAAGAGGCTTCTTCGGATCGATCAATCCTTTTAATATCTCAGCAGAAGAAAAAGATGGTTCGCTGACGAGAGCCAATACTTCGCCGTTTTTCGGGTCGATCGCGATACCGACTCCTCCAGGTCCGGCATTCACCAGATTTTCCGCAAGCCTTTCGTAAAAATATTTCTGAAGATCGGCATCAATCGTCGTTTTTAATTCTCCGCCGATAACAGGATCAGAGACCTTCTGTTCTTCGAAAAACTTACCTTTAGCGTCGCGATAAGAGATAACAGCGCCATTCTTTCCTCTAAGGATAGTATCAAAGAGAGCTTCGAGGTGAGTCTTACCGACGACATCAATCGGCAATATGCCTTTCTGCATATCCTCTTTTTTCGGCGCACCTACATAGCCTACAACATGCGCGAACTGAGGAGAAACGGAACGCTTAAGATCGCTTCCGACGAAGACGGATTTAAGCCCCAATGTTTCGATCGCGATAGCTTCCGTAGCGGAGATATCTTTCTTGATAGAGATCGTATCCCCTCGCGAAAGATCGGTCTTAGAAAGAATCTCATCCAAGCCACTCTTATCTATACCGAGAAGCGAAGCAGCTTCGAGAACCTTTTCCTTTTCTCCATATCTCACGACATCGCCAGCGCGGGCGTAAGCGGTAAGGCTCGGTGTATTTTCAACGAGAGGCTTGCCATAGCGATCGACAATTATACCTCTGGGGGCGATGACGGTAACTACGCTATTCACGCTCGAGGACGCTCTCGCAGAAAGATCTCCTCCTTTTATAAAAATAAAATAACCGACACGAACGACGGCTATCACGGGAAGTAGGATTATAAGAAAAGCAGCTATGAAAAAAGCATTCTCTCCAAGCGGACGCTCCTTGTAACCCAAAGAAGTCCTTCCATCAACTGTTATCTCATCGAAAGTTATCTCGCTTTCCGAGATCCTTCTTTTCTTACCGAACTTCATAGGAATATAAATAATATCTTCCAGATAATGAAAGCAGCTATGCCGGAGATAACCTTACCCGCATTCTTCTCGAAAGGAAGGACAGCAGGAAGACCGATCGCCATGAATCCCGAACCGAGAAAAAGAAGATTCTCGACATCGATTCCCGGACGAAACTTAACCATAAGAGCAAAAAAGACCACAGTAAGGGCCTTCTGCCACGGTTCTTTCATAAATCCCGCGATAATAATCGTGGCTATCAGCACGAGATCACCTAGAGACAGACTTAATAACTGAAACATCTCTTAATGATTTTATTTCTACGGCAGGCTCGATGTCCGCTTCTTTAATGAGTCCGTCCTTCACGCTAGTAGTCTTACCGAGACCCAATCCGTATGGAAGATTCGGGTCGGCGGAAATGATAATTTCACCACCAACAATCGGTTCTTTCGAATCGATAAGCTCGAGGCGCGGATGAAGACCGCCGACATAAAGGGCATCTATCTCCTTCTCGCCGATACGGGCGGGAATCTTCATTCCTTGATCCATGACGGTCGAGACTATAGAAGTCTCGCGATAGACTTCTTTAATCTTCCCGACTAAGGAATTATTCGCAACGACGACTGATCCGACTTCAATGCCGTTTTTCAAGCCGACATTAATGAGTATTTCGGACTTATCGGCGAAAGGATAACCGGAATAGACTTTCGCGCTTATCCCCTCCCTCTCTTTCAATACATCATCATTACTACAACGAGAATTAAGAAGCTCTATCTCAAGACGCTCTTTTTCTCCCTTCAAATAAGCAAGCTCCCCTCCTTCATCGGAAGAGACGCTCTGAGAAACCGAGGCAAGAATCAGTCCTTTCTGGCGAATGAAGGATTCGCCCGACAAGAGGGCGTATATCCCGACAGCTATCAATCCCGCAAAAATCCATTTCTTTGCCATAGGTTATTTATTGCTCTAGATGATTATTTCTCTCGGCCTCGACTGGCTGTTCAGAAGCTTCTCGTATCTGTCGAAATCTTCAACTACCATACCGAGACCGCGAATGACGCAGGTCTGTGGATCATCAACGAGATCAGTCCTTACGGTCGTTTCTCTCTCGATAAAGCGATCAATTCCTCTAAGAAGAGAACCACCACCACAAAGGAAGATACCCTTATCAAGGATATCGCCGACAAGTTCCGGAGGAGAATCTTCGATCATGATTCGTGCCGCTTCGGCGATAGTCTTCAAAGACTTCGCGACAGCAAGCCTAACGTGAGAATTCTTCACGACAATCTCTTTCGGCAATCCGGAACCGAGATCTCTGCCTCTTATAGCGACTTCTAATTTATCCTCGAGAGGAATAGCCGAGCCGATCTTTATTTTGATCTCTTCGGCAGTAGGTTCGCCAATAGCAAGCTGAAATTCGTCCTTAACGAACTTTACGATGTCGTCGTTGAACTTTTCTCCGGCGATTTTCAAGCTACGGGAAATAACGGTGCCACCGACAGAGATGATAGCCATTTCAGTGGTGCCACCACCGATATCGATAATCATGTTAGCTAAAGGCTCTTCGATCACGAGCCTCGCTCCAAGAGCGGCCGCAATCGGCTGCTCGACGAGATAGACTCTCGAGGCACCAGCGGAAGTCAGAACATCTTCAGCAGATTTCCTTTCGACTTCAGTCAGATTCGTGGGAACACCGAGAACGGCCAAGCCGCATCTGTTTAATACTCCATCATCGAGCTCACGAAGATGATGTTTCATGATCTCTTCTGACATCTCGAAATCGGAGATGACTCCGCCAGCGAGCGGTTTCACTATTGTGATGTGCTGAGGGGTGCGATCGAGCATGCGCTTCGCTTCCGTTCCGACGGCAACGATCGCGCCGGTCTTATTATTGACCGCCACTATCGTAGGCTCGGAAACCACAATACCCCTTCCTTTCAGATAGATCTGTGTGTTAACGGTGCCGAGATCGACACCGATCCTTCTATTAAAGTTTGAGAATATCCTGAACATCTATCAGAGAGGTTTTATTTTCGTTTCTTTTCTTCAACTCAATCTTTCCTTCAGTCCTATCGCTTACGACAAGACGATAAGGAAGACCGATAAGATCCGCGTCGGCGAATTTTTCTCCAGCCGAAACATCCCTGTCGTCGTAGAGCACATCGATCCCTTTTTCGGAGAGTATTTTGTATATCTCATGCCCGAGATCTTTTTTTAGTTCGATAAGATGGAACTTGAAAGGAGCAACCGGTTCGGGCCAGATCATTCCCTTCTCGTCATGACTCGCTTCGATTATGGTGCCGACGAGACGGCTTACACCGATGCCGTAGCAGCCCATGATCACATTCTTCTCTTCGCCGGATTCATCTTTGAACTTTAATCCACAAGAAGAAGAGAACTTGTCCTTAAGCTTGAATATGTTTCCGACTTCGATCGCCTTCTCCGAATAAAGCTCCTTGTTTCCGCAAGAAGGACAACCACCGGCATCAGCGAGTACTTCGTCGTTAACGGC
>CAZRNY010000011.1:0-2166 GCA_964601595.1 uncultured Candidatus Saccharibacteria bacterium | reverse complement strand
TTATCGCAGATATGGATAATATCTTCACCGGCGTCGGCTACCGTCTGGAACTCATGAGAATATTTAGCAAAAGATCCTCCCGAAGCAAAAGTGATATAAGTCTTGTCACCGATACCAAGCTCGTCGAATATCTCGACATAAGCCTGCAGTACTCTATCGTAATAGGCATCGAGATCCTCTTCCGAAGCATGAAAGGAATACAGATCCTTCATGATAAATTCCCTGCCACGAAGGATGCCGGACTTGGCTCTCTTCTCGTCCCTGAACTTTTCCTGGAACTGATAGATGAAAACAGGAAGATCTCTGTAAGAGAAGACATGATCCGCCATCATCGGCGTCACCATCTCTTCATGAGTAGGACCGAGTACATATTCTATTTTTGAGAAATAGCTCGTAAAACGGAAAAGGACATCGAAAGAATCCCAGCGGCCGGTGCGTTCCCAAGCCGCCTTTGGATGAAGGACAGAAAGAAGAATTTCCTGTCCGCCGACAGAATCCATCTTGCGACGGATGATCGATTCGATCTTAGATTTGACCTTGAGTCCAAGAGGCAGAAGAGCATAAACACCAGCCATCTCCTTGCGGATGAAACCGGCACGGATAAGAAGCTTAGCGTTCAAAGACTCTTCGTCTTTAGGATCCTCTCTCAGGGTTCTCGTAAATAAAAGGCTTTGCTTCATAAGGGTCAGAAGAGATTGATTACATCTTTGATTGTAACAATAAACATAAGCAGCAATAAAGCGATGAAAAAGAAGCCTGTTATCGCTTGACGAACCCTCAGATCTATCGGTTTGCCACGTAATTTACCGAGTAGCAAGAATAAGAGATGACCTCCGTCAAGCGCAGGAAGAGGCAGTAAATTGAAAACCGTAAGATTCAATGAAACGATACCGAGAAGCTGAAGGAAATAAACGATACCCATATCCTTTGCCACATCGACGGCTCTGAATATTCCAACAGGACCGGAGCTAGAAGAAAAGTCACCGTGACGGAACATATTGATAAAAGCCATAAAGATGCGGCCGACCATATCAAAGCTGGCTTTCAGTCCAGACCAACCAGCGGTTAAAGGATCAACCCTATCGAAACCGGATTCGAGAAGCTCGACGCCGATCGTCGCCACATCCCCTTTCATCTCGGGAATCACTTTGATCTCAACATCTTTTCCATAACGATCGATATTCAAAGATATTTCCTTATCGGGATTAGACCTGATGAAAGAGATGAGATTATCGAGTTCCGGATAATCAGAAAACTTGTCGCCTGCCGTAAGTCCGGCTCTTTCTGCGGGAGAATCCGCGACGATATTGCCAATATAAACCGCTTTAGGCGCGCCGATCATAAAGATGAGAAAAAAAGCGAACCAGCCAATCATAAAGTTCATAAGAACGCCCGCACCAAAGACAAGCGCTTTTTTCCAAGCAGGCAAAACTGATTCTTGACCATCTTCATCCGCGTCTTCCAATCCGCGAATTTTCACGAAGGCACCGAACGGAATAAGGTTCAGCGAGTATTCCGTATCTCCCACCTTCTTACCAAATATCTTCGGCGGGAAACCGAAACCGAATTCATCGACTTTAAAACCGAGGAGTCTTGCTGAGATGAAGTGACCCAATTCATGACCAAGCAAAAGAACCCCGAAAAAAAGAAGCAGCAATAAGGCAGTCAGGATAAAAGACATATATGAATATTAACTCTGAAGCTCAACTATCTTCGCTTCGACAAGCGAATCCATCTCCGCGTTGAAGCGATCCACTATCTTCTGTAAAGCATCCTTCGAACGAAATTTCTCATCCTCATCGGCAATCGTATTGATCGTTTTCTGGACCTTGTCACGAGCACCTCTCATCTTAATCCTGTTTTCTTCCGCAATAGAGCCAACGAGCTTTATGAGCTCCTTTCTTCTATCACCGGAAAGTTCGGGAATCATAGCTCTCACTCCCGAAGAATCGGATGATACGGAAAGACCGAGATTTTCCGCGTCGATCGCCTTTGTGATCAAAGGAATAGCGTTCTTATCCCAAGGAGCGACATAGATCGTCCTCGGCGGCTCGATCGAAAGAGAGCCGACCTGATTCAACTGCAACATCGATCCCATATAATTGACTCTCACATGCTCGATTAAACGAGTGGTCGGCCTATTGGATCTTATTTTTGAGAATTCAT
>CAZRNY010000010.1:0-26110 GCA_964601595.1 uncultured Candidatus Saccharibacteria bacterium | reverse complement strand
GGAAATTTTTTACGATATTTTTTATTTTGATCATATGAGTAATTGATTATTTTCCTAAAATGGAATCAAGCGTATTCTGCCTAATAATTAACCATGATGGAATAAATCCGGAAATAAGTGATGAGACCATAAGAACGACAATGCGTGTTGCAACATAACTAAACCCTAATAAAAGCTGACCATCCGCCATTGGTAACGAAAGGGGATGTTTTTCAAAATAACCCTGCAAAAAGAAAACTAAAACAACCGTACCAATAATAATGCCAATTATCGTATAAAATAAAGCTTGGAAAACATAGGAGAGAATGAGGACAGAAGACTCAATACCTTGCGCTTTTAAAATGCCGATTTGCCGCCTACGACTGGATGCATTAATGAAAGTTATAACGAACACTGTTACCAAACCAATAAGAACAGCTGTTACCCCAACTAGATTACCAATAAGAGCAAAAGCTTTTTGTAGGTCTGCAATAGCTTTAGGCATTGCAGCGCTAGCTTCTTTAATATCATTCTTATAAGTCGTGCTAGCATCCGTGTCTTCTAAATATTTTACTAGTGATGGAACCGCTGCCTGATCGTTTGTCCGTATAGCAATCTCTGAATATTCATTGTTTGTCAGCCCTGATAATTGCCTGAGTGTCTTATAATTTACAAAACTCCTCTGATCCATAGTTGATGCTTTAGTGTGGGCAATTCCAACAACTGTGAATTCAAAAGTGTTTCCATCGGGAAAAAGCGCTCTTACTTTATCGCCGATAGATACATAACCCAGCGTATCGGAAGCTCCCGCCGTACCCTTAACATATCCATCTACGAGCGATGATCCTAAAACAATGGCATCCCAATCGTCATTTTCTAAAAATCTTCCCTCAACTATTTTGTCTGGTAAAACAGTAGTCGCTGATTCCTCGTCAGGATTTATACCAGTAAGCGTGGTCCCGACAAATGGCGGCTTCTTATCACCGCTTACATATTTGTAGTCGTATTCTAAAGTTGCCCCCTTAAGTAACCGTCCCGAATAACCAGCTACAGCAGAGTGATGAAGGCGTGAAAAAAAATCGTCTGTGTTTTTTATATAATCATATCCGCTTGGAGGTTCGATAAAAATATCTCCTGTAAAACTTTTTTTGATATTATCTCCAACATCTTTAGTTATACCGTTTAGTAATCCTCCTACTACGGTTAAATTTAAAAGGGTAAGCAATAAAATGAACACTGTTACAATTTTTGTTGTAACTTGTCCTCTCCCTATACTTTTAATAGCAATAAAAAGAGCGACTCTTATTATCCGTCTAATATAAGCAAAATTTTTCATAGTTTTTTTCTTTGGAAAATAAATTCGAGCCACATTTTCAAGTATTCTTTACCCCCGCGAGTGATTGCATAGACCTGTCTGTCTGGTCTTTGATCGTTTTCTTTCCACACAGATTTTACTAATCCTCTTTTTTATTTTTCGTAATAGTATGTATGCTGTACCAATTTTTATTCTATGCTTAGTGATAGCAGTTCTTACTATATTCTCAGTAATCTCATAACCATAGGATGGTTTTCCATAAATAATTCTCAAAAGTAAAGCCTGGATTAAGCTTCCCTCACGATGGTTATATTGCTGTTTGAAAGCAGTTTTTCCATATATGATATATGTTATATAATTACTAGTTGATTATCAAACTTTCTTTTTTTTGATTTTATTAAATTCATAATTTAAAATGATGTATTTTGCTTTGCAAAATACGCATTCCAATCCCGCCAAAAAGAAAAATTTAAGTCCTCGCGGATTCTTCCCCAGACCCCTTTTCCTCATGTGCGATTACCTTACTTTTTTAAAAATAGGTTCTAACTTAGTACAATAAACGCACAAAAAAGATATCTAATGCAGGTTATTTTTTGGATCTTATAACAGAATAAGACCAATGGGAAGTATCGATGAAAAACTAAAAAGTTCCTAGAAGATAAAGATTATTCTGAGAAAACAGTAGTTTATTCTTTAATAGAGGCAGAAAAGCTTATAGAAAGAGACTATGAGGGAAAGTATGAATTAAAATGCCTGTTGCTCTGAATTGCTACCTGATAGAAATCCCGCGCTGAAGAGCGCGGGTTTTATTTAGGAGAACAATGGAGTGAAGGATTCCTTGTTATGGGATCTCCTTATTGCTTCCGCGATAAGCGGCGCGATCGATATCCTCTCTATCTTAGTGCTCGCCAATAGTTTTTCCGGCGGAACATATACCGAGTCGGTAACGATCATTTTCGAGATCGGCGAAGATTCGATGAGAGATATGGCTTCTCCGGAAAATAATCCGTGAGTCGCGAAGACATAAATGTCTTTCGCGCCTAATTCTCTCGCCTTCTTCGCATCATTTGCGATAGTCTTCGCAGAGTCGACGATATCATCGACAAAGACGACATCCTTATCAGCAATATCGCCAATAACCTTTATCCTGTCGGAGTCTACTTCTCCGGGAGCGGGACGCTCTTTATTAAAGAGAGCGTAATCATCCAACTCAGAGTGCTTGCAATACCACATAGCGCGAACTCCTCCACCCTTATCAGGAGAAGCGATCACGAAGTTTTCCTTGACGAGCTCTCTGACTTTTCCAAGGAGGAGATATGAAGCAAAGAGATTATCAAAGACAATTCCCTTCATCCGGAAGGCGATGAGACTTTGTTCCGCGTGAACATCGAGAGTGAACACATAATCAGGATCGCTTTCGCAGATATCCCTTATCGGCATGATGACGCTGATAGGAATATGAGGCTCGCTCTTCCTGTCTTGTCTCGCGTAGCTTAAGTACGGAACGATTATCGATACCCTTTCGGCACAGCATGACCTGGCTGATTCGGCGAGCAACCTCATCTCATCTCGATTATCAGCCGGACTTTGAAGAGAAGCGATGATAAATACATCCTTATTACGAACGCTCTGATTCACCTTCGCGCACATCTCGCCGTCGGCAAAACGCTTTATCACCTGATCGCCATGATTTATTCTTAATATCTTACAGACATCTTCTGCTACGCTCTTTGCCGGAGTGTTACTGAATATAGCGATATCCATATATAGGCACACCTCCATAAATATTTTAAGTTTCTGACGCCATTCAATACCTTTTAAGGCAACAGGTCAACTTACCGAAAATAAGCCGAAGATATATCTTTCGAGGCGCAGGCCTTTCAAAAAAAAGAAGGAGGTAGTCCAGATGAATATCTTAATGAGAACGGCTAAATCAGCCATTAAAGCAATCGTTTGCTTTGTTCCTAAGACGACTACTGACGAGAAAGAGATGTTCGACGGCGTACTAAAGAGCAAGAGAGCGGACATATTCATAAAATGCCTTATGTTTCAGGCGGATTCCGAAAACCCTTATCCGGACATAGCAGTGAATATGGATCAGACTTTCGCTTATCGTTTCTATGTGCAGATCAATCTCGCGCCGGAAGGAGAAAGACCTCTGTCTTTCCTTACTTCTCCGGACGATACTGATCCACTAAAAATGATAAGTCTGCGCCCTCTCGCAATCGAACGAGAAGAATTTAACCGAAAGAACCGAGAGGTGAAAGACCTCGCGGAATCATTCGCGAAAATGATCTCCGATCTCAACCATAATATCGTAGTCGAAGTTATCACGAACGATATGACTCCGTAACTAAAAAACCCTTCCGTTTCCGTTATCGTCTCCATCAATCGACGAACGATAGACGACGAACAGGGGTTTTATTTTTCCCATTCTTCCTTATCGAATTTCCATAATCCCTGCTCATAGAGCATAACGGCTTTGCCTAAGCGGTTACTGGAAGAGACTGTCAGGACACATTGTCTATCGGATATCGATTCGACTGATACGAGGTTTTCATCAATATCCGGCATCATCGAGAAGATACTACTTATAACAGAACTGATTCCGTTCGCGCCGATCTTCTTTACCGACTCCTTGCTGTAAGTCGATCCGAAAGCATCGGTGAATGATACAAGTTCGGAATAAGAACCTATTTCCTGCATCATGGGTCGAATGATGAGATAGCTTTCTTTCGGATTCTTTCCTTCTATAAGAGAACTGTCAAAAATAACTTTATTCTTTTCAGCAGTAACTGAAGCGGGAGTCTCTTCATTATTTACGGCAGTCTTCGGACGATCAACTGTCGCGCTGTTACGAGTGAGGTTTCTCGCGACCGCTTCTCTTCCTCTACCGAAAGAATTGATTGCAAGAGAGTAAAAATAAAAAACGAGGATGATACCGAATATCAATATGCATACTATAACCAGAATCTTTTTACTCTTATCCATTACTTTGAAAGATAACCCCTCCTCTTCTCTTCGTCCATCCTCTCTATCGCATACCTTACGGATACCCTCTTCATCGATCCGATATTCTCGTCTAGAAACTTCTCGACGACGGAAGGATCTCTCTTCCATGCTTCCCGCAACATCCATCCGACAGCTTTTCCGATCAGATCATGACTATCACTCATGAGTATCTTCGCTATCCTGATCGCTACTTCCGTCTTGCCGACTCTTATAGCCGCTAGGGAGCCGACCATACCGATGCGTTTTTCCCATAGGTCGTCCGACTTAGCTAATCTCTTAAGAAGAGAAAAATCATTTTTCATGACACAAAGTTTGCCAACGATGTTCGGCGCAGAGATGTCGACAAGATCCCAATTGTTTATTCCCGACGAATTAGAGAGATAGAACTTCGAGAGAGATTCCATTTCAGATAATGACGCTTTCTTAGCACGCCCACATAGTATGACGAGAGCAGCGGTGCGCGCTTCGTGTTCGGAACGACCGAGCAAGAACTTTATTCCCGAAAGAGTCATTGTCTTGTAACGAGCAGAGATGCTTCTCATATCGGGAGTTGTTATACCGAGAAAAACATCTCCTTCGCCGTACTCCCCTTTTCCGGTCTTAAAGAAACGGAGAGAAAGCTTCGCGCGACCATTATCGCCGAGACGATGAAGATCAGCTAGAAGATCCTTAGAATCAGAAAGTGCCGATGCCTTTGCCAAAGAGGCGGACATATAATTCTTTTTTGTCGTCATCGCTTTCCAATATATCTATCTCCGCATCAGAAATCTTTTTCTTCTTTCCTTCATCCATCTCCTTTGAAGAAGAGAAAATTGATAGGATCACTCCCTCATCATCATCGGCCGCGATTCTATTGATCGATATCTCGCCACAAAGAGAACACTCATGAACAATCATCACATCTCCCTTCTTTTCCTTCCCATACTTATCCAACCCTTCTTTTTTAAAAGTAATTGCAATAGGAACCATGACTCCATTACATGACGATTCCCTATCTCCCGATACCTTTTCATCGACATGCTTGGATGAGAGACAATAAGGACAATGGTTCCTATGTTTCGTACCTATATCGTCAGAGAACATCACCCTGCGGCCGCAGCCCACGCACCCGAATCCACCGAGAGACTTTTCGACCATCTGTTTCGCGAAGTCCTCAAAGCTCTTATTTTCCGCTTCTTTGTGTTTGTCGGCAAACATTTTATATCAGTATTGGTTACTTACGACATTCTAACACCAGCCAACTTACCCCGAAACAGACCCTCGTCTAGACGACAGCCGCACAGGCTAATTGACTAAGGAGGTCCAAAAGAATTATATGGAAGAGTAACTTTCCGTTCCTAAAAAATATAAGGAGGTTTTCTTGATGAAGAGAAAAACCGAAAGAATGACCGACAAAAGGACCATCACCGAAGCGATCGCTTATATCCACCTCACCACAATGACCGCATCGAGAGTAAAGATTGTGAACACCGACGATGGAATAAGTTTCGTGAGATATGAGACTTCTGTTCCATCCGAGGCCAACGGAGGCAAGAGACTTTTCATATACGATCACCGCAGCAAATCCGTATCTTCAGCGAAGAAATATAAAAATCACGGAAGAAACAGAAGCGCGAGAAGGAAGAAGAACCCCGCATCGATACCTTCGATAGGGAAAGTATCCATCGTGGAAGAGAAAGGATCTTATCGTATAAACATCTACGACATAACGAAAGAAGTCATGTTTCCGCAAACCGTACTCAAAGAGATATACGAACGCAACAGCGACGGATGTCTTTTCTCTGTTTCCGGTGATCCGATATGGGGACTAGTCCTCAACGGTCCCGAAGCTCTCATAGCTGTGACTCTCGAGAGTACCATCGATCATTCGAAGTCGCTTAGTTTCGATGTCAGGAAAAGCCGCAATCAGAAAATAGGTTGATCCATATCCCCGCGCCAGTCGCGGGGATTTTCATATTCCAAAGCGTCGGATAAAAATGTGTAAACACTTGTGTAAACACTCATGAACCTCAGAAAAACGCGATAAAAAGTTTCACGACAAACATTTTTAAACAAAAATCGAAGCTACCTGTCCCCTTTCCGCGACTCTCATATTTTCCCCTAAGATCTATCTCTTATAGAAGTAAGGTTTATAAATGGCAAACATTTTTTGGTAAAAAGCTATTAGTACTAGACACTCAGATCCTCTTCTTCTTTGTCCGTCACAGACCGGTGTGACTAAGAAGATATGTCGTGGAAAACGGATTATTTTTTTATTCAGATAGACGAAGACAGAAGCACCAGTCAATAGAAAACAGAAAGACATCTTATAAGCTCCACTCATAGGATAAGAAGCGAGTAATAATAGATGATCGATCATCCATCTCTTTATGTGGCACAGTTTATAATGACAAATCGACGGAATATTTCTTATCAAGATAATATAATCCGCTCTCCTATCATTCGAAAGCGACATTTTGACTCATATTTCAGGCAGCACCGATTGTCACATCTGACCGGGCCAGTAATATCTAAAATAGAAAAAAATAATTCTGAAAACATATTCGCGGATCCTGATAATTTAAAAACTAAAAAGTTCGAGTGATATGTATCTCGATACCCAATAACATTCCGATCATTTTCTTCGGAAAATAAAAACCGCTCTTTATATGAGCGGTTTTCTTTAATTTGTTTTTTTTATCGAAGCAAAGTAATTCGAAGCTTCGAGAAGAGAATCGAAGGTTCCAGCATCGAACCATTTTCCATCCATCTTTACGCAACGCATGAGGCCCTCCTTGATGTACTGATTATTCACATCGGTTATCTCATATTCGCCTCTCGCCGATGGGTTCAGTTTTTCGATCTTGTCGAACAGCGTTCCATCATAAAGATAGAATCCGACTGAGGCCCAATTCGATTCCGGCTCTTTCGGCTTTTCGACGATCTTCGTAACGACATCACCCTCAAAGGAGACGACACCGAAACGACTGGGGTCATTCACTTCAGTTACGGCGATGAGCGCTCCATCCGTAAATCCCCTAACCGCCATTTCAAAGTCTTCATTAAAGACATTGTCTCCGGCGATAACAGCAACCGACTCCCCTTTCTCGATAAATGTCTTTGCCTGATAGACGGCATGAGCCATGCCGAGCTGTTTGTTCTGGATCGTGTACTGAATCTTCATACCCAATTCCTCCCCCTCACCGATAACATCAAGGAATGACTGAACATTCTTTGGATCGGAGATAAGAACGATATCCGTGATTCCGCTCTCTCTCAAGGTCTCGAGCGGGTAACAAATTAGCGGCTTATTATAGACCGGCAATAACTCTTTCTTAATGAGCTTAGTGAATGGAGCGAGACGAGTGCCCCGTCCAGCAGCTAAGACGATTCCTTTCATATGGTTAATTATCCTATTTTTTTGACCGAGGGACAAAGTCTAACAGATAAAGACAAGAAAAAGAAACTAAATAAAAAGGAAGACTGAGGGCGATATGAGACTAATCACATAAAAACAGCTAAAAGAAGCAATAAAAAACGAGACGATAAAAACAGAGAAGCTAGAGTAGAGAAATCTCTAAGTTGTAAGAGAAGAGAGGTCTTACAAGGAATTAAGAAGGAAAAAACATAAAGAATAGTAGGAGGAGAAAAACACATATCCAAGATAATAAACAGGGACAACTGTGGATAACTTTGGGGATAACAACCCAATAGTGTGGACAAGTGGCCAAGTTTCCGCCATAAATAGCTTATTTTGGCAATATATTTTGCGACATACTTATATTTAATGTGTGAAAACGTTTCCACATTACTATCTATATTTCATATATCTTCAGCAATATTGTTTGCCGTGAAACATTTTTCTACAACAAATGTTTGCCGTGAAACAATTTGGCGACAATCTATTTTAAAAAATGTTTGTCGGCAAACAATATTCTCTTTTTAATGTAAGGAATGTTTGCCGTGAAACATTTTTCTTATTTTTTTAATAGCAGGTTTGTTTGCCGTGAAACAAATTAGTCATCTTTTAATTTGTTTTTCGTCACAAATGTTTGTCGATAAACAAACTTTGCTTTTGGCCAAGTTGAAAATCGGCGGAATTGTTTGCTGACAAACAATTCCGCTAGGGAAACAGCACTCCAGTGTTTGTCGGCAAACATTTGATCTAAATCCAACCATACTTTTCGACCAATTTGTTTGCCGTGAAACAATTTGAAGAGCTGTAATGTTTGTCGGCAAACATTACAGCTTGTTTACACATCTGTTTACACAAAAAATGATGTTAAAAATGTTTCACGGCAAACAAATCAAGAAGCCTTATAATAAGAATGTGAAAACACATGTGGAAACAGGGCGTCTAGGTGAGGATCAAGCAGCCGAGTTTTTGAAGAAAAGGAAATACAAGATAATTGAGAAAAACACCCGGACAAAAATGGGGGAAATTGATCTGATTGTCCGAGACCCGAAGGGGATTACGGTTTTTATCGAAGTAAAAACTCTTTCGGATAATAAAGAAGGGTTAATGCCAGAAGATCACATGACTCGTCGCAAAATAATTAAGGTACGCTCTTTAGCAGAGGCTTACATGGCAAAAACCAAAAACAAAGGAGATTATCGGGTTGATCTAATTGCCTTGACAATATCGCGTAATAGTTTCGATATACGCCACTACGAAAATCTCTAGACTAAATATTCTAATGAGACAAAAAACTAACTAACTATTCTTTTACACTAAAAAACCGGAGTCTCCGGTTTTAACACAATTACCTAGGCGGATAAGAAAAGGCTGTCCCCTGCTCATAGTTCATTTATATATAAGAAGGCGACCGTTCTAAAAACATATAAGACTGATTCTTATATAAGGTAGCGATAGAAAGTCTTGAGGCCTTTATAAGGATCAGGACAAAAGACCGCCTTAGATATTTACAATACCGACTCATTTCCCTATAATCTCCCCAGTATGCCAAGAATTAAGTCTGCCAAAAAGGCGCTTAGACAATCTGAAACGAGAAGAGCAGCTAATTTTTCCAAGATGCGAGCTCTAAAAAATGTTATTAAGGATTGCCGTAAGGCTGCCGAAGCCGGCAAGAGCAGTGAGGCTAACGAGATGATCTCCAAGGTCTATAAGGCCTTAGATAAGTCTGCCAAGACTAATCTCATTAAGAAGAATAAGGCTAGCCGCCTTAAGTCACGCCTCACTCATCTCACCGCAAAATCTAGCAAAGCCTCCGCATAGTCCATGCTGCCTGATTTGACCGCAGCGTCATAGTCAGCAAACAGAGCAAACCATTTTTCGGAAGGAACTCCTTTCGGAGCGGAAAAGCCAAGCCCATTGAAGACCCTAGCAGGGTCTTCTTTATTTACCGAAAGAAGAATCTCGAGAGCTACCAGCTTTCTTTCCGGGGTAGATGAATATTTTAAGCCGTTCAAAAGTTCAAAATAGGGTATATTTTGGAAAGGCTTTTGGCTGACTTTTGCGTCAGGCAATAAAGAAAGGCGATCTATCTCTCCTTCAATAGACCATAAATCAGATCCAAGAGCCTCAATAAGAGAGTTTATCTCGGAAGCAGATAGCTTAACTCCTTTATTTTTAGCCTCTTTATCGATAAAAGTACTGAGTTCTTTTCCTTCAAGGTCGAGACAGGGGATAAAGGGCTTTGCTACCTCGGAAATAAAGGCAAAATCACCGGAAGGGGTCTCTTCAGCGGAGATAAGAACCATCGATTCCTTATCTTCCTGAATAGATTTAAGGGTAGAAATAAGAGAAGATTTAGAATCTCCAGAGAGGACGCTCCATTCGATATCCTTTAAAAAGCCGAAAGAAACAAGGCTAAACATAGGCTTATTCCTTATAAAAGAGACGAAAGGGGTTACATCTCCGAGCGCTCCATCAAATTCAGCATAACCCAATGATCCATACTTTTTCAGATATTCTTCAGCAACCCAAGAGGACTTTTTCTTTCTAATATATGAGTTAGGACCGGAGACGAGAACGATCATTGTCATAAATATACCCCAACAAAAAGCCCCCTGATAGGGGACTCGTTTTTTATATCTTCTGACACAGAGGGCAATATCTACCTGATCGCCCACCTGATTTAAGGCGTTTTATCTTCGTGCCACATCGGGAACAAGGCTCATTATCACGCCTATAGACGAGACGAACATCGCCGTAACCGCCGGGATTACCTTCCGTATCGCGATAATCTGAAATAGAAGTACCACCTAAAGAGATGGCTAGTTTCAATATCTCCCCAGTCGCCTTATAAATAGCTTTCAATTCGTGATCAGAAAGAGACGAAGCAGGGCGAAGGGGATGAATCTTAGCTTTCCAAAGGATATCGTCGGAATAAATATTACCTATTCCCGCTATCCTATTCTGATCCATAAGGACAATCTTTATAGGTCTACTTGATCTGGAAACCGCCTTTTTGAAGTTAGGAAGAGAGATGTCAGTCGCTTCTTCACCAAGAGAAAGGATACCTTCCTTCTCAAACACTTCTTCTTCCGGTCCGAAAGATACCTTAGCAAATTTCCGAAGGTCAGAAAGAGCCATCTCGGTGCCATCTTTAAAGGAAAAGAGGACTCTTATATAGTCATTAACCTTATCTGTCATCCTCCCATCACCTGTCGTAACCGCTTTTTCTTTTCCTTTTTCTTTGATGAGCTTCCATTTACCGACCATCAGATGGCCCGTCATCTTCAGGTGGATAAGGATAAGGCCGTGATTATCGAGGCTGATTAAGATATTTTTTGCTCTGCGAGCTACAGAAACGATCCTTCGATCCTTAATAAACTCCGACATCTTCGCGGCTCCGCCGCCTTTAATGAGATTCGGCGTATTAGTCCAAAAGGAAGAGAGAGTCTTTCCGACTATTTTCTTTTCGAGACTACGGACGGTATTCTCGACTTCCGGAAGTTCTGGCATAAAACCAATATAACAGAAAATCGGCCGATAGACCGATTTTAGAAAAAGTCGCTGACTGCCACTTCTTTCGGAGGAATAAGGCGTGAGTCCGTTGGGAGCACTATATAGAATGTAGTACCGCGACCAAGAATAGACTCAGCAGAAATGTTTCCGCCGTGACGAACAATGATGTTTTTCGCGATATAGAGACCCAGCCCCGTTCCTTCTGTCTGAGAGCGAACAACATTATCTCCGCGATAGAATTTACCAAAGAGCTTCTTTATCCCTTCAGGAGGAATGCCGACACCAGTATCCCTGATACTTATCTGAATGTAAGGCTTGTTGGGATAAGGCTCGATCTTAACCCTTACTTCTCCATTCTTAACATTGTATTTGATAGCGTTATCTATCAGATTCGAAAGAGCGATACCGAGCTTCTGCGGATCCGCATAGATCATCACTGGAGTAGTAGGCTTTTCGAAATAGACAGCGACGCCGAATTTTTTCGCTACTATCTGAGCGTTGCTCAACATATCTTCTATAAAAGCGACTATATCGAGATTAACGAACTGATAGCCAAATTTTCCTGATTCGATCTTAGAGACATCTAGAAGATCATTAACTATCTTCAGAAGCTTTACCGACGCAGTCATACCGTTATCAACTAGCTCCTTATCCGCAGGCTCTAACTTACTCTTCACAAGAGTCTCAAATATCCAATGAACGGCAGTAAGAGGAGTGCGGAGCTGATGGGCAGCAACCGTGATGAATTCAGATTTAGACCTAATGAGCTCAACTTCTCTCGTCCTATTCTTTATAACCTTAATGAATCCGCGAACTAATCCCTTATCATCCAAGATCCTATCGGTCGAAACAGTGAGCTCTAGAGCGGGCTCCTGAAAGGAAAGATCGACAACCTGAGGATATTCTCCAGGCTGACTTTTTTTCACGACTGAAGGAGCAAGGGAAGGAAAGACAGTCTGAACAACAAGCTTGAAGGCCGGTTCCGATATCTTTTCCGGAGAGATTACCTTACCGACAATATCGGTCTTAACTATCTTAAAAAGCTTTTCCGCCGATCCGTTCCAGAAAATGATCTTAAAATCAGGATCATAGCCAATGACAGCATCATCAAGATTGGATATAAGTCTTTCACTGCGTCCCCTCTCTAATAAAAGCTCTTCGCTCCGATCAGCGGTTATCGCGCCAAAGATAAAGAGAGAGACGGTGCCAAAGGTCGCGACTATACCGATCAAAGCCAAAAATAATAAGGGAAGGTATATAAGAGAAACGACCAAGAGGCCGATCGAAAGAAACAGGAAAATAAAAGCCGGCAGCGTTTCCTTGCAAAGTACTCTCGAGATGAAAGATTCTTTTTTCAACTCGTATAAGTATACAACGAACGCTTGCCGGCAAAAAAAAATTATAATCCTTTTTCTTTCAATCTATTCGATAGATTCTTAAAGCCGATCGAATCAAAGAATGAAACAAGATTCTCTTCGGAAAAAGTTTCGCGAGAGAGACCAGAAAAAGGAGGAAGGTCTACTGGGACATCACGAATAATGGTAGCCAACTTTTTAGACATCCTGGCGGATGATTCCCCTTCATACATCTTCTTTAGAGCCGAAGTCTTCGGCTCCGGACGAAGCTCATAGAAGTCTTCAAGGGAGCCATAGCTAGTAAGAATGGAAACAGCCGTTTTCGGACCAACTCCGGGAACGCCCGGAATATTATCCGATGAATCACCGACTATCCCTTTATAATCAGGAACCATTTCAGGAGAAATACCCAATCTTTCTTTTACGCCGGATTCATTATATTCAGTGAATTCGCTGATACCTTTTATGGGAAATTCGACAACAACCTTATCCTTATCAACCAGCTGAAGGGTGTCGAGGTCGCCAGAAAGGATCATTATCTTATCGATCCCTTTCTCCGATTTATATTTTTCCGCAATCGTACCAATCACATCATCAGCCTCAAACCCAGATTTTTCAAAACAGGGTATGCCAAAAGCAGTAAACACATCTTTTGATCTTATTATCTGAGAAACGAGATCATCAGCCGCTTTCGGGCGGTTTTCCTTATAAGCAGCGTATTCCTTGGCTCTAAAAGTCGGCTCCGGCCGATCAAAGGCGGCAACGATAAAATCAGGATGAAGGTCTTTAAAGACCTTCATCAATATGCTCGAGATGCCATATAAGGCTCCGGCCGGCTTCCCTTCGAGGTCGGTAAGAGGAGGAAGGGCGTGAAAAGCACGGTGAATGAGAGAATTAGCGTCTATTATCAGCAGTTTTATCATATTAGGAAGAAATAACTCCTAAATTATAACTGACCTTAGCCTTTAAGTCTGGCGGGGAGGAAAATATTCCTTTCTATCTCCTCTTTTCCATGAGAGATGCGGACCGACAACCCTTTAAAGAAAGATCCAGCCATCTCCGGCCACTCGATGAGAATAATATTTTCGGGATCGGCGACAATTTTCTCAAAACCCAGAACAATCAATTCTGAAGGATCTTTCAAGCGATAACAATCGAGGTGATAGATGTTCTTCCAAGAAAAACCCTTAATGGGATACTTCTTCATAACGGAGAATGTAGGACTGACCACCCTCTTTATGCCGAAGAAACTGAGAAATCCCTTGGAAAATACGGTCTTACCGGCGCCAAGATCACCAAAGAGGCCGATTACGACCGCTTTCTTATCCTTATTACCCGACTTAGCGACAAAAAAGGCGGCAGATGACCCTGCCGCCTTCATTTCAGATTCGGAACGGATCTTCATCCGTATCAAGATAACCTCTCTTCGGAGAGTTTCAAATACTCCTCTCCTTCTTCCGTAAGCATTCTGCCTCCAGCCGTCCTTCTTACAAGTCCCATTTTAACGAGATACGGTTCATAGACATCTTCGATAACTCCCTTCTCTTCTCCGAGAGCAGAAGAAAGAGCATTGATTCCGACCGGTCCCCCTTTGAAATCCTTAGCGATTATCTTTAGAAGGCGACGATCCTGATATTCGAGCCCCATCTCATCTATATCGAGGATATTGAAGAGCTCGGTAAGACTTATTACATCTATCTCCAGAAGATCTCTTACCTCCTGGACATCTCTCGCTCTTCTTAAAAGCCTGTTCGCGACTCTCGGAGTAAAGCGGCTCGCGCGTGCGAGCATATCGATCGCAGGCTCAGATATTTTCACTCCCATGATCCGCGCAGAGCGACGGATAATCTCGCTGATATCTTCGTTAGCATAATAATCGAGTCTGAAAGCGGCACCGAAACGAGAGCGGAGAGGATTGGAAATAAGATTCACTCTCGTTGTTGCCGCGACAAGAGTGAAAGGAGGAAGATCGAGAGAGAGCGTTCTTGCGGAAGGTCCTTTACCGATAACGATGTTTAACATCCTTGTTTCCATGGCCGGATAAAGGACTTCTTCGATCATTCGGTTTAAACGATGGATCTCGTCAATAAAGAGGACATCACCAGGTTCAAGGTTTGTCAGAATGGCGGCCAAGTCTCCTGTCTTTTCAATCGCCGGACCAGAAGTAACCTTAAGGTTTCCTTCCATCTCCTTGGCCACGATATGGGCAAGTGTAGTCTTTCCAAGACCAGCTTGGCCATAGAAAAGAAGGTGATCTACGGTATCACTCCTCTTCTTGGCCGAATCAAGAATAATACGAAGACTCCGTTTAATCGGCTCCTGACCTATATATTCTTCAAAATTAACAGGCCTAAGAACTGAATCTAGAGATTGTTCGTCCGGAATCGGACGATTCTGGCCATTTTCCATGGGTCTTGACAATGTATTTCCTATATGTTAGTCTTTTATCAAATCCGCTAAAGACGCTTGAAAGGATATTCTCTTAGTTAATGGCCACCTTGGTTTCGGCTGGGGTTCGCCTCGGAGATATCCCCACCACTCTTTTGTCCTTGTGACATTAGGGTTTTAAAAACTATCAAGCATCCGAAGCGGATTTTTTGTGTCCGGACAGAATGTCCGGATTACCACTCGATAGGACCAGTAATCCTTTCAACTTCGTCCAAGTCCGTAGTGCCGGCCAAGATCTTCAAGAGTCCGTCCTGTTGCATAGTGACAAAGCCTTTTTCAGAAACAGCTCTCTCAAGTTCAACAGTAGAGGTCTCCTTATGTATAAGTATCTCAAAATCCTTGTTTATTTCCAGAAGCTCGAAAATACCGATACGTCCTTTATAGCCCTTGCGACATTCGGGACATCCTTTTGGCCTATATAAATAAATTTCAGAATATCCCGAACGATCGATCCTTGAAGGAAGGGAAGCAATGAAAGATTCAAACTTTTCCTTTATCTCTCCTTCAGGAACATATTTTTCCTTACACTTATCACAAAGTCTGCGTACAAGCCTCTGAGCAATGATCATATTTAGGGAAGGACCGATAATCTGCGGCTTCACTCCGAGATCTATAAGACGCGGAATAGCACCAGCGGCGCTATTCGTATGAAGAGTCGAGAAGACGATGTGTCCCGTAAGAGAGGCGTTCATGGCTATCTCAGCCGTTTCCAAGTCTCTTATCTCTCCGATAAGGAGAATGTCCGGATCCTGTCTTAAGAGCGATCTCAGGCCGTTCTTGAAGTCATAACCTACCTTTTCATCGACTTGGGTCTGTTGGATGCCCGCGAGATGGTATTCGATAGGATCTTCGATAGTAATCACTTTTACTTCCGAATTACTGACTGACTGAAGGAAAGCATAGAGAGTGGTCGTCTTTCCTGATCCCGTAGGACCAGTAACTAAGATCATGCCATTCGGTCTCTTGAGGTTTTTTGTAACTAAATCCTCATCTTCCTTACTAAAACCGACCTTAGAGAGATCTAAGGAGATAGTCTTAGGGTCGAGAACCCTTAAGACGATGGTTTCGCCATATTCGGAAGGATTAAGAGAAACACGGACTTCGATCACCCTGCCATCATCCGCGAGGATAGTGAAGCGACCATCTTGAGCAGCTTCGGAAATATTCAGCTTCAAACCACCAAGGAGTTTCGTCCTACTTACGATATAGGAGTATTCAGAAAGACCGATAGTTCCCAGATCATTCAGAATGCCGTCTAAACGGAATCTTATCTTTACTTCTTCCTTTTCCGGCTCAAAATGTACATCAGAGGCATCAAGAGACAGCGATCCAGAAAGAATCGCTTCTATAAGCTCGGTAGTAGAAGCCTGAGTAGCCAATAGGTCAGCGATAGCCTTCGAGACCGAATCGATGGTCTGATCGCTCCAAATACGAACCTTTACTTCACTTGTTATCTTTACCGGTTTGTCTTCTAGTGCCATTTACGTATATAAAACAATATAAACCAATGTCCGGCCACAATAAATGGACTCAGATAAAGCACAAGAAAGCTATTACTGACCAAAAGAAGGCTAAACAGTTCACAAAACTACTTGCAGCGGTAGGTATAGCCGCAAAAATGGAACCTAATCCGGATTTTAATCCACGCCTAAGAACATCTGTCGAGAAAGCTAGGGAAGCGAATGTTCCAAAAGAGAATATCGACAGGGCGATAAATAAAGCGAAAGATAATCCGACCGATGAGCTCGTGATCGAAGCATATGGACCATCAGGAACAGCCTTCATAATCAAGGCTATAACCGACAGCCGTAACAGGACGATCTCAGAGATAAAGAAGCTTCTTTCCGATAATAAAGCGAAATTCGCTGAACAAGGATCAGTTGCCTGGATGTTCGATATGAACGAAGAAGGAGAATTTATCCCGAAGCTCAATCAAAGTCTCTCCGAAGAAGATCGAGAGAAAGTCATAAGTCTTATGGAGGCGATCGATGAACACGATGACATATCGGAAATATTCACGAACGCCGAAATAGGGGATGAAGACTAATAAGACGATCCTCGGAATAGATCCCGGGACAAATAGGATGGGTTATGGAGCGATCAGGACAGAGGGATCGAAGATAATCATCCTCGACTACGGCGTTATCGAGCTGGCTAAAGGTCAGGGTCCACATAAACTCCTAGAGCTCTCAAATTCTCTATCAGAAATAATCGAGCGGATCTCGCCCGATACCATATCAGTTGAGAGGCTCTTTTTCTCGAACAATCAGAAAACCGCTCTTCAGGTAGCCGAAGCCCGGGGAGCTATAATGGTTGCCGCCGCGAGGAGTGGCGCAAAGATAATCGAGATAACACCGAACGAAGTAAAAAGTACCGTGGCCGGATACGGATCAGCGGATAAGAAAGCTGTCATGAAGATGGTCCAACTGATACTCGGCATCAAAGATTTCAAGTCGATAGATGACGCTTCGGACGCTCTCGCGATCGCTCTCGCAACCTCAATGGACGCAGGAAAAGAGGCCTGATCAGACCCTCTTGACCGCAATGAAGTCTCGTATATACTTTTCGGGATTAAAGGTCGCACACCTAAATAAAACGCCATCCATAAGATAGATGAACCCAGAAGATTTTGATGGATCCAAAGATCTTGAAGATGAAGGCCTAGTAAAAGGCTTCAACGATGAAGAGATGCTGACTGACGGAGTCTATGAAGATGATCCGGACAAGGAAGATTTGGAAGGGTTCTCCATCAGGACGAGCGATGATGATGAGCTCGGAGACGAATTCAGCGAAAATACCGACGAAGAAGAGAGGGATCGCATAAAAGATGAATTCGGAGACGACAATATGATGTAGAGGCAAGCCTGCTCGCAGGTGAAGGTCCTATATCAGAAAGTTCATATCATAACTTTCCCGAAATAAAACGCCCCGACCTTAATCATGGTCGGGGCGTCTCAGTATCTATGGGTTTATAATTAACCAATCAAAATGCAGCTAAAGAAAATTGCCCTTTGGGGATCAATAGCGATAGGAGCGGCCGTGATAACAGGCATAGCCATAATTTTCTATCTCAGTAAGACTCTTCCATCTATCGACCAGATATCAAGCAGAGAGTTAATTGAATCGACGAAAATATATGACAGGACCGGAGAAAATCTACTCTATGAGATCCATGGAGAAGAAAAGAGAACCGCCTTATCTTCGGAAGATATCCCCGACACCATAAGAAAAGCTACTATCGCGATCGAAGACGACGGATTCTATGATCATCCAGCAATAGACATCCAAGCAATCATGAGATCGGTTATCGTCGATATATTACAAGGAAGAAAGGCTCAAGGAGGATCGACCATAACCCAACAGCTCGCGAAGAATGCTTTTCTCACTAACGAAAAAAGCATTACAAGGAAACTGAAGGAATTAGTGCTCGCTTACAGAATCGAGAAGATATATACGAAAGACGAGATACTGGATCTATATCTCAATCAGATCCCTTACGGTCAGAATGCCTATGGCATAGAAGCCGCAGCACAGACCTATTTCGGACATCCAGCAAAAGATCTAACCGTAGCCGAAGCATCGATGCTCGCCGCCATACCGCAAGCACCGAGCTACTACTCCCCTTGGGGAACACATGCAGCCGAACTAGAGGATAGGAGGCTTCATATCATAAAAAGAATGAAGGATCTCGGTTTCATAGACAGCCAGGAGGCCATTTATTCTTCAGATAATAAGCCAAAAATAATGGCTCAACCAAAGAAAGCATCCTTTGCCATCGCTCCGCATTTCTCGATGTATATCGAAGAATATCTGAACGATAAATACGGCGAAGATATGGTTATGAACGGAGGATTGAAAGTTACGACTACTCTCGATAAAAATCTCCAAGAGATAGCTAATAAAGCCGTCAAAGAGAACGCTGAGAGAAATACCGAGCTTTATGAAGGACATAACGGGGCCCTGATAGCTGAAGACCCAAAGACCGGACAGATCCTCGCTATGGTTGGATCGAAAGATTATTTTGCCGATTCAGAACCAGTAGGATGCATATCAGGAAGAACCTGCCGCTTCGAAGGAAACTTTAATATCATCACTCAGGCTCTAAGACAGCCAGGATCATCATTCAAACCGTTCGCATATCTTGCCGCATTCACTAAAGGATTTACTCCGGACACGATTCTCTTCGATGTCCCGACAGAATTCTCAACGAACGACGAATGCTCTCCAATACCCGATTATTACACTGATAATCCTAAATGTTATCACCCAGAAAACTTCGATCATGTATTTAAAGGACCGATAACCCTGAAAGAAAGCCTTTCTCAGTCGGTAAATGTAACAGCAGTAAAGACACTCTATCTTGCCGGATTCGATTACACCCTTGATCTCGTCGAGAAACTCGGACTGACTACATTAAGGGATAAGAGCCGTATTGGACTCTCACTCGTTCTCGGAGGAGGCGAAGTGAGACCAATAGAGATGGCTGAAGCCTATTCAGTAATAGCGGCTGACGGGATAAAACATAAACAGGCTTCCATACTGAAAGTAGAAGATAAAAAAGGACGGATACTTGAAGAATATAAGGACGAAGAAGAAAAGGTAGTAGAACCTAATTTCACAAGATTAATAACGGATATACTTTCAGACAGGAATCTACGATCACCCCTCTTCTTATCAAGCCTCAGTCTCACGGAAGTCCCTGGATATCAAGTCGCATTAAAGACAGGAACGACTAATAACTATATCGACACATGGGCATTCGGATACACTCCGAACCTAGTAGTCGGCGTATGGGCAGGAAATAATGACCGTTATGCTCTAGGGAAAGGAGGATCAAGCATCCTAGCTGCGATACCTATGTGGCATGCTTTTATTTCCGAAGCAGTGAAAATTCGTCCAAACGAGACCTTTTCTGATCCAGAACCGATAGCAGTAGACTTACCGATAATGAGAGGGGAGATTGACAGAAATAACATCCATAACATCCTTTTCTTCCTTAACCGTCTTGATGATTCCCAATACAATAATTGGGAGGAAGGAGTACAAAATTGGATAAGGACGAATGTGATACCAGATATATCCGCATCATCATATTCCTACGCTGCCGGACAAAATCCATCAGTAAAGAAAGGAAATGTTTCTATAGCTCTTATATCCCCTCTTAATGGAGATTTCATAAAGGCAGATTCAACTGTATTTGCTGAAGCGGAATCTAACGAGGGGATATCAAAGATCGAAATATATCTCAATAATAATCTAATCGGCTTCCAAGGTGGAAATCTAGGAAATAAATTCAATTTTTCCGTACTGATAGGAAATCTTACTCTTAAGAGTCAAAACATAATAACAGTCAAAGCGACAGACAACTCGAATATGACGGCCGAAATAGAGGTAATAGTATTCCGATAGATAAACTTACGCATTGATACAAAAAACGCCCTAAGGGGCGTTTTTGGACTAAAGGAGGGAATTATTAGGAAGACTTCATAGGCATCAAGACATAGAAGAATGTCTTATCGATAGAAGACTTCAAAAGAGAAGGACGGATATTACCTTGAAGACCGATGATAACCGATTCTCCTTCGATACTCTTTAAGCCATCCATCATATATCTCCAATTAAAACAGACTTCTATCCTTTCTCCAGAAACCTTAGCGGGAATAGAATAACGATTCTCTCCAAGAAGGCTATCAGCGGAATATACCTCGATGCCTTCACCTTCAAGCACTTTTAATCGAACTTCATTACCACGAGAAGTAAAGGCACTTGCAAGCTTTAGGGAATTATTAAGTTCAATTTTATCAACAACTATCTCTGTTGTAAGTTCTTTCGGTATGATCGGTGAATAGTTAGGAAATTCTCCTTCTATAAGGCGCGAAATCACCTCAACTCCTTCGGATTCGACCATTACTTGTCCGGTAGAAATATAGATCTTAACCTCTCCCTTAGAATCTATTATTCGAAGAAGTTCCTGAATCGGTTTTAAAGGGATAATAAATCGGTTACCTTTTGAAAATCTATTTTCAAATTCCCCGAAAGGAACGGTCTTCTCAGCTAATCTAAAAGTATCGGTCGCGACAAGTTTTAAGGAGGCAGGCTCTATATCAAACAATATTCCACTTATTTCAGGCCTTAATTCCGATATTTGAGCGGCAGAGACTACCTGTTCAAGGGAATTTTTAAACGATTCTCCCGTCATAGAAAGATATTCATCCTTATTTTCTATTTTTGGAATGATCGGATATTCATCAGCAGATAATCCCTGAATGACTGCTTCATAATTATCAGTCTTAATAATGATCCCTTTCCCTTTCGAGGAAATTTCCATACGCTCGCTCTGGATATTACCGACTATATTATTAAATAAAGCAAAGGGGATAGTGATAGATCCCTCATCAATCAGTTTCCCAGCCACAGTGCGGACGACGGCCATTTCTAAATTAGTAGAACAAAGAAGTATTCGGCCAGATTCGGCACGTATTAAGACATTTTTAAGTATTGGCAAACCAGAGCTATCTCCTAATGCGTGAGATACCGCATCGAGAGCATTTTTAAGATTATTTCTAAGAATTACTATTTTCATCTTTATATTTAATTAAACTAGTTGAAGTCATAGGGGCTATGGATAAGTGGATAAGTTCTAAAATCCTTTTTATCTATTCAGTTTTTCAGGATGAGTGGTTGGGAAAAAGATTTGGAGTAATCCACATATCCCCAGACATCATTATTAGCTTTCGTCCAATCTGTCTTCTAATGAACAAATTATCCTCACCTTCATCCACAAGAAGTCCATAACTAGGACCGAATCATACTCCTTTATTGATTAAATCCTTGATCATGGTCATCTTCTGACTGAAGGCCGGGTTCTCATTTATCGTATGAGATATCTTTTCACAAGCATATATCGCGGTCGTATGATCTCTCTTTCCCATCTTTTCTGCGATAAATGGATAGGACATATTAAGCATTTCTCTAAGTAAATACATAGCTACTTGTCTTGGCTCTACTATCTCTTTCTTTCTTCCTTTACCAGATATTTCGATAGAAGATATCTCGTAAAACTCGGCCACTGCTTTAATGACATGACTATGAGTGATATTAGAAGCGGACTTTTCAGCTATCTCTTTAAGTAGTCTTTCGGCGTGAGAAATATTCCATGAATTACCAAGATGATTACGATGAAAGACAAGTTTATTAATTATCCCTTCTAGCTCACGGATATTTCTTTCCACCTTTTCGGCCATAAGACTGACCACATCATCTTCGAGTTGATATCCATGTTCTTGGAGTTTTACTTTTATGATCGCAACTCTCGTTTCATAATCAGGGAAACCAATATCAACGATCATTCCTCCTTCAAATCTTGACCTTAATCTTTCTTCGAGAATTGGTATCGCTCTCGGAGGGCGGTCTGAAGATATGATTATCTGCTTATTATTCTCATGAAGGGCATTAAAAGTATGGAAGAATTCTTCTTCGGTCTTTTCTTTTCCACCAATAAATTGAATATCGTCGATTATTAAGATATCTATATTCCTATAAGCGTTTTTAATGTCTTCTACCCTCTTATTTCTTATCGCCCAAATGACATCGTTAGTAAACTTTTCAGAAGAGACATATTTTACCTTGAACTTATTCTTATATTTTTCCTGTATTTCATTACCAATAGCCTGGATAAGATGAGTCTTACCGAGTCCAGTACCTCCATATATAAAAAGAGGGTTGTATTTAGAGCCGACAGTATCGGTTACAGCAGCTGACGCAGCATAAGCAAGCTCATTTGAACCACCAACAACGAAAGTCTTTAGATTATATTTAGGATTAAGACCTGACTCTGGGTCAACTTTGAATTCATTAAAGATCAATTGCTTCTCTGTAAGCTGGGTATCCTTCTTTTCTTCTTTCCTTACTATAGACCCGTCAACGATATAGGTTATCTTTCTTATAGAGCTGTCTTCAGTACGAAGGATTCCGAGGATCATCTTTCCGTATTTAGCCTCGACCCACTCTTTAGCAAAGTGATTAGGAAGAGCGATAAGAGCATCACCTTCTTTGCTATCTATGAGGCGACTGTTCTTTAACCAGGTTAGAAAATTAGGGCGTGAGATCTGAATTTCCATCTCACTGAGAGTTTTCTGCCAGAGTTCATCGATCATCATGTCTCTAATTTTAGTTTTCTTTAGAAACTTATCCACAACCCTCTTGATTTAAAAAAATATTTTTCACTTTGACGAGAAAGTCATAAGCTGACGCTCTCTATTTATAATAAAACAGCCTTTAAGCCAGGTTGTAATAAACGATTTGACGAAAAACAGACTAAATGGTTTTAACCGAGTTATCCACAGAAAAGTAAAAACTGTGGATAACTCGGAAAAGCCCCTTTAAAATTGACTAAATAGTCAAAAAAGATATACTGATTTTCGTATGAAACCCACTTTCAATCCTAAGAAGAAGAAGAGGGTAAGGACTCATGGGTTCCTGAAGCGACAGTCCACTACGGGTGGAAGGAGGGTAATAGCTCGCAGGAGGTCTAAAGGACGCAAGAGGCTTACCGTCTAAATGCTAAGGCGCAGGTATAAACTCAACATATCGCTCGCGCCGAAAAACCTCAATCGGTTCTATAAAGGCAGGCTAATAACGGCAAAATCCGTTCAAAATAGCCTGCTTTTTTCTAGAATAGGGGTTTCTATAAGTAAGAGATATTCTCTTAAGGCTGTAGAAAGAAACAGGATAAGGAGGGTGATCCAAGCCTTTTTTACTGAAAATGAAGCTTTTTTAACAGAAAAGCAGCCTTATAGGGATATATTGATCTCTGTTTTGACGCCAGAAGATAAAAAACAGGATAATGAACAATCAATACTTTCTGAACTAAAAAATGTCATATCTATTTGATACCTTCCTCTATAAGCCGCTTATAAACCTGATTATCTGGCTTTATAACACGGTTGCATTTAATGATCTCGGCGTAGCAATAATCCTTGCGACTATAATCGTGAGATTTCTTCTCTTTCCGATGTATCAGAAGATGATAAAGTATCAGGCTATCCAAAAAAAGATGCAGCCTGAGCTTAATCAGATACAAAAAGAGATGAAAGGTAACTATGAGGCTCAAGGAATAGCCCTCATGGCAGTCTATAAGAAATATAAAATAAGCCCTTTTGCGGGACTTTATTCCATTATTCTTATATTCATCCAAATGCCTATCTTCGTGGCTCTTTTTAAAATATTTACCGAAGGGCTACAAAAGGATCTTACTCCATATCTCTATAATTTCGTGGCAAATCCCACGACTCTGAACCATACCTTCTTAGGCTTGATAAACCTAAACGAAAAAAGTATGGTTCTCACAGGAATAGTCGCTTTAGCGCAGTTCATCCAAATAAAGATATCTACGCCTAAGCCTGATCCGGATAGTCCGATAAAGATGCCTTCCGGAACGATAATGGGACTTATCCTTGCCGGATTAGTGGTGCTAGTATTATCTAATCTTCCGGCGGCGGCGGGAATATATTGGCTTGTCGCGACTATTTTCTCGGTAGCTCAACAGAAGCTTTCTGAGGCCGTATCCAAAAATGAAGAACTTAAAGGAAATAACAAATAGCCTTATAGGTTACCTTGATTTCAGGGAGGCGAGGGTAGAATTCGATGAGGACCGCAAGAGAGTCTCTATACATATAGACGACGAAGTTATAGGAAGTAAGAATATACCGACTCTTATAGATTCTTTCACTAGAGTGCTTAAGCTTGTGGCGAAGAAATATGATGAGGGACCGATAAGCGTCGATGTAAACGACCATTATCGCGATAAAGAGAAGATGATAATAGAGCTTGCAAAAGCAGGCGCGAAAAAGGCTTCCGTAACGAAGACAGATGTTACTCTGCCGCCAATGAATTCATTTGAAAGGCACTTGGTTCACGACGAATTAGCGACAAGACCGGATATAAAGACGGAATCAACTGGAGAAGGAACAGGAAGAAGGGTAGTAATAAAGTTTATAGATTAAAGAAATCCCGCATTTTAAAATGCGGGATTTCTTTAATTAGGGTTATGTTACTACCGAGTGCCTCCACCGGTACCACCACTACCATCATTTAGCAATTTAGAATCGATTGTCTCAGGAGGAACTATATTAAGTGAAGTGAAATTAGGATTGATCGTCCTCAATATCAGATATCCGAGACCGATAAGGGCTAATCCCTGAACGGCAGCCATTATCCAGGCACGAGCCTCCTTCTGCTTTGAAGGATTATCTCCTGAAGAAGAATAGAGGATGCCAGCATAGATGATGGTACCAAAAGCAAGAAGAGCACCGACTGCAAGGCCGAAGTTGAAGATATTAGCTATACCTCCAGGAAGGACGGAATCGACTGCCTTCGTTAGGTCGTTATCAGCGGCAAAGGCGATGTTTATTAGTTGCATGATTTTCTTGGGCAATCTCCAGAAGGAGCGCAACGCGCCTCCATGGTAGCTTGTTTCGACTGTGCACCGAACAATCCATTTATATTGATGTCGGTTCCATCAGACTTCCTTATTTCCAGATGAAGATGACAGCCGGTCGACGAGCCTGTAGTACCGACATAGCCGATAGTCTGTCCGGCAGAAACATAATCTCCATTATCAAGGCCGTAAGCGAAGCGACTCATATGAGCATAGTAGCTCATATATCCATCTCCGTGATCGACGACGACATAATTACCGAATCCATCAGGATCGTTCTTTCCATGGAAAGTTCCCCCTTTCATCGCCTTGATAGGGGCATTGCATCCAGGTGATAGATCTATGCCCCTATGAGGACTGCAACATTTGGATATAGGGTGACATCTTATGCCATAGACACTGTTTCCGATATTAATACTAGCGAGGGGAGAGACAAAGCCTGCACCTGATAGATCAGTGAAGTTACTCGGAGTGAAATTAGAGAGAGGCGTCATATCAGAGTAGCTTATAGTCGGGACCGGAGTAAGCACAATAGGCTTGGTCGTCGTGAGAGACGGATTAATCGTCCTTAATATGACGAAACTCAAAGCTATCAATCCTAATCCCTGAACGGCAGCCATTATCCAGGCACGAGCCTCCTTCTGCTTTGAAGG
>CAZRNY010000009.1:26212-30764 GCA_964601595.1 uncultured Candidatus Saccharibacteria bacterium | reverse complement strand
AATAATCCGGCATGCCCCATAATCTTCTCGTCCTTCTTACAGACATACGCGCTCTCGTCGTGAACGACGCCATGAACCAATCCCCTCCAGTCGTCTATCTCCGTCGGCGCTATATCTTCTCTTATGAAGTTCTCCGGAAAGAAAGTGGTGCGGCTCATGCCGAGCGGCGTAAAGAAGCGCTCGTCCGCGAGGTGATCGATAGTATCGTCCGTAACGCGTTCGATGACAAAACCGAGGAGAGCGGCGGGGATGTTGGTGTATTTAAAAACCGTTCCGGGGCGATTTACGAAATCATGAGTAAGGAGAGACTTGCGGATCTCTTCCGCCGAATTATTACGGAGCGAAGCGAGGCCGTAGCCGTCGAGGGTATAGGTTAAAAGGTGACGGATACGAACGTTATCGCGATCCGAGTTATTAAATTCGGGAATGTAGTCTATAAGGCTCGCATCGAGATCCAACTTCTTCTCGTTAAGCAGCTGGAGAGCGAGACTTCCCGTCGGGATGGATTTAGTGACAGAGGCTACGTCGTATATCGTATCTTCTCTTACTTCAGGAGATCCGGATTCGTAGCTTAAGTTACCGAAAGGAAAGACGCCCCTGTCCCCTTCTTTCGTAACGAAGCCGATCACGCATCCGGGAAAAACCCGCGATTCGATGGCGGAAGAAGAGGCTTCACGGAAGAGGGAGGAAAGGGTCATAGAAATATATGGTTAGATATCTGATTCAGGAAGACAATAACCATAGGATATGTATGTATCTAATCCAAGAGTGGTTATTTCTGTATATTTAAGATCTTTTATCGACATTTTCATTATCATTCCTTTGGGCTCGATTGGTTGAATGTTTGCATAATCTCCACTTGGTTCAAATACTGACTCATACACATCGCAGCCATTAGAATCACACCTAGCTATAGCGGGATTATTGGATGATGTTTGAGATAAGCCGATAATAAGATTAAAAACTGTTGGATCTACTGAAACACATTTATCTTGTTTACACAGAAATTTTTTATTTGGAAAACAAACCGTATTGTGATCTGGCAGTTCTTCTTTTTTATATACATCTTCAAGAACTAAATTTTTTTCGATATTAGTCTCTATGGGTATTCCCTCTTTTTCTTTTTTAAAAAAAGAAGCCATAAATAATACATCAATAAGTAATAAAACTACTATTAATACAATAATGAGCTTGAATATATTTTTTTCTTTTAAAAATTCCATTTGATGATAGCTATCCTGCTTTTTGTTTTCTTAATATTATCACTTTAATTAGACTCAGAAATGGATCACGCAGACGGCTACCATAAGAAAACTAACCCAAAACGAGGATATCCGAGAGTGGGCGCTACAGGAATCTCACTGCTCGCTACGGCCTTCGGCCGGCTGCGCTTTGGAAACCCTCGGTTTCCAATACTTCCTACACGGGGAAAGATTTAGAATCTTTCCCCGACCCCCTTCAACGTTCGAGTCCTGTTACATCTCTATATATTAAAAAAGAGAACCCTTTCAGGGCTCTCTTTTTTAATATGTGGGCGCTACAGGACTCGAACCTGTGACCTCTGCAATGTGAATGCAACGCTCTAACCAGCTGAGCTAAGCGCCCAAAATACCCGTGAATAATACTATGAAGGCAATCATGGGTAAAGAAACAAAAACGCCCCCATTGGGGGCGTTTTTAGGTAGTAATTATTGAATCTCGACAGAAGCGCCGGCAGCTTCAAGGGTAGCCTTGAGAGCATCAGCATCTTCCTTCTTGAGTCCTTCCTTAACCATCTTGGGAGCTCCATCAACGAGATCCTTGGCTTCCTTGAGACCGAGACCGGTAACTTCGCGGACAACCTTGATGACGTTGATCTTCTGCTCTCCGGCGGCCTTCAACAAGACGTTGAAAGCAGTCTTCTCTTCAGCAACGGCGGCACCAGCTCCGGCTCCGGCAACAGCCATAGCGGAAGCGGAAACACCGAACTTCTCTTCGAGGGCCTTGACGAGCTCAGCGAGCTCGGCAACGGTAAGTCCTTCGATCTTAGAGATGATATCTTCGAATTTTTCCATTTTTATTTGACCTTAGGTTTTTATCTTTTAAGCGATCTTATTGGCACGCTCCTTTAAGACGAACATGAAGGAACGGATAGGAGAAGCGACCATGCCGACAACCTGAGAAAGGAGAACCTCTCTCGAAGGCAACTTGCCGAGCATGACGACTTCTTCGGCGGAAACGAATCTCTTCGCTTCGAGATCATATCCTCCGAGGACCTTAGAGGCATCGAGCTTCACTGCGGGAGCGGCGATGACATAAAGATCTTCTTTGGAAATTATCGTTCCAACCTGACCTTCGAATATCTCGGGGTCGAAATCGACGCCGGACTTTTCGAAAGCTACGCGGAGAAGCTTCTTCTTGATGACAGACATCTCTCCGTTCACGTCTCTCACCTTGCGGCGGAAACCATTGATGTCCTGCGCTTTCACGCCGGCGAAATCAATGAAAACGATAGAGCGGCTGCCCTTCAGGCTTTCTACTCCTCCTTCAATTACATTTTGTTTCTCTGCTTTTGTAAGCATTAAATGATGTGCAAATCTATTCGACCTTTGCGAGCACCCTTCCGTTTCGGAACTAAAAACCGCGGACAGGCCGCAGTATGGCTTTCCTCGGGCGGGCTGATCTCGTAAGAGACCATTTATACCGTTACCGGTACCCATCCTTCTGCGGATGCTTCGAGGAAGAATATATCACGAGGAGTGCCTTCAGTCAAAGGCTTTGATGAGGTCCGGAAAGTCCCCTATCAGGCCATCCGCGCCCATCTCCTTGAAGCGGGTTATCTCTTCCGGCGTATTGACCGTCCAGACGTTAATCTTGAGCCCTATAAGATGGGAGAAAACGATAAGGCCGCGGGAGCACTTCTTGTCTTCGATATTTAGCGAGCCGCAGCCGATCAGCCTTGCCGCGATAGCAGAAAGGTACGGCCACCTCTCGGAGAGGATAGCTGTCTCGATACCCCACATCTTCAGCTTGAAGAGGATCTGCACCTTCACGCCGAAATAGCAGATCATAAAGTCGCTCTTCTTCCAGGCGCCGCTTACTAACCTCTTCCTTATCTCGCAGACGACAGGGTTGAGGGCCTCTAGGTCCTTTATCTCGATATCTACCTTGCAATGCCTTTCGGCGGCATCCAGAACCTCGACGAGAGTCGGGATCTGTTCGCCCAGACCGAAGTCGAAAGACTTAAGCTCTTCGATAGTATATGAGTTGACTGGTCCTTTAGCCGAAGAGGTCCGATCGATCGTGTCGTCGTGGATCACGACAGGAACGCCATCCTTAGAAAGATGGATATCGAACTCGATCATATCAGCGCCGAGCTCTATCGCCTTCTTAAAGGAAAGCAGCGTATTTTCGGGAGCTCTTCCTTTGGCTCCTCTGTGTCCTATTGCGATCATGTTATTAGCTTTCTATGAGCGGAGTGAAACCGAAGCCGAAATATTCCTTAGTCTCGAATTCATCGGCATGAGTCTTGTGAGCGACGACTAGCTTTCCCTTAGTCGGAAAGACCATGGTGCCACCGACGACAAGAGACTTCTTCCAGAGCTCCGGAACTTCGTCGACTTCAGCGGCCGAGATGATGCGATCATATGGCCCATTGGAACCGATCTCTTTCGAGGCATCGCCGAAGATCACTTCGGTCACGCCAGAAGAAACGAATCCGTATTTTTCTAAGTTTGCTTTGCCGAGATCATAAAGGGAACGGAGCCTTTCGACAGTCGTCACCTTTCCTTCCTTGCCGACGATCTTCGAGAGTAGGCCCGCCTGCCAGCCTCCGCCCATACCGACATCGAGAATGTGGTCGCCTTTTCTCGGCTTAAGCTCCGAGAGCATAAAAGCGACGGTGAGCGGCTGCGAAGAAGTCTGCTCTTCCCCGATAGGGATAGGGCGGTCTTCGGCGGCCCTCTCCTTAGAATAGTCAGGAAGAAAGTCTTCTCTCCTTATCTCCTTGAAAGCAGCGGCATAGTCTGGGTCCTTTAAGTAGCCTTTCTCAGCCAGGTAATCCACCAAATTGCCGTATTCAGAACGATCTTCGTCCATATGGGTGAAATTATATCCCAAAACAAAAATCCCGCGCCATCATGGTGCGGGATCGTTGCTTATTTCTTTCCGGATTCCTTATGAGTCTTATGAGCTCTGCAACCTGAGCAGAACTTGGCGAGGGTGATCTTTCGTTCCACCTTCTTCTTATTCTTGCGGGTAAAATAATTAACCCTGCCACAGGCGGAGCACTTCAGCCTTATAAGATTTTCCGAATACTTGGACTTCGCCATTTGCGAGTTGGATATTATCTCTTTCCGCTAGTTTTGACAAGCGGGCCGAGTGAGCCAAAGGTGGGAATCCCATCGACTCGATTTTTCGCCGTCGCTCAAAATCGGTCTCCGGCCCCGCCTCCTTCGGTTTTTCTGGTGAAAAACCTTCAGTCCGGCGTCCGATTCCCCAATAAGGAGAACCGTAACCGTGAGCCAAAGGTGGGAATCCCATCGACTCGATTTTTCGCCGTCGCTCAAAATCG
>CAZRNY010000009.1:0-26112 GCA_964601595.1 uncultured Candidatus Saccharibacteria bacterium | reverse complement strand
CGGCGTCCGATTCCCCAATAAGGAGAACCGTAACCGTGAGCCAAAGGTGGGAATCGGACCCACGACCTCTTTCTTACCAAGAAAGCGTTCTGCCACTGAACTACTTTGGCGTGCTCCATCTCACCTCCTTTTAGTAAGATGGAACCTGATAATTTAAACTTATATCAGAAAATCTGACAAGTCTCTGAAAAGCACCATTTTGAGCCACCTCTCGGACTTGAACCGAGGACCGACACTTTACAAAAGTGTTGCTCTACCACTGAGCTAAGGTGGCTTTAAAAGACATATTAACGGCCTAAAACCTTATTAACAACCCTCCAGAGGGATAACCCCCGGAAATTATAAAGAAGTTACGAAATATCTCGTCGCCACAGAAAACATCGGAAAATATCTCCGGATGGAACTGGATGTCGTAGATCGGACGGATAATATAGCGGACCAGCTCTATGTCGTCCTTGGAGCATGCGATCGAAATAGGCTCGCCTGGAAGGTCTCTTGCTACCCATCGGTGGTTCTTAAAGACACTAAAGTTCGGCAACCGCTCAAAAAGACTGTCTGGGTTCACGAGAACCATATCTATAGTCCCTCTTTCCTTTTCGGGCATAAACCTCAAGTCTGCCCCCCCCGAATGCACGCACGATGATCTCAAAACCAAGGCAGATGCCGAGGATCGGGCCCTCGAAATTACGGATCATCTCGAACTCTTTAATAAAAGCTTCTTCGTTCCCCATAACGGCCAATTTGTGCCCTCCGGAAAGGATGAGAACATCGGATTCAAAAATCGAGACAAGCCATATATCCTACTAAGGAATAACACGAGAATTATCCTCAGAAAGCATCGCTTTGAGGCCTTCTTTATAACTCGTACTATTACCTATGACCGTGATATTCATCAAACAAAAGAAGTATAACCCAAGTCTTGGATTTTTTAAGCGTTTCTGCTTTAATTTTCCAAGTCAGGATTTCACTGGCAAAAGCACGGGTGGTAGAGCGGTCAATTACAACAGACTGTAAATCTGTCGCCTTCGGGCTACGAAGGTTCGAATCCTTCCCCGTGCACGGTATAAGCTCTTAAATCACTACTGCGACGAAATGATACTTCGCTCGCTGTATGAGTACAGTTTCACTTATCTCATTTCCGTCTCGCTACGCGATTTAGGAGCTTTTTATTTTATATCTGCATGCGGGGAAGGAGACGAAAGGGGGTGGGGTCGGGAAACCGGGAGGTTTCCCGTGGCGGAGTACACGAACCGATGGGTTCGTGAGCGCAGTTAAAATACGGATGTATTTTAACGAGCAGTGAGACTCCCTTCCCCGTGCACGGTATAAGCTCTTAAATCACTACTGCGACGAAATGATACTTCGCTCGCTGTATGAGTACAGTTTCACTTATCTCATTTCCGTCTCGCTACGCGATTTAGGAGCTTTTTATTTTATATCTGCATGCGGAGAAGAATTAGAACGTTAAAGTCATGTTCCTTCCCCACTCAAACGTTACCAATGTGTCCGGCCGGACACATTGGTAACGTTATGAATATTCTACTTATACAAGTCCGTGTAAATGTGGAAAAGCCGAGCCTCACGCTCGGCTTCTTCCCTATTTTGTTTTACTGATTCCTTATTGGTCGTTTTCTGAAATGGATTCCATCGAAGGAAGAGAAGCGCCGGAGCGCTTATTATCCGAACGGAAACTTTTCAGTTTTCCAGTAACGATATTATCCGCTCTCATAATGAAAACCTTCGACTTGCGAAGAAACTTATGAAAAGCGTGATTGAAAGACTCGTCGATCCTGTCGAGAGGAACCTTCTTCGCGACCATAGCCCAGAAATCGCGGGCATGGCGTTCGGTGGTCACCTCATCTTCCATCCTGGGAAGACCTCTCGCAACGATCATGACGATCGCTCCGAGACTGACGAACATCAGAGTCTCAAGAATAAAGCTATAAAGCATAGCGGCAGAACCTTCCCACCTGAATGTTTTCGCCAACCTTAGCGATCACGCCTTTGATGAGATTTTCAACCGTGACACTGGAATCCTTGATGAAAAGCTCAGTAAGCAGTCCTTCGACTGACTCCGACCCCATCGCGGCGATCTGCATGGCAATATCATGCCCGAGATTCTTGAAATCGTCGGTCTTAGCGACGAAATCAGTTTCGCAACGAAGTTCAAGGAGGACACCGACCTTTTCACCATGGATATAGGAAAAGATCAGTCCAGCTCCAGTAACACGCTCGGCCTTTTTGTCAGCTTTGGCTACGCACCTCTCTTTGATGAGAGCTACGGCCTTATCGTAATCTCCGGCGGCATCATCCAGCGCTCTCTTAGCGTCCATGACACCAGCACCGGTTTCTTCTCTAAGCTTTTTTATGTCTTCGGTCATATCAATCGTGATATTAGTCTTTATCGGTGCAGGCATGAGGCACGGCCGAATAGGCCGGAGCCGCTTAACCAACGCACTGTTTAATTATACTACTTTAGTGAAGCTCGCCTCGAGGTGGTTCAAGACCCAAGCTATGGAAGGGGTCAATCTGTTATTGCCAGTTATGACATAGTTAACAAACTTAGGATCAAGATCAGTGTTAGCGAGTCCGATAACAGGGATCTTGAGTTCCTTAGCTTCAGCAACAGCGTTCTTGTTCACTTCAGGATCAAGGACAAGGATAGCGCTAGGAAGTTCAGACATAGTGCTGATTCCTTTGAAAAGAAGACTCATCTTTTCGATTTTCTTATCGATCATGATGCGCTCCTTCTTGGTGTACTTCTGAAGAGCTCCCGATTCCCTGTCGGCGATCAGCTTGTTGTAGTAGCGGATCCTCTCAGAGATGGCGCGAAAGTTGGTAGCCGTTCCTCCGAGCCAACGCTCATTGACATATGGCATACCGACCTTCTCGGCGAATTCCTTGACTGCAAATTTGCAGGAAGGAGAAGTTCCGACAATAAGAACTTTCTTGCCGGACGAAGTGACCGACTTCAAGAACTCAGCAGTCTTAGTGATGAGCTTGATCGACAATTCAAGGTTAATAATCTCGACACCACTCCTGGTGGCAAAGATATAAGGGCGCATCTTAGGATGCGTCTTGGACTTATTCAGTCCATAGAGAAGGCCGGCTTCGGCCATCTCCTGGAGGAGCAAAACCTCCTCTGCGGAAAGGGCGGTTTCTGGAACCGCAGCTTCGACGCTTTTGATTTCTTCCTGAGCGGTAGTCATAACTTATACCGGGAAAGTATATGGAAAAGAGGGGCTCATGTCAACGAGAAATGCCGTATTTTCCGCGCCATTCCTCTATCTTTTTATGATCTCCGCCTAAAAGAACCTTGGGCACACGCCATTTCTTCCCCTTTTCAGGTTCATAGGCTTCCGGCCTCGTATAGACCGGATAAGAGCCCTTCACGGTCTCCAAAGACTCAGTCTTGCCTAAGACACCGGGAATGAACCGGCTGACCGCCTCGATAAGGACCATTGCCGGAAGCTCCCCTCCCGAGAGGACGTAATCACCTATCGAGACCTTCTCGTCGGCGATATTCTTCATGACGCGCTCATCTATACCCTCATAACGGCCGCAAATAAGCACCAGGCGGTCGTATTTAATAAGGCGCTTGATCATCACATCATCCAACTTCTTACCTGAAGGAGAAAAAGCGATAACTCTCGTTTTTCCTTTAGTGCCACGAAGAACCCTCTTTATGGCGCGGAAAATAGGGTCTATCTGGAGAACCATGCCGGGGCCGCCGCCGTACGGTCGGTCATCTACCTTAAGATGCCTTTCACGCGAAAAATCGCGCAGATTCCACGCTTTTATATTGATAAGCTTCTTTTCCCTAGCTCGCTTTATGATCGATTCGGAAATATACGATTCGAATATGTCGGGAAAGATTGTGAGTATATCGAATTTCATTCGTCTTCTTTTGATTATAAAAATATACCCCAATCACATTAACAACGTGAGCGGGGTATATCTTCGGTTTCAGACTAAAGAGTTCTAGACGGCCTGTTGGGGCTCACCATGAGTAGATCCTTCGGGCTCCTCAATCTTCAGGTTTACGCGAGCGTTATTCTTAACGCCTACGATCCTGAGAAGAGAACGGATGGCCTTAGCAGTGCTTCCTTCGCGTCCGATGATCTGACCCATATCCTGGGGGTTCACCTTAAGCGAGAGAAGCACTCCCATCTCATCGATCTGTCTCTTTACAACCACATCTTCCGGATGATCAACAATGGACTTAACAAGAAACTCTAGAAATTGCTGATCGGCTGGTATTTGGTCCATGCGTGGTTCGATCGATACGGTTTACTTACGACCTTTGAGCTCTATGCCCGATTTCTTGATGTAATCTCCGGCAGTCTCGGTCGGCTGAGCTCCCTGGCTCAACCAATAAAAAATTCTATCCTTATTCAATTCAAAGCGGTTAGCGTGCGGGTCGATCCATCCAAGATCTTCCACAAAAGCTCCACTAGTCTTAGAGCGCGCTTCAGCAGCGATGACCCTAAAAGAAGCTTGACCTTTTTTTCCTATCCGACGCAGTTTGATCGACAACATAATTGCTTCGAATAGTAGGAAAAAAGGGGTCCCTTGTCAAACAAAAGCCCTAGGAAAGCTTTAATGAAACGAGCTTCGAGGCGCCATCATCGCCCATAGTGACACCATAGAGGGCATTAGCCGATTCCATAGTGGCTCTGTTGTGGGTTACGACGATAAACTGGCTCTTTCCCATAAATCTCGTAAGGAGTTCGCCAAAACGGCGGGCATTCCTCTCATCGAGAGCCGCATCCACTTCATCAAAAACGATGAAGGGCGGGGGCGAGATGGAAATAAGACCAAAAAGGATAGTGACAGCCAAAAGGCTTCTTTCTCCTCCTGAAAGTACATCAAGTCCCTTGATTCTCTTCTTTGGAAGAGAAACTTCGATATCGATTCCCTGACGAGGCATTTCTTCCTCCCCTTCCGCGACAATCTCCGGAATAATTCCATCAACAGCTTCGAGAACGGGTGTAACCACAGGCTTTTCGATCACGAGAGCGACCCTGCCGCCGCCGAACATGAGCTTCGCGAATTCAGAAAGCTCGTTATTTATTCCTTCGATCGCAGAAACGAATTCCTTATGGATCTTTTGATCGAGCTCTTTAATAAGACTCTTCAGATCCACAGAAGCCTTTTCGAGATCGTCGATGTGTTTCGTCAAAAAATCGGAACGATCCTCTGCGTCTTTCGATTCCTTGACGATCGATTCATCGACTTCTCCAATAGAGGCAAGCTCGTTTCTTAACCTGAATATCCTTCTTTCGGCAGCGAAAGCGTCGAACTCGGCGGAAGCGCCATCGAATGAAGCGAATTCGGCGAAAGTGCGGCCGATCAATTTCAACTGATTCTCAAGCTCTTCTTCACGGTACTTTATCTTCTCTCTTTCAAAAACAAGTCTTTCTTTTTTGTCTTCAAGCGAAGAAATGTCATCTTTCTTCTTCTCAACGGAGGTAAGAGCAGAACGGAATGACTGGTTAAAACCTTCAAGATCAGAGGTAAGTTTTTTCTCGACGGCATCGAGGTCATCAAGAAGCTTGTTAAATTCAACTACCTTAGCCTCAAAGATCGGATCGACGGCTGGCTCGATTATCTCTTCTTCGGGTTGTTCCTTCGTTTCCAGTTGATCGACAAAAGAGATAATCCTCTTCAAAACTTCTTTTAGTTCCTCGGCGGATGAAGAAAGAAGCGCCTTCTCTGCTAAACCTCTAATATCACGCAATATGAAAACCGGATCGCCTTTCGGGCGTTCCTTCCTTACAATCACTCTCGGAGTCTCGGGACGGAGATTCATCCTCTCGTTCACGAGTTCCCTTCTCTTCTTTCTTATCTCCTCAAGCTCTTTCTTCGCGGCCGGTTCGGAAGACTCTACTTCCTTAAGCCTACCTTCAAGCTCGATCAGCTCTATCCTCTTTGTGCCAATCTCCTTTTCCAGGATCTCAAGCTGAGGCTCAAAACGAGCAAGATCGGAAATGATCCCCTTTGCCTTCATGCCGTAGTAGAGGTTCTCAAGATCAGCAAGCTCAGCAGCAAGCGTATCGCGCTCTTCATAGCGGCCAACCTGGCGACGAAGCATCTTAAGATGAGGCTTCATCTCTTCATGCATCGTGCGCGCCTTATCGAGGTTAAGACCGGTCGTCTTCAGCTCACGGACAGCGGAGTTCTTCTTCAGAAGATATTCCTTGAGTCCCAATATCTCTTCGATCATCTCTCTGCGTTCCGAGGGAGTAGCCCTAAGGAAAGCGTCGCTTTCGCCCTGGCTTATGATATTCAGTCCCCTTGCGCCGAGGCGCGCTCTCGCAAAGAAGTCGATAATGTCTTTTAGACGCATCTCGTTCTGATTAAGGAAAAAACGCGAATCACCTTCGCGGTCTATTCTCCTCGTTATGACTACCTCCTTATACTCCGTCGGAAAAAAGCCCGATGAGTTATCGAAGTAGATGGAGGCCTGAGCCATGCCCATACGCGCTTTCTTTTCCGTTCCCGCAAAGATGAGGTCGTCGGCTTTTCCGCCACGGAGGTTCTTCGCCTCACGCTCGCCTAAAAGCCATCTGATCGCATCCGCAATATTCGATTTACCTGATCCGTTCGGGCCGACGATAGCCGCTATCCCTTCCGGGAAATCTATGACTGTCTTGCCGGCGAACGATTTGAATCCCTGGAGTTCAAGTCTTTGTAGAAACATAATTTACCGCTACAAGCGGAAAAATCCGTCCGCAGAGCGTACTTCATAATTCTAAACGAGGAAGCCTCTCTTATCCATGGCGGATAACCATAACATCGCCGTCAACGACGATATATTCCTTACCCTCCAATCTCAGCCACCCCTTCTGCTTAGCAGCAGTCCAGCTCCCCGCTTCAACCAGCTTCGAAGTATTGATAACTTCGGCCCTGATGAACTTCTTCTCGAAATCGGTATGGATCGCTCCGGCTGCCTCAGGCGCCTTTGCTCCATTTCTTATGGTCCAAGCTCTCGTCTCATCTTCTCCGGTAGTGAAGAAACTGATAAGTCCAAGCATTTCATAAGCCTTCCTGATCAGGTCTCCCAGATCTTCGGCGATAGCGAGATCATAGACGACATAACCGGCATTAAGATCCTTAATCTTCGTCTTGAGCGACTCGGAAACATCGGATTCCGATCCATTCAGGAGGTAGACCTGTGCCTTCGAAGTAAGAAGCTGTATCTCCTTAACGACAGGCTCCAGAGAGATACCTTCGCGGATATTGCGCGCAAGGATGCCTCTTTCCATACCCTCTTTGATCTCTTTCAATATCTCAACATCCTTCGCCTTCTGCTTGTCTCCCGCGCGAGCTTCTTTCTCGAGAGAAGATATCCTCTTCTCCACCGTATCCAAGTCTTTCAAAATAAGCTCGGTGTTGATGATCTCGATATCGCGCTCGGGATCGATACCCTTGTCATCGACATGGATAATCGATGGATCCTTGAAGCAACGGACTACCTGAGTGATCGCATCGGTTTCTCTGATATGAGAAAGAAACTGATTGCCTAATCCTTCTCCTTCGGAAGCGCCTTTTACTAATCCGGCGATATCATAGAATTCGACAATCGCGGGAATGGTCTTCGCAGACGCACTCATCACAGTCAGCGTATCGAGCCTCTCATCAGGTACGGCAACGACGCCGACGGAAGGATCTATGGTTGCGAAAGGATAGTTTGCGACAAGAACTTCCTTCTTAGTCAGCATCTTGAACAGCGTGGATTTGCCTACATTTGGAAGGCCCACGATTCCGATAGAGAGATTCATTTCAGTAGAAATCTATCATCAGAAGAGGCTAAAAGACAAATAGAAAAGCCGCTTCATAAAAGTGGCCTTAAGGAGTTAAGTCTCATTGATCATTTCCGTTCGCCGATGTTTTACCAGAGATATTAACCGTCGATAAGAGAACTCCATCTTTATAAGCCTTAAACCGCGAGCCATCAAAAAACAGAAGGCATGTATCCAGACGCTGTTAGTAAGCGGACCAGTGAACTCATATGTCCTCGATGAAGAGACAATATGAGTAAAATAGAGACCGGAAACGGAATCATTTACCGGATCGATAGGAAGGAAAGGGGTCGGAGAGCCTTCCCTTGTTAAATCGTCTTATTCGAAAAAACGAACTCCCCTAACCTGCCGATGATAGCTTATGGCAAAGCGGTGAGCCTCGTCGCGAACTCTTATTAGAGTCTTAAGATCGGCTCCTTCCGGAAGCGCATCCCCTACCAAATCTGATCCTTTACGATCAGGACCCTTGATCATGCCGATAACGGGAACCGAAATATCGTATTCCTTCAGAGCTTTCTTTGCGGCATTCACTTCAGTTATACCGCCATCAACAAGCATCATATCCGGCAAAGGCCACTTGTTCTCGATGCGCCGCGAAATAACCTCCTTGATCATTCCCGGATCATCCGCGCCTTCGATCGTGCGGATACGGAACTTGCGATACGCCTCATTGAGCGGTTCGCCATTCAAGAAAACAACCATACTGCCGACAGACGAAGTGCCAGAAATGTTCGAAATGTCATAGCCCTCTATTCTCAACCTTCCCGCTCCGGATTCGTCTCCCGATATTAGAGCGATGTCTTGAATATGATTAAGAGCAAATATCTTTTTTCTCGCTGCCGCTGCTTTCTCGAACTCGAGACTCTCGGCAAACTTTTTCATATCTTTCTCAAGAGAAGAGATGATCGCTTTCTTCTTACCACGAAAAAACAATCTAATGTTCTTAATATTTTTCAGATAATCGGTTTTTGAAATCAAACCGACACAAGTTCCCGGACAAAGACCGATCTCCGCGTCGAAACACGGTTTTTTGAAAGTTCCTACCTTTTCGGAGAGATGAGTGCTGAACGGAAATATCTTTCTTATGATACGCAGCGCTTCTCTTGCGGATGAAGAAGAGGTAAACGGACCGAAAAGTTCGCCCGCACCTCTTTCCTTTCCGCGAATCAGAATCACCCGAGGAAAAGGTTCCTTAGTTATCTCCATATAGAGAAAGCTCTTATCGTCCTTGTCCTTAACGTTATATGGAGGCGAGAACTTCTTGATGAGTTTGGCTTCAAGGATCAGAGCTTCTATAGCCGTATCGGTATTCTTAAAATCTATCTTCCTTATCTCGGAAACCATCTTCGCTATCCTCGCATCGTGCGGGCGCAGAAAATAACTCGAGACCCTCCGTTTCAAGTTAGCGGCTTTTCCGACATATAGAAGCTGCCCACCCTTCCCCTTCATCAAATAGACTCCAGGGGTATCTGGTAGGCGTGAATAAAGATCTTTCATAAGAAACTATTCCTCTTTGACTCCGAGAACAAAGTCCCAGAAGGATTCCATAAAGGATTCGCGAGGCATAGGCGTCTTCGTAAGAAGACATATCTCCTCCATATGAAGCCTGGTTTCCTTGTATCCTGCCGCAATAATAGAGTCTGATTCGTTAAAATCAAACCACCTATACCCCAAAACTGGCGGCCTGATCACGATATCGGCATTCTTATTAACTATTTCCTTTGCAAGCTGATAGCTCATGACGGAAAACATCTCATGGAAGATGGAATAGAGATTCCTCCAGGCGAGCCCTCCCTTAGCGGAAAAACTCGACATATCGAACCAATGCGTCGAAACATCGACAGCGATAACGATATCCGCGCCCATCTTACGAACGACATTCGCCGGAACAGGGTTGATCACTCCTCCATCAAGAAGGAGCTTGCCGTCTATCTCGATCGGATCGAAGACAACAGGAATAGCGCAAGAAGCCTTAATCGCCTTGGCTAGGGAGCCCTTACTGATCACAAACTCGTCTCCATTAGAGACATTCGCGGCAACTGCCCTAAAAGGGATCTTACAGTCTTCGACTTTAAAGTCGCCAATATACTTATCGATAACGGTAAAAATAGATTTGTCTTTTAAAACCGGTTTTCCTTTACGGCGAACGACTTCGGTAAGCAGTAATTTATCTTTCTTTGAAAGATCATCGAAGACTTTTTTGATCATGGTTTCATCTTCGGTCATCGCATACCATCCTCCAATCATGGCGCCCGCGCTCGTGCCGGCAATATAATCGATAGGAACACCCAGTTTTTTCAAAGCATGAATCACTCCCACATGGGCAAGGCCCTTAGAAGCTCCTCCGCCCAAAGCAAGACCAACGGTCTTCCTTTTCTTAGCGGAAGAAACAGGAATTTTCTTATTATCTTTTCTCGGGCTCACGAGATAATTATACAACAAGAGAAACGGCTGCCGATATCGGCAGCCGTTTCATGACAGTCATAAGAATATCCTATAATACTTTCCGAAGATATTTTGCGGTCAGAGTATCCTTTCTCGCCACTTCTTCGGGCGTACCGAAAGCAACGACAGATCCTCCTTTCTCTCCTCCTCCCGGACCAAGATCGATCACCCAATCGGCAGTCTTTATCACGTCGAGATTATGCTCGATCACGACAACAGTATTGCCTCGGGAGACCAGTTTTTGAATGACTTCGAGAAGTTTCTTGATGTCTTCGAAATGAAGACCGGTCGTCGGCTCATCGAGAAGATAGATAGTCTTTCTCGTGTCGCGCTTGCCGAGCTCCGCCGAGAGCTTCACTCTCTGCGCTTCTCCTCCAGAGAGAGTCGTCGCCGACTGACCAAGCTTAATGTAACCTAAACCGACTTCTTCGAGAATGCGAAGATTATCATAGAGCCATGGAATATCACGGAAGAATTTGACTCCTTCCTCGACGGTCATACAGAGGATCTCGTAAATATTCTTTCCCTTATATTCGACTTCGAGGGTTTCCCTATCGAATCTTTTTCCCTTACAGACATCACATTCGACGAAGACCGTCGGCAAAAAATGCATCTCGATCGCGATAGCGCCGTGCCCCTCGCAGTGTTCGCACCTTCCTCCCGGAACGTTAAAACTGAATCTGCCAGCCTTCCAGCCGCGAATCCTCGCATCAGGAGTCGAAGCGAATAGATCTCTGATATGAGTCCAGGCGCCGATATAGGTCGCCGGATTAGATCGCGGGGTGCGTCCAATCGGAGACTGATCAACATTGATGACTCTGTTTATATATTCCAGACCAAGCACCTGACGGACAGCCGGAGCCTTAAGAGAAGCGTGATTGAATTTATTTGCAACAGTGCGATAGAGGACATCATAAACGAGGGACGATTTTCCTGAACCAGAAACGCCGGTAATACAGGTGAATCTTCCGACAGGAATATCGACATCGATATTCTTCAGATTGTTTTCCGAAACATTCCTCATCTTTATGTGAGGCACAGCGGAATCAACCCTCCTTCTTTGTGTAGGGATAGGGATTTTCTCTTCGCCACGAAGATATCGAAGTGTAAGCGAATCTTTCTTCTTGTCCTTCAATATCTCGGGAATAGGACCTTCGGCGATGACGGACCCGCCATGAACACCGGCACCAGGACCGAAATCGACGAGATAATCGGAAGCACGGATCGTGTCTTCGTCATGTTCGACGATGACGATCGTATTTCCCAGATCGCGAAGCTCATGAAGAGTCTTGATCAATTTGTCATTATCGCGCTGATGAAGACCGATAGTCGGCTCATCGAGAATATAGAGAGTACCAACAAGACGGGATCCTATCTGCGAAGCAAGCCTGATGCGCTGCGCTTCTCCTCCTGAGAGAGTACCTGCCTTACGGTCGAGTGTTAGGTAGTCGAGGCCTACATCAAATAAGAATTTGAGACGAGCGCCTATCTCTCTGAACGGGACTTCGGCAATCTCTCTCGACTTAGGATCAAGATCCTTATCAAGCTTCTTAAACAGACTGGAGGCATCCGATATCGACATAGCAGTTACTTCGGCAATACTCTTACCGTCGATCAATACGCTCAATGCTTCAGGACGAAGCCTCTTGCCTAGACACGCCTCACAGATATCTTCAGACCAGATATCCTTCGTACCGAGACCATGACAAACCTCACAAGCACCATGAGGAGAATTGAAAGAAAAGAGACGCGGCTCTATTTCCGGGAAAGAAAAACTATCTCTCGCACAAGAGAGCTTTGCGGAGAATATTAGGTCCTTTCCAGAACCAACAATCATAACCGTATCATTTGCATACTTTAAAGACGATTCGATCGCTTCGCTTAAACGCAGACGATTATCCTTATCCGAAAGATCTAAGCCCGCCGGAAGGCGGTCAATAAGTATCTCGATGTTATGTTCGGCATAGCGTTCCATCATTATCTTATCTCTCAGAGAACGCATCTCACCGTCGATTCTCGCTTCATGGAAACCATTCGAAAGAAAATCATAAAGAAGCTGATAGTATTCCCCTTTCCTGCCACGGACGACAGGCGCCATGACAGTGATGTTCTTCGTGAGCTTCGGGCCGAAAGCAGCAATAGCCGCATCGACGATCTCCGACAAGCTCATCTTGCGTATTTCCTGACCGCAGACAGGACAATGAGGTTTTCCCGCGCGAGCGAAAAGAACCCTCATATAGTCGTAGATCTCAGTGATCGTCGCGACCGTAGAACGAGGATTAGATGAATGAGCTTTCTGGTCTATTGAGATAGCCGGAGAAAGTCCTTCTATATCATCGACATCCGGCTTATCGAGCTTCCCTAAGAATTGTCTCGCGTAAGCGGAAAGGGATTCGATATAACGGCGCTGTCCCTCAGCAAACAAAGTATCGAAAGCGAGGGATGACTTTCCTGAACCAGAAAGACCCGTGAAGACAATCATCTTATTCCGAGGGATCTCTAGGTTGACATTCTTTAGATTATTTTCTCGCGCTCCCTTGATTATTATCTTGTCCTTCATCTTTCTTCTTTTCTTCTTCGTCGTGGACCTTTATGCGAACCTTCTTCACTTTCTTATCTTCACGCTTGCCGAGCTTCTCCTCGAGCACGCGTATCTCATCACGCAAGACAGTAGCAAGCTCGAAATCTAATCCTTCAGCTGCGACACGCATATCGCGCACCTTATCCTTCAGAAGCTTCTCGAGAGCGCTCTTCGATTTCGCGATGGGTTTCATCTCAATATCGAGAGTGCCGGCACTAGGAAGGATGTCGTGGATGTCTCTTATGATGCTCTGCGGCGTAATTCCATGTTTTTTATTGTAGGCAACCTGCAGGGCGCGTCTGCGCTCCGTCTCCATGACAGCATTCTTCACCGATCCAGTCATAACGTCGGCATAAAGGATGACTTCTCCGTCAATATTTCTCGCAGCACGACCTATCGTCTGAATGAGAGCTGTCTCGCTTCTAAGGAAACCTTCCTTATCCGCATCGAGAATCGCGACAAGAGATACTTCCGGAAGATCTAATCCTTCACGGAGAAGATTTACTCCGACCAATATGTCGAACTCTCCTTTCCTTAGAGCGGTCAGAATCCTCACACGATCAAGGGTCTTAACATCACTATGGAGATAATTAACCTTCATACCCATACCGGAAAGATATTCCGATAAGTCTTCAGCCATCTTCTTAGTAAGCGAGGTCACAAGGACACGCTTACCCTTAGGCACAACTTCATTGATGCGGCCGACAAGATTAGTGATCTGGCCTTTAGCTGGAGCAATCGTTATCTTCGGATCAACAAGCCCTGTCGGACGGATGATCTGCTCAACGATCTGCTTCGACTCGGTGCGTTCATATTCCGAAGGAGTCGCCGAAACATAGATGACCTGACCGGTCCTTTCTTCAAATTCGCTGTAACGGAGGGGCCTGTTGTCGGCAGCCGAGGGAAGCCTGAAGCCGAACTCGATAAGAGTCCTCTTTCTCGAAGCATCGCCTTCGAACATGCCTCTTATCTGCGGAACGGTGACATGCGATTCGTCGATGACTGTAAGAAAACTCCCTGGAAAATAATCAAGGAGAGTTGCCGGAGCTTCACCTGGATTTCTTCCGGAAAGATGGCGCGAATAATTCTCGATGCCGTTGCAATAGCCTATCTCGCGAAGCATCGCGAGATCAGCAAGAGTCCTCCTCTCGAGACGCTCAGCTTCAAGAAGCTTTCCTTCAGCCTCAAGTTCTATAAGCCTCTTCGACATTTCCGCCTTGATCGCAAGCAAGGCTCTTCCTCTATCATCCTTCGTAGTGATGAAATGCTTTGCCGGAGAAACGACGAACTCCTTTATCTTCGGAGTCTTATCGGGAACGAATCCTTCGACAGATTCATAGGCATATATATCAGAAACTATTCCATTATCAGAACGGAAACTATAGATCACCTCTTCGTTAGGAGGCATAATATCCCAAGAGTCTCCCCTCAGTCTGAAGGTGCCACGATTCAGATCAGTAGAAGTGCGATTGAATTGGAGTTCCACGAGTTTCCTCATGAAAGCTCCACGATCGAGCTTATCTCCCTCCTTAATGTGCAGGATGTTCGCTTCATAGGTTTCCGGCGATCCGAGACCGTAGATAGCTGAAACAGAAGCGACGATAAGGACATCTCTTCGAGTAAGAAGAGAAGTCGTCGCGGCATGACGCAATTTATCTATCTCCTCGTTTATCATCGCCTCCTTGCCGATATAAGTATCGCTCGAAGGAATATAAGCTTCCGGCTGATAATAGTCGTAATAAGAGACGAAATAATGGACGGCGTTATCAGGAAATAGTTCGCGAAACTCGTTACAGAGCTGCGCGGCTAGGGTCTTATTGTGAGCCAAAACGAGAGTAGGACGATTTATCCTCTCTACGACATTCGCGATAGTAAAAGTCTTTCCCGATCCGGTAACGCCAAGGAGAGTCTGCTTATCGAGACCCTTTTCTATCCCCTCAACCAGCTTATCGATCGCTTTTGGCTGATCGCCTGCCGGCACAAATTTTGATCTTATCTTGAAGTCCATTTTATCTGTACTGCAAAATCTCCCCCGCTCCAATTCTTATAGGGGGTGTATAGGCGAAGTTAACCACTTTAGCTACAATCGGTCAACTAAATAAAAAGATTTAAAAGGAGCCAAAGAGCTCGAAGTTCATTCAAAAAAAGAGAAAAAATGTATGGGTATCACACCGAAGCCAAGCATTGCCCGTTATCGCACTGATATCTGCTATCGCCGGAATATTCTAGCTGTTCGTACGGGCTCCTTAAAAAAATAAAGATCGAAGGATTTACGAGGACGATTCATCTCATAAACGAGTGAATAATATCAGACACACCACTTTCGCTGGAGAACGATCGCCCCACAATAGAAATAGCAGCGAAAGAAACCTCCAAGCTCCATTATTCGAAACAAGTCTTCTTCAAATTTTTTGAGAAATCAGAAACGGATCTCATTGTTATCCTATTACTTCCTTGAAAAGATGCTCTGCAGGTTATCGTTGAAGAATTCAGCTCTGGCACGATAGTCCTTGAATCCATCAAAGCTCTGACAGGCCGGAGAAAAGAGAAGTCTGCCCTCTCCCTTCATGAATGAAGAAGCATGTATGATGGCATCGCGCAGATCGGCACACTCGACGACCCTTCTCGAATCGAGGGCACCGAGAAGATCAGTCTTTATCAGCTCTCTCGACTTACCGTAGATGAATACCTTTTCCACGCCACGGAAAGCGATCTCCTTCGCGAGCTCGCCGAAGTCTCCTTCGCGGCTGCCCTCGCGGATACCGCCCATGATAAGCGCTTTTATTCCAGAAACGCTCTTTACCGCTTCGATTGTCGCAAGAGGATCGCTCGATTTGCCATCATTCCATGCTTCGACATTTCCGATATTAGGAAGCTTTTCCATCCGATATTTCAAAGGGCGCCAAGCCATAATGCCTGCCCTGATTTCTTCGACGGGTATGCCGGCGGAAAAAGACGCCATGACAGCCGCTTCAGCATTCAGGAGATTATGGTTTCCTTTTAGGGGAAGCGACGATACAGGAATGACGCTCTCCTCTGTTCCTTCGATGGAAATAGAAACCGTTCCATCCGAAACGGAACAGTCTGATCCTTCGCTACCGAAAATGAATAACCAGCCGGGAATCTCTTCCTCGGTAATGAGATTAGAAGCGATCAATTCGGAGTTGACGATAAGAGCATCATCGGCTGTTTGAAAGCGGAAGATGTTCTTCTTGATGGCCGCGTAATTGTCGAAAGAGCCGGCGTCATCCAAATGATGAGGATAGATGTTCGTAATGACAGCGATATTCGGACTAACAGAGAGATCCATCAGGTGGCGATGAGAGACCTCAAAGAGGGCTATGCCTTCCTTCGGAAGCTTTTCGAGCGCAAAAAGATCCCATTTATTATCGCGGTCATTACCGGAAAAATAAGCTGGGCGGCAAGAGACTTCGATGATTCCTTTAAGCAAAGAACAGACCGTAGATTTCCCGGCAGTTCCTGTAACGCCAATTGTAAGACAGGGAGCGACGGCAAAAGCCACCTCCATTACCTGAATAATCTTTATCCTTCCTTCTTTAGCCGCTTCGATAAGCGGAGCGTTCGAAGGATAGCGGCGATAAGCCTGAGAAACGATAACGACGGAGCCATCAGATATCCCCTTTAGATAGTCTTCCTTAAACCTGATCCTTCCTGATGAAAGGAATCTTTCTGCCATGACTTCCGCTTCTTCCTTCGAATAAGCATCCGAATACCTGAGGAATGTCTCGTTGAATTCGTGACGAGGAGAGTTCTCGTGTCCGACAAGCCTTTCGGAATCGAATATCAGAAGATAATCGAAAACCGCGCGGGCCTCCTGTCCAGATACGCCAATCACGTGTATCTCCGGAGCACCGCTCAGCATCTCTTTTATTTTTCCCTCGAGCATCCTGATCATTTTTTCTTTTTTTTTATTTGTTTTCAGGCAAAGGAAGCCGCTTCTCTTAATTCTCTCCTTATGCTTTCCGGAAGAGGCTCTCCGGGCTTAGTCACTCCTGGGTATTTCCAAACGGAGACTATCTTCATAACAGTACGCTTATCGGACACCATTACCCAGAGCTCGTAAGGGTGTTTGTCACTACCCGCTTTCTGCATCATAGCGACAGTCCCTTCAGCGATCCCTTCTTCCGTACGGAACGGGGAGTGGATCACTCTCTTTACCCTTCCTTCAGACAGGCCATACTGGCGCATCTTTGAGCGGGAGTGACTTGTCCACGCAAGCTCCTTCATATCCCTTGTATAATATAAAAGACATGGAAAATAAGAAACCTTGGGCGTCGAGACTATCGATCATCGCGCTCATCGCCATTCTTGCCGGATCATTCCTCCTCATGAGGTCGTCTTCCGTCCAGGAATCGGCGACTATGGACGAGCTGGCCCATATCCCTTCCGGATATGCCTATGTGACCAAAAGAGATTACAGGCTCAATCCGGAACATCCGCCGCTCGTAAAGATCGTGAGCGCCATACCGCTTGCCATAAAGGGATTTAACTTCCCTACCGATATCAAGGCATGGACCGAAGATATAAACGGCCAGTGGGATATGGGAACTGCGTTCCTGTATAAGTCTGGCAACGATGCCGATTCCCTGATACAGCTCGCGAGGATAGGACCGATGATGCTCACCCTCATCCTTATCCTTATCGTCTACTTCTGGTCCAAGAAGATAATGGGCGACAAATGGGCACTCATACCGGCGGCATTAGTCGCCTTCTCTCCCAATTTCCTTGCTCACGGACACTATGTGACGACAGATATCGGCGCGGCGATCGGAATAATCGGATCGACATTCTTCTTCATAAAGAGCCTTGAAAAACCGACAAAGAAGAATCTGATCCTTGCCGGAATATTCTTCGGTATTGCTCAGCTTCTTAAATTCTCCATGATCCTACTCGTCCCCTATTTCATGGTCATCGCCGCTATCTGGGGAATCAATGAGACGATAAAGGACGAAAGAGATAATAAGTTTGTCGCATTCTTCAACCAAGTATGGCTCCAAATAAAGAGTCTCGTCGCTATTTTCGTCATAGGATATCTTCTTGTCTATCCCATCTACTTCCTTACGACGATGAACTATCCGATCGACCGTCAAGTATCGGATACGAAAACGATCCTTAACTCCGTTGCTGGAGGACCGGACCCAGAAGCTTGTTCCAAGCTAAAGATGAGATGCCTTAGCGAAGTAACCATCTGGGCCGCCGGGAATCCGATACTCAGACCTTACGCCGAATACTCACTCGGATTTATTATGGTTACCCAGAGGGCTTCCGGAGGGAATAAAGGCTATTTCATGGGAGAAGTCTCTAATACAGGATGGCTATCCTATTTCCCCGTCGTCTATGCAATGAAGGAACCGATTCCGGTTCTTCTTATGACTCTTTGTGGAATCGTCATTACGCTCCTCACTATTCTTAAAAAGCCGCTCAGATCACTGAAGGGAATCCCCGACTACATAAGGAGTCATATATCAGAGACAGCGATGATCCTCTTCATCGTTCTTTACGCTTACATAAGTATAAAGAGCCCTCTTAACATAGGAATAAGGCACCTGATGCCGATAATGCCTCTCGTCTATATCCTCTCCGTGCAAGCGATAAAGAGAGCTGATATGAAATTAATAAAGATAGGAATGATAGTCATGCTCGCCTGGTTCGGAATAGAAACCGCTTTTGCCGCACCGAACTATATCTCCTACTACAACGAATTCGGCGGAGGAAAATGGAACGGATATGTCGTTGCTACCGATTCGAACTATGACTGGGGACAGGATCTCTTAAGGCTGAAGACTTTTGTCGAAGATAATAAGATAGAGAAGATCGGCGTGGATTACTTCGGAGGAGGATATCCCGCTTACTATCTCGGAGACAAATACGAAAGCTGGTGGTCATCCAGAGGAAATCCTGCCGACATGGGGATCGATTATATAGCAGTCTCGATAAACACCATCCAGCAGGCAAAGGGGCGGAAAGACGAAACTATAACCGATAATAATGAGGAAAATAACTATCCATGGATAACCGATCCATATAATCCTTATGCAAGGATAGGAACCTCGATATTCGTCTATAAAATGAAATAGAAGGATAGAAAAACCCGCGCATACAGCGCGGGTTTTTCATTAAAGAAGGAAAGATACCCCTCTTAAACTATCTCACTCCTCCTGAGATGCTTTTTACGGAAGCAATCGACACTTTATCGCCTCATTCGGTTATCACGACATTTCCCTCATGATACTTTCCTGCTTCTTCGCTTACCCTGATTCGAAAAGAGATAAAGACGATAATTGAGACGCGCCTTTACGGCAGGCTATTCCCTTTCAAAAGAAGTAATGTCCATATCGATATCTATCTCAACCTATAGAACCCTTTTCCTTCGATACGGAGGTCGACATAGCTTATTGAAGGCCATTCTCCCGAAGATATGAGAGATGATAGGACAGGAGGTACAAAAGAATCGGGGTCTATCGAAGAATCGAAGTATATCTCCTGACCGGAATCGATCTTTAAAACGATATCTCTCTTTTCTTCTCCGGAAATAGATATCTCTCGAGAAAAGACATCAAGACCGGAAACTATATTAAGGAAGCGGACTATATTATCGAATTCTTTCCGCGGGATCACATCGGAGCCGAGATATGGCTTATCTCCGGAACGATCGTATATAACCCTTATAAGAGACCCTTCGGAATCAGGTGCTTCGGAAAAAGACCAGCCTTTGTCGTCGGTCCAAACACATGATATTTCTCCTCCTTCTTGGCCGTAGCACCAGATCAAGAATTCCTTCTTCTCTTTTATGGATATAAGAACGTTCCGATCTTCCCTTGTTATGCGAGCTTCCTTGACCCTTAAAAATTCCTCCGTAATCCTTTTCGGAGAAATGCTATCCCAAGCGAGAATGTGATCATTCCCCAATATCTTCCCAAAGAACGATCTATCAGCCTTGTTATAGAGAAACGATGTTATATCAGCGCCATTAACGGCGATATTTCCGGAGACGGAGACATTTTCTACCCTGAACCTATCAAAAGAAGCGAGGCAGTATATCCCGCTTCCAATAAGCGCGAAAGGAATAGCGATGCTAAGCGTCACGATGACGCGACGGATGATCGCTTTCCTTCGGAGCTCTTTGACCCGGTCCATAATAGAGCTAATTATAGCTTATAAGTCCGAAGAGCGACCAGGTAAAAGTTCTCTTATTTTCATGCGAATAAAAAAATGACGGATAATTTATCCGCCATTTTTTTATTCAGACGACGCTTATATGAATTCTCTACGAATCAGATTTTAGACTCAGCGGGGTATAACGATCTCATCTTTGCCAAAATACGGCCGAACCGCTTCAGGAATCATCACGCGACAGTCTTCCGTCTGGAAATTTTCAAGAATAGCGAGCAAAGGACGCTCGCTGAACGCAGTAGCATTCAAAGTGTGAACGAACTCATTCTTTTCCTTGCCGTCCTCTCCTTTCACTTTATAGATAGTGCCAAGACCCCTCGACTGAAAATCAGTCGTATTGGAACAGGAGTGAGTCTCGCGATATTTGTTCTGACTAGGAAACCAAGCCTCGACATCGTATTGCTTCGCGGCATCGAAACCCATATCACCCGTCGAATTGACGACTATGCGATAAGGGAGCTCGAGCTTACCCATAAGATCTTCTTGGCGAGCAAGAAGAAATTCGTGCTCTTCTTTGGATTTCTCAGGAGAACAAAAAGAGAACATTTCGAGTTTATTAAACTGATGCACTCGGAGTATTCCTTTCGTATCCTTGCCGTAGCTGCCAGCCTCCCTCCTGAAACAAGAAGAAAAACTAAGAAGTCTTATCGGAAGATCGTTTCCCGCGAGGGTCTCCCCTATGAACATAGGAGCGATCGATTGTTCAGAGCTGCCGACCATATAGAGGTCGTCCTCTGAGACATAAAAAGCATCACCTGCATCGATGAACTTTCCTTTGCCCATCATACGGAGTACTTCCGGACGGATCATGACCGGAGGAAGAACTAGGCGGAAACCATAAGGAAGAAGCGTATCAATCGCCATCCTGACCATAGACATCTCGAGCAAAGCGAGATCGCCTATGATATAGCCGAAGCGGCTGCCAGAAATGCGGGTCGCACGATCGGTATCGATCATGCCGACAGAAAGATCCATATAGTCTTTCGGCGTAAAATTGAATTCCGTCGGCTTACCAACTTCTTTCAGGAGCACATTATCGTTATCATCTTTTCCCTCCGGAACATCGTCGAAAGGCATATTAGGGATCTGACTAAGAATAAAGCCCCGCTCTTCTTCAAGAACGACGACTTTTTCTTCTATAACTCCGATCTCTTCCTTAACTTTTCTCGCTTCATCGCGATCTTCGGGACCGAAACCTTTCTGTTTGGCTCTCAGATCATCAGAGTTCTTCTTAAGAAACCTCCATTCCTCGTCGAGAATCAGAAACTTATCAACAAGAGAAGAATCGGCATTCTTCTTCCTCATGCCATTCCGGATCGCATCCGGATCGTTACGCATAAGATTTACATCTATCATTTTAGTTGTTAAAAATTTGCCTTTTTCTTTATTGACCTTTTCTCTTCATTGCAGGGAAGAAGACAGTTTCACGAACCGGCTTATCCATGATCATAGCGAACAGGCGTTCTGAGATTCCGAAGCCAGCCGCCGGAGGCATGCCATATTCGAGAGCTTCAAGGAAATCTTCGTCCAGCATCTGCGCTTCGACATCACCTTTCTCTCTGAGGGACATCTGTTCTTCGAAACGAGCGCGCTCGTCCAAAGGATCATTGCCTTCAGAAAATCCTTTTCCAAGTTCCGATCCGCAGGCAACAACCTGGAATCTGGCCACCTTTTCTTCCTTACCGGCGATACGCTTCGCAAGAGGTTCTATCTCTATCGGAGGATCAACAAGGAAGCAAGGCTGCACAAGCCCGGCGCGAACGAATTTTTTAAAGAGAAGGTCAATCAATCTTCCTTTTCCGAGAGAGGTGTCGGCGTTAAGACCGGCCTCTTTGGCTTTAGTAGATAAGTCTTCGATCGTACAGGTTTTCAGATCGAGACCGACTTTCTTCTTAAAGATCGTAAAGTAATCGACTTTATCCCACTTCTTCGACCAATCAACTTTCGTACCGCGATAAGAAGTGATAAGAGAGCCACAAGTATTCTTGATGACTTTCTTGTAAATCTTCTCAATGAACTTCATGAGATCCTCGTAATCGGCATAAGCCCAATAGAATTCGAGCTGGGTGTAATCCTGAAGATGTTCGGCATCTATACCTTCGTTACGGAAGATACGGCCGATCTCGAATACCTTGTTATAGCCGCCAATAAGAATCTTCTTCAAAGAGATCTCGAGGGAGATTCTCAGATAGAAATCCGTATCGAGGGCATTGTAGTGAGTAGTGAAAGGCTCCGCCTCGGCTCCTCCTGGAGTCACTTCGAGAACAGGAGTTTCCACTTCAAGAAAACCAGCATTCACAAGCTCCGAGCGAAAAGTATTCCAAAAGACGCTCTTCTTGCGGAACATATCGCGCAGAGAAGGGTCAAGTATAGTCTCGAGATACCTCTTACGAAGTCTCGTTTCCGGATCTTCGAGTCCATAGAAATCAGAAGGAAGAGGAAGAAGACTCTTCATGACAACTTTCATCGCCCGAGCTTCGACGCTCTTCTCTCCTTTCTTAGTCTTCATAAGAGGACCTGAGACTTCGATAAAGTCGCCCATATCTATGGTTGACTTAGCAAGGTCAAAATCCTTAACGTTCGCCTTAGAAGCGAAAATCTGAATCCTGGAAGTGCCATCATCTATAGTGATGAACATGAGCTTCCCCTGGTCTCGTGAAGATATGACTCTCCCAACCAAAGAAACCTTCTTCTTAGACTTCGAAAGCGACGAAAAAGATTTGATTACCTCCGCGACGGAATGGGTCCGTCTAACGGTCGCAGGATAGGGGTCGACCCCCGCTTGTCGCAGGATCTCAAGCTTTTCCTTTCTTGCTTTTACTATGTCTTCAAGCATATAACTCACCCTTAATTTGGGTCATATCATTATGGAGGTCTAGCGGACTATTTGTAAAATAAAAGCACTTAAAAACCGCCCTTATGGGCGGCTCTCAATAAAACCAGCTAGTTTATCTTGATTATCTGATAAGTTATCTCTCCGATCGGGGCTTTGACCGAAACGGTATCCCCTATCTTCTTTCCGATGATCGCTCTACCGAGAGGAGATTCATTGGATATGAAGCCTTCTTCAGGCTTTGCCTCATTGGAACCGACAATAGAGAACTTCTTAGTCTTAGCATTGACCTTGATCTCGACTTCGCAGCCGACATCAACGAACTCCTGACTTCCAGGCTTCTTGATGATAGTAGCTCCCTGAAGGATCTCTTCGAGCTCATCTATACGGGATTCGAGATTATCCTGCTGCTCGCGAGCTTCGGAGTATTCGGCGTTCTCAGAAAGATCGCCATATTCCTTCGCGCGCTTAAGCCTTTCGGCAACTTCAAGACGCTTAACCAGCTTAAGCTCTATAAGTTCCGCCTTCAGTTCTTCAAGCCTCTTTTCAGAGAGGTAATAATTCTTCATTTACGTTAAAACTTTTCTTTTTATCCTTTCTTCCTACGGAGCCCGTAGGAATCGATCCAAAGCCACATTCTTATCTTCATCACATCACGGAAAAATCCGATATAAGCATTAAGAGCAACCTTACTTCTTGTGTCGTTTACCCAAGTAATGGGGACTTCCTTGATCTTATATCCGAAAAATTTCGCTATAGAGAGAGCCTCTACATCTATCGCCCATCGGTTGATCCTCATGTAAGGAAAAACCTTCTCGGCAGCCTCTTCGGAAAAGCATTTGAAACCGCATTGTGTGTCCCATAGTCCAGGAAGGAGGAATACTTGGATCACTACGTTGCCGATATTCCCGAGTGCTCTCCTATAGAAAGGCTGGGGAGGAACAAGCTTTGATCCTTTGACATCCCTCGAACCGATGACGATATCGAACTTTCCTTCATCCGTCGTCCCTTCCAAAAAAGGAATCATACGGAAGAAGTGATCTACTGAGGTTGAATTGTCTGCATCGGTAAAGAGCCGGAAACGGCCTTTCGCTTCGAGCATACCCTGCTTTACAACTTTGCCTTTCCCTTTGTTCTCTTTATTGTCCACAAGCCGAAGGCCTTGGACCATCGGCTCGAACTTTCGGACAACTTCCGCCGTTTCATCCTTGGATCCGTCGTTTATGACAAGAATCTCATAAGAGAAATCCGCACTACGCAAATGCTTGTCGATGTCGACAAGCGTTACGGGAAGTCTTTCGGCTTCGTTATATGCAGGGATAACAACAGAAAGATAAGGTTTCTGATCCATGCAGTAATTATACTATCGCTTTGCCCACTGAGGCGAGCGGCGAGCTTTCTTCAAACCATACTTCTTACGCTCAACCATTCTAGGGTCGCGGGTAAGGAGATCGTTGTTGCGAAGTCCGACGCGGAGCGTAGGATCTATCTTCGCGACAGCGCGAGCAAGACCGAGTGAAACGGCTCCAGCCTGCGAGGCGAGACCGCCTCCAGAAACCTTAACCGATATTCCCACCTTTTCAGGTAAAGAAACTTTCACTATAGGAGCGTTAGCTTCTATCCTCTGACTATCGGTCTTAAAATATTCCGAGACTTCCTTGTCGTTAACGACAAAGCCGTTTTCCCCGGGATAGACGCGGACCCTAGCAGTGGAGGTCTTTCTCCTTCCGATGCCTTCTATGTACTTTCCAGTTTTCTTGGGAGTAGCCATTTTTATTCTTCTATAACAAGCTGTTTAAGCCTCTTTTCCTGAAGCTTATTCTTGGGAAGCATTCCGCGGACGGCATGCTTCAAGACCCATGAAGGATCCTTTTCGAAGGCTTCCTTGTAAGTCTTTTCCTTAAGATGACCCATATAACCGGTATGGCTGTAATAGATCTTCTGTTCGGCTTTCTTTCCAGAGATCTCAAGGGACTGGATGTTCTTTACGATTATCCTGTTATCTCCCTTAAGCCTCGGCTCGTAAGCGACACTTAACTTATTCTGGAGGACCGTTGCGATCTTAGAAGCGAGACGACCAAGCTTCTCTCCTTTTGCATCAAAAACTATCTCCATTTTTTTAGACAAATTCTATGTTAACAAGATCGGCTCCGTCCCTTTTCCTCCAGGTCGCGGTCTTCGTTATGCGAAGATATCCGCCTTTTCTCTCCTTATACTTAGGAGCGATATCATGGAAGAGTTTGAAAGCGGGCTTTTCAGGAAGTCTGCGGAAGAGGACTCTAAGAGATGCGAGATCCTGTTTCCTTGCTATCGTCACGAGCTTTTCCACTCTGGGGCGGATCTCCTTCGCGCGCGCTGCGGTCGTCTGAATACCGCCTTCCAATATGAGGTTGGTCTCCAAGGACTTTATAAAGTTCTTGCGATCACCTTTTTTCCTGCCGAATTTCGTGCCTTTGACTGCGTGGCGCATTGGACAAATATATCAGTTTATTCCTCGTTTGCAACACCCTCTTCTCCGCCCATCCCAATCTTCGTGAAATGATCCACAAGAATGTTCGAAGCCTTATGTAAAGCTTCCGAGGGAGAGAGAGCGCCATCGGTTTCGATCGTCACCTTCAACCTATTAAAATCGGTGCGATCGCCGACGCGCATATTTTCGACTTCAAGACTGACAGTGTGAACGGGAGTGAATATGGCATCAAGCGCAACGACGCCGATCTCGAGCTTTCCAACTTTCATCCTCTCAGTGGGGATGTAGCCCAAGCCCTTATCGACGACGATTTCCATATCGACTTCCGCCTTCTTATCAGAAACAGTAAAAAGCTTAACTTCAGGGTTAACAAGCTCAACCATAGAGTTAGTCTCTATGTCAGCACCGGTAACTTCCTTTTCTCCCTTAACCTTCAAGGTTAAGACTTGAGGCTCATCAGCGTGGAACTTGAAGCGGAGCTTCTTGATGTTCAACGAGATCTCAACAACGTCTTCCATGACGCCAGGGATGGTAGAAAATTCATGAAGAACGCCCTTCACCTTGAATTGAATGGCGGCCGCTCCAGGAAGAGAGGAAAGAAGAACTCTCCTCAAGCTATTTCCGAGAGTAAGACCGTAACCCGGGTAAAGACCCTCTATATCGAAGACGCCGACTTTTCCATCGTCGGATATCTTCTTGGCTTTAACATTGTCGCTAAGATAGGCGTAGTGCATTTGATTATTTAAGGTAGTAGTTGACGACCAGATCCAAATCAAAAGGCATC
>CAZRNY010000008.1:0-30781 GCA_964601595.1 uncultured Candidatus Saccharibacteria bacterium | reverse complement strand
ATCTCGAGGGGCTAAAGAATAAGGATACTGAAGAGATAAAGCAGGAGGTAGCGACTATAAGGGAAAAATCCTCTTTCATAAACATAATGGGGAGGGAGCCGACTCTAAGGAAGGATATAAAGGAAATAATTTTTTACGCGAAAAGCCTGGGTTTCTCTCAGGTGGGACTTACATCAAACGGAAGGATGTTTTCATATGATCCATTCGCTAAGTCTGTCATCGATGCAGGACTGAACCAGATAGGCATATCGCTACTCGGAGCGACTGCCGTAACCCACGACATGCTTAGCGCTGCCCCAGGAAGCTTCGAGCAGACGATCGCGGGAATAAAAAATATAATAAGAAATGCGCCTAAAGGATTCAGTTTTCTTGTTAATGTTCCTTTAAATAATAAGAATTTTTCCGAACTGGATCAGGAGCTGGACCTATTGATCAATTTAGGAGTAAGAGAGATAAACATCCTTTTTGTCGCTCCACTCAGCCGCAGATCGAGAAATAAGGATATCGTCGGTAATATGGGAGAACTCGGCAATATAGCCGCGGAGGCGATATCGAAGAGAAAGGAGAAAGCGAAGTTTTTTATGGTTGAGTTTCTTCCATGCAGTCTCAAGAAGGAGTATCGCGATATGTTTTTCCCCTGCTTCGAGAAAAACAACAATAAGAAGAGGATACCTCTTTGTTCCGGTTGCAGCTACGCCGATAAGTGCGACGGAGTCCTTGATGATTATCTGAAGATGTATGGAGATTCCGGTTTTTCACTATAATTAACGAAACAGGATGATTCTTAGTAATGGCTTCCTTATTGTCTTTGCAGTAGTCGCTTCTGCGATTGCTTTCTTTTCCTTAGCTTATATCTTTCCTAATAAGATAACAGATTTTCTTAAGACGGATTCGTACATAAAGAAGGTTATAGCGACATTATTTATATTCATCATTCTGATCGTCCTGTCGGGATTGATCGGCCCGAAAATAGACTTCTTTCCGAACGATGAAGAATGGGAAGAAGTATATTACGCGAGACAGATCGAAAACAGTTCGGGGCTGCAGCTTTCGAGACATATGAGGCATGGCTTCTTTTATGTCTCGTCGACGATTTTTGGAGACTCGCTTTACGGAAGAGAGAACGGGCCCGCTGCTATGAATATGCTCTTTCTTCTTGTTTCGGTTCTTATCGCCGGAATATCCATTAAAAAGCTTTCTGGAAGCATCTGGCTCGCGATAGCCGGCTCATTGCTTATCGCCTTAAATCCTATATGGCTGTCGAGAACACTGATTTTTTCCGGCTATCCGGCGATGATATCTTTCGCTTTTTCCGGATTCATCCTTTTTGCAATCCTATCAGCTAAAGGAAACAAGATCGCTCATTACGCGGGAATGCTTTCTTTTGCCGGAATAGCGTCGGCGGGGAAGATAGAATACGCCATACTTTTCTTAATCGCGATCGCGATAATAGCCTTAGGACTGGAGAAGAAGGAGTATAAGAAATCGATATTTGCCGGAATGATGACTATTGCGATGATCATTCCTTCCATAGCAATCATATCGAGACAGAAAGACTCTGATCAGTTCTGCGGCACGGAAGCACAGGTAGGAGTGGTATCGGAGAACATAGAAAGGATAACCGACTCTTTCCTTGTGGCTCCGATAGAGTCTGCGGTCAAAAAGATAGGAGGATGGAGATTCTCCCTCTCTTATCTTATGGATGACTTCTCGAGGATAATCCAATACTGGTTAAAGCCGGAGCTTATGATCATAGCCATCATGGCTATTGCGGGAATAATCGTTTCCGCCGTGAAGAAAGATAAGGGAGCGATCGCTGCTTCCACTTCGTTTGTTCTTATAACGGCTACTTATGCCGCAGATTGCGCGAACTATGTTCCGAGATTCGCTGCTCCTCATATAATATTCGCCGTGATAATGGCCGTCCTTGCTATCAGCTACCTAATCCGTTTCGGAGAAAGTTCCGGAAAGGAAAGATATATAAGATACGCGGCGTTATTATCCGGAGTCATAGTTATCGTAGGTATAATGATTTCCTATCTGCCCCAGACCATGAAGAACATCCGATTCGAGAGAGAGACTGTAAATCAGTCGGAAATGAGAGAGCTTCTTTCCGCTGTGCCTGATTCTGCTAAGAAGATACTCGTGAGCGGCCATAACGAGCTGATGGAGATAATGACTATCGAAGAAAGAAATATCTCTATCATATCTCTTAACGACATATTCGATCGGAAGGATAAGTCCGAAAAGCCGTTGATATGCTTCACAGAAGATGATCTCTGCGGTAACGACTCTTATTTCATATCTACCCCAGACTGCGCCTTCTTCGAGTCTACGAGAAAGATATGCGCGGCGGCGAGAGAAGAAGGAGAACAGATATATTCCCTGAAGGATAACGGATATAAGGCTTCCGTATACAGAATGACAAGATGAAAGCGCTATTCGAATTACTCATGGGAAACCCGATCGGAATAATGATGATTATTCCCATCATAACGATTATCTTGATCGCAGTAGCTATCTTTTACGGGAAGAAAGATTTTATCGGATCCCTAAGAGGGATAGGCAAGGAGGCAATTATCGCGGCAGCGATTCTTTTTGTCGGCTATATGGTTTTCCTTATACCTGCGATCGGAAGAGGATTCATTTCTTCCGATGAGGAATGGTTTGGCTTGAATCAGGCAAAGAATATCGTGAACGGGGACCTGTCGGCATTCAACCATTCGCAGAAGGGAATAGGCTATTCTCTTGCCGTCGCGGGATCAATGCTCGTCTTCGGGGTTAACGAGCAAGCAGCAATCGTGCTGAATGTATTCTTTTCAGCTTTTACGATAATCATAGTCGGCTTTACGGCTTATGTGATATCGAAGAATAGCATCGCTGCCATTTCTGCTTCGATAGGATACGCTTGCCTTCCTCTCGTCCTTAAGTTCGGCGCATTCAATATGGGCTATCCGGCAATGGGTGCTTTTTTTATGGTGCTTTTCGGATTTTTCGGATTGGTGGCTCTTAGAGAAAGATCAGCTCCGGCTTATATCGCTATGTGGCTTACTGTGGCGCTTGCGGCACAGATAAAGCCGGAATTTTCGGTGCTTGCTTTGCCTGCGGTAGTGCTCGGCATATTTCTGTTCAGAAAGATGACAAAACCGAAGGAGTGGATAAAAAAGAATTGGCTAAAGACCATATTAGCCGTTATCGCTCTCTTTCTTTTATTTCTTCCTTTTTTTATTAAGTACTATCAATACAACAGAAATCTTAAGGAAGTGTCTGGAGTGACGGGGATATATCTTACGCAGAAGACGGATTATGTGAAGGAATTCGCAATAGACATATTGCGCCCTATCGCAAACAGCAGGGTATCGATGGAATATCTTATGGGAGATATCGATAATTTCGTATCTTTTATAATAAAGCTTCAGTGGGGAACTTTCTCAGCCGTGATAGCGGCAGGAATGGTTATCGCTCTCATGAGAAAGAAAAAAGAGAGGGAAGACTTATGGGTGCCAATTTTCCTCATCTTTTCCGGATGCGTCATTTCCGCCGTATATATGGCAACCGATGTTGTTTTCGATAACGAAGGCGGAAGGTTCGCTTTTTATCTTCTTCCTTTTTTTGCCCCCGTGTTCGGTTATAGTCTCTCTGTTATCGCAGATTCTATCCCGAAGAGACTTCCGGCGTTCGTTTCTGCAATCCCTTTCCTTATCCTTACGGCATATGCCTTAAATGCGACTATCTCCGTCATTCCGGAGAGAGTTGCAGCGATCTGGAATAATATATATCTCACATCTGTCAGTCAGGGGAGAAGCGCGATCGAAAGCGGCGTATTCGATAGGAATAAGACAGTCTTCTATACGAAGTACAGTAATCTGACGAATTTTCTCAGATTTAACGGATATAACAGCCATGCGTTCACTGACGATAATGCCGTGAATACGGCAACATCGCGTGATCCGGAGATAGCGGCAAGAGAGATAAAACTGACTGATTGGGACAGACCGGGAGACAAGTTCATGATCATAGTTGCCGGGGACGCAATAGATCAAAATGATCCGTTTAATCCGATTATCAGAGCTTTCATCGATAATCATGCCGAACAAAAGATATCTTTCGATTCGGATTGCGATGTATATAGGTTGAAGCAGTAGATAATGAAGATATGGATAATAAACCCGCCGTTTCAAGAGAAGGCGGTAAGAGAAGGAAGATGCATGCAACGCAAGGAGATGTGGTCTTCCTTATGGCCGCCAACGAGTCTTGCCTATACCGCGGCGGTGCTCCGGAAGGATGGACATGAGATAGAGGCATGGGACTGCATAGCTTCAGATATATCGAAAGAAGCTTTTTTTTCTGCTTCTTACGAATCATTACCGCGACTCACGATAGTGAATACCTCGACGCCGACGATAGAGAGCGATATGGATTTTGTAAGAGGCGTGAAGGGGATGTTTCCGGAAACTATAGTTGCGGTGATAGGAATTCATCCATCAGCATTGCCTCATGACTGCATCGAAGCAGGAGCGGACATAGCGGTAATAGGAGAACCGGAGAATTCGGCGAGAGTGATCGCGAAAGCGATAGAGGAGGGAAGTAATTCCTATGAAGGAGCGAGCTTCGCGAAGAAAGATGATAATGGAGATATAACGGTCTCTCTCGAAAATTCTTTCGGGGTAGATCTCGATTTGGTGCCTTTCCCCGCTTGGGATCTCTTTGATCTTTCTAAATACCTGATGCCGGGAAAGGATATGAGACCGAAAAGATTTCTTACGGTCACCCCATCGAGAGGCTGTCCTTACAGCTGTTCTTTTTGTAATGCGGCTTCATATTATGGAAAGAAGACGAGGTTCAGAGATCCCAAGAAGATCGTCGATGAAATCGAACATAACATGACCGAATTCGGAATAAGGGACTTTCTGATATGGACAGAATCTTTTACTCTCGATAAGGAGAGGGCGAAGGGAATTTGTGACGAGATCATAAGAAGAGGAATAAGAGCGGATTGGGTATGCAATAGCCGGACTGACGCGGTCTCGCCGGAACTATTATCGAAGATGAAAGAGGCAGGATGCTGGATGATAAGCTTCGGAATAGAATCTGGTAGCCAGATGATACTTGATAGGGCGAAGAAAGGAGCTTCCGTAGAAGATTCGGAAAGAGCGGTAGCTATCACGAGAAAAGCCGGACTGAAGACGGTGGCTCATACGATTATCGGCCTCCCTGGAGAAACGGAAGAATCGGTTGCGGAGACATCGAAACTGCTTAATCGGATTAAGACGGATTTCGCTCAATTTTATCTGGCTGTGCCCTTTCCTGGTTCTGATCTCTATACCGAAGCGAGAAGAGAAGGATGGATAGAGGATGGCGCCGAATGGATCGACTTCGAACAGACGAGATCAGTCATGAATATTCCGACCATGACAGCCGTTTGCGCCGTCAGACTGAAGAATAAGGCTTATCTCTCGCACTATCTGAATATTCCGAGGATAATAAGGATATTGAAAGGATCAAGTATCAAAGGAATATTTTTCGCGGCGAGGAACGCGATAATACTTGTCGTATCGGAGATATCATCGAGAAGAAAATGATAAGCGTCATAATACCGGTTTTTAACGAAGAAGATACTATCGAAGAATGTCTCATGGCTGTTGTTGCCGCACCATATGACAAGCAGATAATAGTAGTCGATGACGCATCGACAGACGGGACAAGGGATGTATTGAGGCTGATCGAAAAAAAAATAGACTTCACCCTTCTTGCCCATGATAGAAATAAAGGAAAAGGCGCGGCGGTAAGGACGGCTCAGAAGGAAACTATCGGAGAGACCGTCATCATTCAGGATGGCGATATGGAATATGACCCCAATGATTATGCAGTCGTTCTCCAGCCGATCATTGACAAGAAGAAAAAAGCGGTATACGGATCACGCAACCTTAGAAGGAACAGGAGGTATTCGATAGCCTTCTATCTTGGCGGAAGACTGATAACCTTGATAGCCAATATAATATATAAGACCCGTCTGACCGATCTGAATACCTGTTATAAGGGATTCGAGGGAAATCTATTCAGAAGTATTCCTCTTTCTGATTCCCGTTTCGATTTTTGCGAAGAGATAACGGCGAAGGTATCGAGGATGGGCTATGAGATAGCTGAAGTTCCTATAAAATATAATCCGAGGACGATCGGCGAAGGAAAAAAGATAAGACCTACTGATGCCTTAAGGGCTATCATGACCCTTTTAAGATACCGCTCATGGAATCTTGTGGATAATGATCGTTATAATCGCGAGGGTTAAAATGCTATAATCCTTATGTGGAGCGATTGACAAAAAAAGATTATCAAAAAGAAGAAATGAAAAAGGTCTACATGTTTGCGGCCCTCTTCGTAGCGGTTTCGGTGCTAGTCGGAGGAGTTCTCATATATGCTTTCAAAGGTCAGAATATAAATAACCAGCCGGCAGAAAATAATCCTTCGCAGAACGGAACGATTCCTGAAGGACAGCAGTCTGTCGTTATCGAAGGAGACGGGCGTTCTCCTGAATTTAAGGTAGAGTTTGAAGGGAAGACTCTCACGGCTAATAGGGATTTCCAGATAGGAATTCTCGACGGAGTTGCCGATAAGGCTCCCGATGTTGCTACTCAGACTATTTTCCTCAGAGCTGATGTAAAGAAGATATATCCTGACGCGACCATAGAATCGAAGGTTTTTAGTATCTCGGCTAGGGGAATTGAGGTATTGTCTGTTGACAATAACGGAAACATTACACCTGATAAGATCGAGAATATAAAGGAGAACACTTCTATAAGTGTCGGCTTAGTGGAGAGTCAGACTAATAGAGATATCCTTACCAAGGAAGATTTCAAGGCCAGTAAGATAACCTTTTTTAGAGACTAGGAAGAAATAAGTTCGATCGCTCATTAAACCTCGCGTTAATCGCGGGGTTTTTCGTGGATATGATAACTGCTGTCTTAGCGGAGCAGGGGACATCCTATACAGTTTTGGCTCTTCGCCAAACCCGTATATAATGCGGACTGATGGAAGGGATAATAAAGAAAACTGTTATATTCGTTGGGTATAGATGCAACAATAATTGCCTTTTCTGCATGGAGGCGGGAAAGAGATCCATCCCGGTCAGAACTACTTCCGAGATAAAGAGAGAAATAAAGGCTGCTCGCGAGAGAGGATCAGATTATCTTGAGATAATCGGAGGAGAGGCGTCCATGAGGCCGGATATCGCGAATATAATCTCTTTCGCGAAAGAACTCGGATTCTCGATTATCATGATGGCGACTAACGGGCGAGCTTTCGCTTATCCGGAACTTGCGGAAAAGATAATAGGTGCTGGACTGAATAGTTTGGTATTTTCCATACACGGGCCTAACCCGGAGATCCATGATCTCCTGACGAGAGTGCCGGGAAGCTTTGATCAACTTTCTGCCGGAGTGGAAAATGTAAAAAGAGAGGCCGATAAGAACGGGACTTTCCTGTATATGGGATCCAATACCTGCATAGTCAAGCCGAATTTCAAGAAACTTCCGGAGATCGGAGAGAAGATAAGATCATTCGGCATAAATAATTCCGAATTCATATTCGTAGATTGTAACGAAGGAGGAGCAGCAAACGATTTTCCGGGGCTTGTGCCGAAAATATCGGAAGCAGCTCCATACATCAAAGAATGTCTCGATATCGGGAAGAGGGATAAATGTTCTCATTGGCATATAAGATATGTCCCGCTTTGTTATTTCACGGACCATCTTTCCCAGATAAGCGAGATAATGGAAGATAGGATTTTCCATACGGAGCATATAGCCCAAGACTTCCGTAATCTCGATGCTCAGGGGAGCAGAAAGAATATAGGCAGGATGAAGACGAATAGATGCTCCGGTTGTGCCTTGCATAAGGAATGCGAGGGAATATGGAGAAATTACATAAAGCATTTTGGAGATCATGAGTTCTCACCTGTCAAGAAAATGACGGAGGATATGGAAAAGGCGGTCAGAAGCTATGATATTATTCTATAAAAGGAATAAAAAACTATGGAAAAAAAGAAGGAATATATAGTTGTTTACAGAAGCGAGGAACATTTTGAAGTCCTTGGTTTTGTGAATGCCGAAAATATCGAAGAGGCGAAGAAAGCGGCTCTTACAGAGCTTGCGTCCGAGGCTAAGCATTACGATGTCGCCGAAGCAGAAATGGCTGAATATCCTTCTGCCGAAACGATAAGCTTTAAATAATCTAAGAAGTGGATATTTGCGTTTGGAATAGGTGCAATAACAGATGCATCATGTGTACTAACCCTGAGGGTTTCGGAGACGAAGACAATTCGGCTCCTTATTCGGCTTCTGAAGTATTAGAGAGAGCTGTTTCCCGTAAAAAATTTCCTGGATGGGAATATGAAACTATCTGTCTTACCGGGGGAGAGCCGACGACCCATCCTCAGTTCATAGATCTCCTAAAGGGTACAAGGGAAGAATTTCCAGATAATGAGATAATCATCGCCACTAACGGAAGGATGTTCTCTTATATGCCTTTTCTCGAGAAGTTCATGTCTTTCGACCCAACGAGAATAGAGATACCGATACATGGATCGACAGCAAAGCTTCACGACGCGATAACCAGAGTCCCTGGCAGTTTTGATCAGGCTATAGCCGGAATTAAGAATGTCTTGAAGATAAGAAAGCCTCACCAGAAAGTAGAAGTAAGGATAATTATCCTCAAGCCTAATCTTCCGGATATAGGAAACATATTGAAGCTTGTTTCCGAAGATCTTCCTGGAGTCTCGAGAGTCGTAATGATATTCCCTGAGTTCGAAGGGATGTGCGCCAAGAATAAGGAGGCGGTCGGAGTGACCTATTCTGAAGTAAAAGAGAAGATAGAGGAACTGGTCGGGGAATGGAGCGAGAAGATAAAGGAACTCAGTATATATCATTTTCCTTTGTGTACTTTGCCGGTGTCTTTATGGAAATATGCGTGGCGAACTCTCCGTTCGGAAGAAGTAATATTCATAGATAAGTGTAAAGAATGCGATTATCAGGAATATTGTCTCGGCGTACATATAGATTATCTGAGAGAAATAGGAGATGCCGAATTCTCGGCGCCTAAGGTTAATGTGAAGATAATCGCGAAAGAAGGACCGTCGAAGAAATATCATCCGATAATAGAAGCAACGGAAGAATAATGAGCCTAGCAAGCATAATTTCCTTAGTACCTCTTATCGGAGTGGGAATCGTATCCTGTTATACCGATTTCAAATACGGAAGGATTCCTAACTGGCTGATAGTCATCGGGCTGTCTTCGGCGATACTCATATTTATGTTCCTATTCGGGTACAATGTATTCTTTCTCGATCAGCCTGGGAACATAGCCTATCTGTTTAAGTCGTTCTCGAATATTGGTATCGGTGCAATCGTCTCCATATTCCTATGGAGAGCCGGATTCTGGTCTGCGGGGGATGCGAAACTTTTTATAGTCTATCTTGCTCTCGTACCTCTCGAGGCCTATTCGATCGGGCATATTCCGAGCTTCCCTGGATTCAATCTTCTCGTCAATCTTTTCTTCCCTCTCGTGATAGCCCTTTTTATGAGCGCGATCGTATATTCGATCAGAAAGCTGCTCGATAAGGAATTCATAAGATCAATAAAGGAAAAGATAACGCTGAAGGCGGCGATAGAGCTTGCGCCTAAGGCGGGTAAGCTTATCGTTACAAGGTTCCTCGATTTTTTTTTCATGTTCCTTATGTTCTGGGGCTTTTCCGCGATAATTTCGCTTCTCTTCGGAACTGATTTCAGGCTTGATCCGTTCGCCATGTATTTCATACTCATATTCACGATGGGAAAATTCTTAGCGGCGAAGAAGAAGATCAAAGCAATCGGTATCGCAACTTATGCGGTATCCATCGGATATATGTCGTATCTTGTCTTGCTGGGTAATTGGTCGCAAATCAGCAGGATGATATTCTTCGCGATAGTATTCATGTTCTCGATAGGAGTGACAAGGAAGATATTGCTTCTATACATACAGAAGGCTGAGATCAAGGAAGTAAAAGTTAAGGATATGTTCCGCGGAGCGATGATACATAAGGAAGATATGAGCGCAGTAGACAATATGCTTGTCGACACGGATAGGAAAGAGGAATTCGGCTGGCTCCAACCGGGAGGGCTGACGGAAGCGCAAGCGAAGATCATAAAGGAGATATTTGTAGGAAGAGAGGATACGATAGTGCGTACCTATCGGTCGTTCCCTTTTGCTCCATTCCTTTCATTATCGGCGATACTTACCTTTGCGACAGGAACATCCTTCCTCGCTATACTTAGAAAGCTGGTGATGAGCGAATAAAAGACATGGCAAAGATAATTTTAGATAAGGACAAATGCATGGGGTGCGGCCTCTGTGTCAATCTTGATACGGAACATTTCGGTTACGAGGGAATGAAAGCGTTACTCAAAGGAGGAAAGGAAACTTCTCTCGGAATATTTGAAATAGAGATAGATGAGACAGGTAACGCTGAAAACGCAGCTAATCTTTGTCCCGTCGGAGCGATAAGGATCGAATAAGAGCGACTGACAAAAAATCCCCGCAAAGATGCGGGGATTTTGGTGCGGATAACGGAAAATACAGAGATATCGTGTGATATAATTATCTCCATAAGATGGACCGCCAAAAGAAAAACAACCAGAGCGGTTTTACATTAGTCGAGCTTCTCATATATGCGGTTATTTTCACCGTGGCGGCAGGGCTTCTTACCGGAATCCTTGTTTCGATAAGCGGAGTGCAGGTGAGAGAGAATGCCGCTTTCGAAGTCACGAGACAGCTCCAATTTGTAACACAGAGGATACAATACGCCATACGCGACTCTTCCATAGTCGACGCCGTGTATGAAGGAACGAATCCTGCGTCTCCTTGTACCAGCTTCTGCACTGTCAGACTTCGTGTAGAAGATGATGTCCTTGATCCGACGATAATTTCTTCGGATGTTAATGGCGTCTACATACAGGAAGGAGCGGCAGGAGTCAGGACTCCTCTTACTTCGCCTAACATAAGGGTAACAAGCTTGAAGTTCGCTAAAACGGATAATCCGGGAGGATTGTCTACGGTTACCGTAGATCTCGCGCTCACTTTTGCGACAGAAGATTCAGAGCTTCAGATATCGAAGCGATTAGCTTCCGCGATAGCGCATGTCTCGGCCGCAACTTTCGATACAGACCTTCTTCCTGATTCAACGGATGCGAGAAGTATCGGAGGATCTACTCTCAAATGGAGAGATGCGACATTTTCGGACGGAATAACTTTTTCCGGTCCAGCCGGAGTCGGTGAGCAATCGATCATGACGGCTCAAAGAAGCACTACTCATGGTTCGTCATCGATGAACCAGTATTATGTCACTTCTACTCCTTACGATAAATACGGGTTAAGGATGGATGTCGGAGGAACGGGAATATTCTATCTCGAGGGCGATATAGGGCAGACAGGAAGAAGGGCATATTTCCTTACGGGTACTCTTGGCGTAGGAACCAGCTCTCCTACGACTATATCCAGCGCGGCGCCATTATTCGCTTCGGTTGTGCCAAAGATGGAAATACTGACTGGAACTTCTGCCGGAACATATAAGGAAGCGATAGTTGTGAGACATAGTGCTATTGACTCAAGCGCTGTCTCGAGAGAACTCGGTATCCTTTTAAAGGGATCGAGTGAAGGAAGTATAGACGAGGCAAATAAGATGAGCGGAATAATGTGGTGGTCCACTAGCACTTATGGAAATTCTGGAAATCTGAGTCTTGTTCATGCAAACAGTAAAGTGTTGACAGTCAGCTACAGCGGTGGTGTCGGTATCGGAACCGATACTCCCGGAGCGAACAAACTTTATGTGAGCGGAGGAAACGCCTATTTTTCGAACGATGTTTCCGCTCTCTCATTCACAGACAGGACGCCTTATCCGAAGGATAAAGCCCAAGCCTATGAGGCGGTTACAAGAATGCAAAGGCTTCCAGATGGTCAATATGACGAGAGCAATAAGGAAAATCAGCTCGATCACTCTACTTTATCTTCATTCGTAACGGGAACGGGAGGCATGAGAGATCTATCTGCTACCGTCTCGGCTCAGAATGAAGTGATAAAGGATCTGATCAAAAGGATCAACAGTCTCGAAAAATCTTGCAAGTTAGAATAAAATATAAATATAAAATGGCAACCAAAAACAAAGATCAACGCGTTAACGGATCAAAGAAGATAGCGATCGCCATGATAGTGTTTGTCTCTCTTTTACTGATATCGGGAATATCCGTCATATTCTTCTATAGGCCATATACTGCCGTACATCTTTCGAATGGAGCTCTCTATTTTGGAAAAGCGAGGATGTTCCCCGGACTCGCGCTTACGGATGTTTATATGCTGCAGACCGGAACGAACGGAGTGGTTTCTCTGCAAAAGATGAAAGATGTACTTTGGAAACCGGGAGATGAGCTGAAGATAAATGAAGATCAGATAATATTTACCGCGCGTCTTGCCGATGATAGCCCTATAATCAAAGCGATCAAAGGAGAAGTCGTTCCGGGAGCTCTTACGGAAGCTGAAATGAAGCAGCTGGAAGCTGAACAGCAATCAGCCGGAAATAATTCCGCAACCGGAGATCAGAGGGACGAAGCTTCTGCGGGGCAATAATAATTTAAAATAAAAAAGAGAGCCTGTATGGTTCTCTTTTTATTTGATACTGCTCGCCGAAGAAAAGAATATTATCCGTTTCGGTCTTAACGGTCTTAGTGTCTTTTCTGCTTCTCTCATAGTAGATCCAGAGGTAGTGACATCATCGATAAGGATGATCGTCTTTCCTTGAAAGCCTTCTTTATTGTCTCGCAGAGAAAAAGACTTAGATATATTCCTCTGTCTCAGCACAGGATCGATAATGCTGCTTTGAGGGCTGGAATAGCGGATCCTTTTCAAAATATCTTTTCTTACGGAGATGCCGAGTAAAAGGCCGATATGATCCGCTAAGAGTTCTGATTGATCGAACCCTCTCACAAATCTCCGAGCTTTGTGGATGGGGATAGGGACTAGGATTACAGACTTTCTGTCGAGTATCGCGTCTTCGAGAGAAAGCCTTTCCGCCGATATCTTACCGATAATTTCAGCCAGCTCCCTCATTCCGCCGAATTTAAGAGAAGCGATCATTTTCTTCACGAGATCATCCTTATAATCGAGAGCTACTATTAGAGTCTTTCCGAAATATTCGCCGAGATACCTTATTCTCATAAGCCCGCCGAGGCACGAGGGGCAGACCTTATCTTTGGATCGTTCGCCGCAGCCGATACAGAAAGAGGGGAAGAGACTGTCGGAAAAGGCTTTCCACATATCCGAGAAGAGGTGATTCACGCTATAATTATCCTATAGCCTGATACATGATTAAAGCGATTAGCGGCATGAAGTTTCCTTTAGGAAGAACCTCATACATAGGTGTCGATGTGGGTACGGTTTCGATAAAAGCGGCTGAAATAAATTCGATGGGAGAGAAGCATTCTCTCCTTAACTACGGATCGATAAGCCTTACAGGATATCTTGATAGGCCGAATAATGTCATCCAGACGAGTTCTCTAAAGGTCTCAGACACAGAGACGGCAAAAATATTGAAGGCTTTGGTTGATAAGATGGGAATGAAAAATAGGGCGGCAGTAGCCATGCTGCCGGCTTTTTCCGCATTCACCTCTCTCGTAACCATCCCTTCCATGTCGGTAAAAGAAACAGCTCAGGCCGTTCCTTTTCAGGCGAGAACGGTAATACCTATTTCCGTTTCGGAAGTGGCTATAGACTGGATTCCTGTCGGAGAATATGACGACGAAAAAGGGAGCCGGATGCAGAAGATATTTATCATAGGCGTCCCGAATGATAATCTAGCTATCTACCAATCCCTTTTCAAGAAGGCAGGACTGGATTTGAAGATGGCAGAGATAGAAGCTGTGAGTCTTGCTAGATCGCTTACGAAAAAAGATGAAGGAGATGTCTTAATCTTAGACATAGGAGCCTTGTCTTCGTCGATCACTATTGCCGGACAAGGTCTGCCAAAATACGCTGCGCAAACTGACTTTGCAGGTAATTCGCTTACGCAAGCTCTTTCGAAAGGATTAGGAATAAGTATAAAGAGGGCAGAAGCGCTGAAGAGACAGAGAGGACTGATGGGGATGGGAGGAGAATATGGATTATCCACACTAATGCTTCCTTTCCTTGATGTTATACTTAATGAGGTAAGGAGAGTGAAAACCGTATATGAAGAAGATTATCTTGGTAAAGTAACCAAGATGCTATTGATAGGTGGCGGATCAGAACTTCCGGGACTCAAAGACTATGTTTCAAAACAGTTTGATCTTCCTGTTGAGAAAGCTAATCCCTTTAGCGGGATAGTCTTTGATTCAAGAATAGCTTCAATAACTCCTTCGCTTTCAACTAACTTTTCCGGAGCGATAGGAGCCGGAATGAGAAAGAACGACTAAAGACCAAAGATGGATCAGACAAACGTACCGCAATTCGGCACAACAAAGAAGGCCTCTCGGGAGGAAGCAACGATGCCGTGGCGTTCGTTTACCGTCGCGGCAACGATATTCATACTGATATTCATATCTTACGCCGGATTAACTTTCGGCTATAAGCCGTTTCTCGAAGCTTCGATAACCGATCTGGAAAAGAAGACGCAGGAGCTCGACAACAGAGCTCCCGATTCGGAAAAAGAGAGCGGCTTTATCACTTTCTATTCTCAGGTGACTAATATAAAGAAGCTCCTTGATGGCCACAAATCGGTAGCCGGAGTGTTGGATTTTCTCGAAACGAGGACTTTGCCTAATGTTGCTTGGGAATCGATCAAGGTATCTTCTGGAGACAGATTGATGCTACTAAACGGCGTGGCTAAAGATTACGAAGCTTCCGCACAGCAGTTTAATCTCTTTGAGACAAGTGGGCTGTCTACGAGGCTCAATATAGGTAACGTCAAATATACCGATTCGGGAATCCGTTTCGATGCAAAGATGACTCTCGTTCCTGATATATTTCTTGCAGCGAAGAGCGGTTTTTCCATAATTTCAGAAAAAAACGCGACGGAGCAGCAGGCGCCTATACCGGCGGCAAATAATGTTCCCGCGACTCAGGAAGAAACTCAACCTAATCAGCCAACAAGATGAAAGATTCTTCTCTAAGATTCTATATATCAGTAGGAAGCCTCTCTCTATTTGTAGGCTCTCTTATTATCTACTCGACTATGGTTTCGCCGGCCCTTAACGATATACAGCAGCTCCGAGGGCAGAGAGCAGCGCAACAGGAGGCGTATGATAAGTATAAAAATACGATAGAAGAAACGAATAGGGCGATTGCCAAATATCAGAGCATAGCCGAGATAGGAAAGGCTCTTTCTGAAGTCGTCCCCTTGAAGGAAGAAACTCCTTCGCTCATGAATCAGCTCTATGGATTAGCAAAGTTGACGAATATAATTGTTGGCTCGTTTGAGATCCAATACATGCCTCTCGAGGCTAATACGGGAGCAAAAGTACTGAAACCGACTGCTATCGTGCGCGTTATGGTCAAGTGCTCCGGGAAATATGAGGATATAAAAAGCTATTTGAGAGCCATCGAATCCAATGCTCGCCTTATAGATGTCTATTCTTTTGATGTGTCTGAAGGAGCGAAGAAGGGGAATGATGAGTTGCAATATACGATAATCGTCGATGCTTACTATCAAACGAAATAAAAAATGGCGATCATAATTCAGGAGGAAAAATCAAAGTCCAATATCATTCCTATCGTCATAGCGGCGGTAGTCGTTATCGGCGGAGGAGCTCTCTCTTACTACCTATTCTTTTCGCCAACTCCGGCTGTAGACGCCTTATATACCGAAAAATACGATAATGTGACGAAGATTTCTGAAGTCAAGCTCGATATAGGATCGGTTACCGATTCTACCATGTGGAAGAACCTTGAAAGGGGAAAGGTTCAGCCTCTTCCGACGAGCCTTCCAGTAAGAAAGGTCAATCCATTTCAATCCTTATAATATGGATTCGCGAGTATTAGCCGCCAAACTTGTCGAGAAGAAATCAATCTCTGATGAGTTGGCACAGAGGCTTGTCAGCGAATCTCAGGTTTCGGGCAAACCTTTCGAAAAGATACTTTACGAAAGACGTCTTGTAGACGAAAGACTTGTCGCTGCGGCGAAGTCTGACATATTGAATATCCCTTATCAGAAGATCGATGCGACTTTAATACCAGAGGCTGTTCTTAAGGCTGTTCCCGAGGATACGGCAAGAAATTACAGAATAGCGCCATTAAAGATAGATAACGGGATGCTTATAGCCGGAATGGTTCAACCTGATGATCCGCAGGATCAGGAAGCGCTTCGTTTCATAGCAAAGCAGGGAAGATACACTCTTGGCGTATATATAATCACTCCATCAGACCACGAGATGGTTATGAGGAGATATGCCCCTTATGAAAGAGAGATACAGGAAGCTCTTAAATCAATAAACCTAAAGACAATAGGAGCGACAGTGGCTAAAGTCGTTTCTCTTGATGAAACTGCGGCGAGCGCGGAAGAAGCGCCGATAATCAAGATAGTTTCATCGACCTTGCGTGCGGCAGTAGAACAGAAAGCTTCAGATATACATATAGAGCCGCAGAGAACAAAGCTCAGGATAAGATTCAGACTAGATGGCGCCCTGAAAGAAGTCGCTTCTTTTCCGATCGAGCTCTTACAGCCTGTCGTTTCGAGAATAAAGATACTTGCTGACTTAAAAATAGATGAGACGAGAGTCCCTCAGGATGGAAGATTCAGAACCGTTATATTCGGAAGGGATGTCGACTATCGTGTCGCCACACTGCCTACTCCTCTCGGAGAAAAGGTGGTTATCCGTGTTCTTGATCCGATGTCTGGATTGAAGAGTCTTGGAGATCTCGGGCTTAGCGGAAGAAATGCTGAATGGGTCCTTGAAGGATTGGATAAGCCTTTCGGAATGGTGCTTGTTACCGGACCGACCGGATCAGGAAAGACAACCACTCTCTACGCTTTCCTTCAGATGCTCAATCAGGAAGATACGAATGTGATGAGCATGGAAGACCCAATCGAATATTTCGTCGATGGCATAAACCAATCACAGGTGAAGCCGGAGATTGGATATACATTCGCTTCGGGACTAAGACAAGCCTTAAGACAAGACCCTGATGTTATCATGGTCGGTGAAATCCGTGATAATGAAACGGCTGGACTTGCTGTACAAGCAGCTCTAACGGGACACATAGTTCTTTCAACCCTTCACACAAACAATGCGGCAGGAATCGTGCCGAGGCTTGTCGATATGCAGGTCGCGCCCTTCCTTCTGCCTTCATCCCTCAATATCATGCTTGCCCAGAGACTCGTAAGGAGACTTTGTTTGAAGTGTAAGAAGCCCGAAATCGCTTCGCCTGAATTACAGGCTCTTATAAGGAGCGAGATAGATAAAATGGCTCCGGAGGTTAAAGCGACTATCAAATTACAGGAACCTTTTCAGATATATAAGGCTCCGGGATGTGATGCTTGCAAAGGAAAAGGAACAAAAGGAAGAATCGGTCTCTACGAAGTCATGAAAATGACGAGAGAGCTCGAGGATATCATCGTTTCTGGACCGACCGAAGGAAAGATTAAGGATGAATCGAGAAGACAGGGAATGGTTACTTTGAGACAGGATGGCATCATAAAGGTTCTCGAAGGATCCATATCCATAGAAGAAGTGATCAGAGAGACTGCAGAAAGCTAATTACGGGTTATAATAAATTAAACGATGGACTATAAGGAGAAGTTAAACCAGTTACTTCTTACCACGGCGAGACAGGGATCTTCCGATCTTCATATCGCAGTCGGAAGAAGACCGACTTTGAGAGTTGATGGATCGCTTATAAGCTTGCAGCAGGAAGCGATACTTACTCCAGCCGATGCGCAGGGGCTTTCTTTGTCGTTGCTTACACCTGATCTCAAAGAGAAGCTTCTCAAGAATGGAGATGTGGATTTTACATACTCATTCGAGGATAAAGCGAGATTCAGGACGAATGTCTATTTCCAAAGAGGTTTTCTTGCAGCAGCCTTGCGTCTTATTCCGGCTGATATAAAACAGCTTGATGATCTGAAGCTTCCTCCAGTCCTTCATGAATTCACTAAGCTATCCCAGGGATTCATCTTGGTAGTGGGACCGGCCGGACAAGGAAAATCGACTACGCTAGCCGCTCTTCTTGATGAGGTGAATCACAAAAGAATGGATCACATCATCACCGTCGAAGATCCGATAGAGTATCTTTTCGTTCAGGATAAATCGATCATTTCTCAGAGGGAGGTGACGACTGATAGTCCTGATTTTCATAGGGCTCTTCGCGCAATCCTGAGACAAGATCCGGATGTCCTCATGATCGGGGAAATGAGAGATCAGGAATCAATCGCGACAGCCATGACGGCAGCAGAAACAGGGCATGTCGTCTTTTCCACTTTACATACGAACTCAGCTGCACAGACGATCGACAGAATCGTCGATTCTTTCCCAGCTTCACAGCAGGATCAGGCGGCTTCTCAGCTTGCAGCTACTCTTGTCGGTATTGTGTCTCAGAGGCTAGTGCCTAGGATAGATGGCGGTCGCATACCGGCGTGCGAAGTTATGATAGCCAATCCAGCAATCAGGAACTTGATCAGAGAGAAGAAGTTCTTTCAGATAGATCTTGTCATAGAGACAAGTCTTCAGGACGGAATGATCACACTGAACAGATCTCTTGCTGAGCTTGTCCGTAGGAAGGAGGTATCGCTTGAGACAGCAGAAAAGTATTCGCTTAATCCGAGCGAATTGAGGATATTGCTAGAGAGAATGTAATAACACATGACGAGGTTCGAATATCAGGCAAGAAATAACCAAGGAGAACTCCAAGTAGGATTCGTTGAGGCTCCGGATAAGGAAGGAGCTGTTCGCATACTTTCATCGAACGGCTTATTTGTCTTATCTATAACCGAAGCGAAGAAAACGGGAGCACAGGCGACTTTCAAGAGGATATTCGAAAAAGTATCGAATAAGGACCTTATGATCTTTACTAGGCAGTTCTCAACCCTTCTCGGATCGAGCGTTCCTCTTTCCGGATCACTCCGGACTCTTGCCGCTCAGACTAAGAATGTAAAACTGAAAGAGACTATCATCGAGATGCAGAAGGAGATAGACGGAGGACTTTCGTTATCGCAGGCGATGGAAAAATCCGGAGATGTCTTTTCGGAGTTCTATATAAATATGATTCGGTCGGCGGAAGTTACGGGACGCGTCGATGAAGTTATGGAATTCCTGGCTGATTATCTGGAAAAGCAGACGGCGATGGCCGGAAAAGTAAAGGGAGCCATGATTTACCCGATATTCATGGTTTGTCTCCTTTTTATAGTCATAATCGTAATGGCCGTGTTTGTTTTTCCTAAGATAGAAGATGTATTCACTGAGATGGGGGCGGAGCTTCCTATTCTTACGAGAACAGTTATCAGTTTAGGAAGATTTCTTCTCGAGTGGTGGTGGACAGTCATTCTCGTGCTCGGATTCATGGGGGCGATCATCGTGGATTATCTCCGTAGCAAAGAGGGAAGGGTCATGCTCGACGAGCTGGTTCTTAGGATTCCTGTCTTCAGCGGAATATTAAAATATATGTATATTTCCCGCTTTTCTGACTCGGTGGCTGTTCTCGTAAAGGGTGGTGTTGCTATCGTCCAGGCGCTTGAGATAACTGCGAGAACGGTAGGAAGCGAAATATATAAGGAGATAATAAACCAGGCAGCCGACGATGTAAGGAACGGAGTCTTGCTTTCGCAAGCGCTCGCCAAGTATCCTGACCATTTTCCACCCCTAGCCAGCCAGATGATTTCTATCGGAGAAAGCACAGGAAAGTTAGAATTCCTACTCCGAAAGGTTTCTGAATTCTATAGCAGAGAGCTTGATGACATAGTGGGAAACCTTGTCGAGCTTATCCAGCCGCTCCTCATGCTTGTTATCGGTGTTGTTGTAGGAGTCCTTTTCGCATCCATCCTCGTTCCGATGTACGACTTCCTTGGAAATGTTTTCGACTAACTTGACCTAAGGTTTTTTGCTATAATTAACGCAGTAAAAAAGTTCTGGCGAAATAAACAAAATGAAATCATCGATTTTTAACTATAAGCCGGCCACGGAGAAAGGATTTACCCTGATCGAAATGGTCATCGTGATCGTCGTTATAGGTATCCTTATGGGACTTACCTTTAACGGAATCGGAGGACTCCAGGCAAATGCCAGAGATACGAGAAGGACTTCTGATCTTAAGCAGGTTCAGAGCTATCTCGAGCTTTACTTCAATAAATGCGGAATATATCCCGGACCGAACGACTGCAATCCTGCGGGAAACGACCCTGCGAGCTGGGCTGCTTTCCAGACTGTTGTTGAATCGACTGTTGCTGATACTGGCGATATTCCTAATGATCCCAAGATCGGATTCAATTATTCTTACTATGTTGCCGCTGATAACCTGAGTTATGTAATAAGAGCTGACATGGAAAAGACTAAGCCGAGAGGCGGTCTTTCTGGAGATACTTATGGAACCATCACTGGAACCGGATGTTCGGGAGTTACCATTTACTGTCTTACTAACTAATCATGATATTACCTGATTTCGCTGTTGCCGCCTGGCTCTTCCTTTTCGGTGCCATATTCGGCAGCTTTATGAATGTACTTATTCTTCGGTATAAGCCTGGGAAGAACCTTTTTGGGAAGCAGCTATTTGGAAGATCAAAATGTCCTAAGTGCGGAAAGATACTGGGGCCTATCGAGCTTGTTCCGATATTCAGTTTTCTTTTTCAGGGAGGAAGATGTAGAGGTTGCGGCAAACCAATATCAGTTCAATATCCGATAGTAGAATTTCTTACCGGAATCGTATTTGCGGCGATACCATTTTTCATCTCTCCATGGTATGCGGCGGCCATATGGGTTGCGGCAGCGTCTTTGATGATCATCCTTTCAGTCATCGATTTGAAGCACTTCGTTATACCTGATATGGCAAGCATACTGCTTACTGTATTGGGAGCGGGATATACCGCTCTCATAGCTATGGGATTTATAGGATCAAACGATGTGATTCCGGGAACATTTCTCGGAAGTTACGCTTATGTCTTTAGCTTCACGACTAATCCGATCATAAGTCATATCGCGGCAGCTCTTATTCTTTCTTCGGCTTTTGCCGCAATAATCATCGCGACTAAAGGAAGGGCAATGGGATGGGGCGATGTAAAGCTTGCAGCTGCCGTCGGTCTTCTTCTTGGATGGCCGGATGGATTGCTCGCGATAGCGATAGCGTTCGTAGTCGGAGCGATTTTCGGAGTATTCCTTCTTCTTAAGAAGAGTAAGACGATGAAAGATGCTCTTCCTTTCGGGCCGTTCATATCTTTCGGCGCGATAGTTACAGCCCTTTTCGGCTATGAGATAATCGTTGCCTACTTCCGTTTCCTTAATCTTGGGGTTTAGAATGAATAGAGAAATGAGAAAACCGTCGCCTAAAAGGGAACCAGATAAAAAGTCCTTTAAGAGCGGCGGTTTTACTCTTATCGAGATAACTATAACGATGGCTATCCTTGCTATCATGATGGGAATGGTCGCTTTCTCTGATGCGGCAAGGAACACGGCATTCAATGCTATAATCGGGCAAGAAAAGACGAGAGCCATAATTTCGAGAGCAAAATCTCTTTCGGTTAATAGTATCTTCGGTACATCAATGAACGCCTGTGCTTATGGAGTGAGAATAGAGGGATCGAAAGCATTCATATTCATGGATAGAGGAGTCTGTGGTTCTAATAATCTGAGATATGATCTCGGAGAGCAGGTAATCAGTGCAAATAACGAGATAGAGCTCGGAGCGGGAGTGATGTTCATAGATCCCACGACCGGAATTTCTATGAACAACAGAGATATCATTTTTCTTCCTCCTGAGCCGATCCTATATGTAGACGGATCAGTTTTGGTTAATGATTTTCAGATAGGAATAAGCCTTCCGGGAACAAACCGCTATTCTAGGATTATAATAAATAAGTACGGACTGATAAGCGTCAAAGGAAGCTGATGATAACGAAAGGCGAAAAGGGACAGATCCTTAGTGAGGCGATAATAGCCATATCGATAATAACGATTGGAATATTTGGCGTCGTAGGATTTCTTGCGTCGGCAATAGGACAAGGAAGATATGTCTCCGAACAGACAACAGCGGTTCATCTCGCCGGAGAGGGGGTGGAAATAATGAAGAGCATCATCGATGCGAATGCCATAGTGGGAGGAGGCCCATGGAACGAAGGTGTAAGCAATGAGGGATACTATGAAGCTGATTATAGGACAAGAAATTTGGCAGCTCCGGTAGCTAATCTCTTTTCAAATCTTGAGAACATCTGCAGATCGAATTGGGGCAACCCATGCGTCCTTTCGGAGATATGTTTCGATACTGCTTCCGGATATTGGATATACGGAGGGATCAATTCAGAAAGAAGATGCGTAAAGAGAGCAATAAGGCTTTCCTATACTGGGGGCGATCCAGATCAGATAAGGATAGTTTCAACAGTATTTTGGAGGGCGAAGAGCGGCTTACTTAACGATGTGTCGATAACAAGCGATCTATTCAATTGGAGATGAGAAAGCAAAGCGGACAAGGCGGGCATCGAAACGGGTTTACTCTCATAGAACTCATGGTCGGAATGGGAATATTTTCCATCATCATGACGATAGTTGTCTCAATATTTCTAGTCGCGATGAGATCTTCCAGATTCGTCTCGATTCAGGCGACGGCAGTTGATAATTTGAGCCTTTCCGTCGAACAGATAGCGAGAGAAGTACGTACGGGTTATGGATTCACTACCGGAAGCGGCGCTCTTTCCTATACAAACGATGACGGGCAGTCGGTAACCTACGCTTTTTCTAATGGGAGGATAATGAAGAACGGAATACCTCTTACTGATGAAAGGATAAAGGTGACTGGAAGTTTCTTGATAAACGATTTCGGAGGAACCACGACGCCTAGGATAACGATAACTACGAGGGCAGAGGATGAGAGATTAAGGACTCTCGCGAATGTGCAGACTTCCGTGAGCGCGAGGCTTATATATTACAAAACGCCAAGATGAACGATACAGCCGGACAGAAGGGGCAGATGATGATTCTCATAGTCGTCATCATATCGGCCATGGCTCTCGGAGCGGTGGCTCTTAATAATTTCATAATGGTTTCAGAGTTGAGGCAGGTGACGGATGCCAGACTATCCGGCGCGGCGATATTCGCCGCGGATAGCGGTATAGAATGCATCTTATTCCATGAATTCGGAAATGATATCTATGCATCGGTAAGCTGTCCTAATCCTCCGGCAGGGCCCGGATCATATAGTGATGTCCAGACGCTTCCGAATGGATCAACCTTTTCTTATCTACTTGTCAGTCAGACTCCGCTATCCAGTGTATGGCGTTCCGTCGGAGTGGATGGAAGTGGAAAATCTACAAGATCATTACAGATAACTCTTATAAGCAGGTAGATGTCTTTTCATCTTTCTTATCTAAGAAGATATTCTGTTATAATTCATTGATATGGATACGAAGAAAGCAATCATTATATTCGCCGGAGTCTTCGTCCTTGCCGGCATCGTAATCGCTCTCATGTATTTTGGTCCTTTTGCCAATAAGATGGTCAAAGGAAAAGCTGAAGCGGCAATCGCCGAGAATCTCATCGAGGTAAAGGATAAGTCTCAGATAGCAGACTATTTCATTGAGCTTCCTCAAGAGGAAGTAAAACAGCTTCTTGCTGACGCTAAGAATAAGGGAGAAGTTAAGTTTCTTATGCCTCAATTCGATCTTTCCATAACGGAGTCATTTACGGTGAAGAATGAATCCATAGAGTCGGAAGACAAGACGGTGGAATATCTTACCGTCTCGGGACTTCCTTCGGGAACGGAAATAAGAGCTTCGATAGATGGGCTGATAAGCGGAGGGATAGCCCAAAGGAATGAACCATATGTATGGGTCAGACAGTTTGAGGGAGGAAGTGATGATAACGATAGAGATAACACTCTTACTGTCATGTATTTCCCAGCTTTCATAATTCCCGGAAATGATTTTAAGCCTTTTTCTGAAGATATAAGCGCCGAGAACTATGGACCGATATTGATGGGAACGAAAATCTCGAAGATACTATCTGAATCTCCTCTCGATGCTTCCGTCGTCCCTGGAGCCGTATCGCTCGCGGTTGCGATCGATAAGGAAGGAGACTTCGAAGCGGCAAAGATGGAAAATCTGCTTCTCAAGAACGGCAGGATAGTGATGATTAAGCAATAGTATCGAACTTAGAGAACCGCCCTATAAGGGCGGTTTTTTCGACAGCGAAACCGCTCTATAATGAGAGGCATATGAAGCGAGAGATAAGCCTCGAGGAAGCCCGCGAAAGAGCAGGAAAACTGAGGAAAGAGATAAATGAATATAGGGAGGCTTATCATATCCATGATAGATCTGTTATATCCGATGAGGCGCTCGATTCTTTAAAGAAGGAGCTTTTTGATCTTGAAGCCAGATATCCGAAGATAGTAACGGCTGATTCGCCGACACAGAGAGTTGCCGGAAAGCCTCTTGCTGAATTTTCCAAAGTAAAGCATGAGAAGCCGATGATCTCGCTTTACGATACATTTTCTCCGAGCGATGTTTCGGATTGGTTCGATAGGTTGGAAAATTTTCTGAAGAGAAAGATAAAGCCGTCATTCTACCTGGAATTGAAGATAGACGGGCTTGCTGTGGAGATAGTCTATGAAGAAGGCCTATTAAAAGAAGCCTCAACGAGAGGGGACGGACTATTTGGCGAAGATATCACGCAGAATGTAAAGACGATAGAGGCGATACCTCTTTCTCTGAAAGGAGACTTTCCTAAGAGACTTGTCGTAAGGGGAGAAATATTCCTGCCAAAAAAAGAATTCGAGAGGGTTAATAAGGAACAGGATTCATCTGGGCAGAAGCAGTTTGCTAATCCTAGAAATATGGCGGCCGGATCGTTGAGACAGCTTGATCCGAAGATAACGGCTTTAAGGAGACTGGATTCATTCGAATACGACATAGTATCGGGAATAGATCTTCCCTATCATCACGAAGAGCACGAGATGCTTTCTTCTTGGGGATTCAAGACTAATTCTCACAATAAGCTAGTTAACAGTATCGATGAACTTCTTTCTTTCAGGAACTATTGGGAGAAAAGCGAGAACAGAGAGAATCTTCCTTATGAGATAGATGGTGTAGTCGTCATAACGGATGATAATTTCGTATATGAAGAAGCTGGTGTTGTCGGAAAAGCGCCAAGAGGAGCGATGGCTTATAAGTTTTCGCCGAAGGAAGCGACAACGATAGTAAGGGAAGTAAAATTTCAAGTCGGAAGAACGGGAACACTTACTCCGGTTGCTGTAATGGAGCCAGTAGAACTTCATGGAGTTACAGTCACTCATGCCACGCTTCATAACCTTGACCAGATAGAGAGACTGGATATCCGAGAGGGAGATACGGTCATAGTTTCTCGTGCCGGAGATGTTATTCCGCAGATTACTGAAGTCCTGAAGGGCATGAGAACGGGAAGGGAGAAAAAGGTGGCGGTTCCTCAGATTTGTCCTATCGACGGATCGCCGGTCAGGAGAGATGGAGTTGCTATAAAATGTTCTAATCCGAAATGCGGAGCGAGGCATAAGGAGGCTCTTCATCACTTCGTGTCTGGATTCGGGATAGAAGGCCTCGGTCCGAAGATAATAGAGAAGTTCATGGATGAAGGATTGATTTCCGACGCAGCCGACATATTCGAAATAGAGAAAGGAGATATAGCCGCTTTACCGCGATTCGGTGAAAAGTCAGCTTTGAATATTGTTAAAGAGATATCATCCAAAAAAGATATCCCGATAGCTGGTTTCATATATTCTCTAGGTATAGACCATGTAGGAGAAGAAACGGCGAAGACGATTGCCTTAGCGATAGAGTCAGGTAATTATTCTCCCTCTCTGATATTCGATATCATATCGGGGTTTGATATTAATAAGCTGATGAGCATGCCTGATGTCGGACCGAAGGTGGCTGAAGCGATCGTTTCATGGTTTACAGATCAGAAGAATAAGAACCTCTTAGAGAGGCTGTCTGATGCGGGAATAACCGTTGATGTAGCGAGAAAAAAGAAGTCGGGCAAACTATCAGGAAAGACTTTTGTCATAACAGGAACGCTGCAATCGATGACGAGAGATGAGGCAAAAGACTTGATAGCCGGATTAGGCGGTGACTCTTCAGAAACGATAACGAAGAAGACCGATTTTTTAGTATACGGAGAGAATTCTGGATCAAAGATCGAGAAAGCCGACAAACTTGGAGTAAAGAAGATCGGAGAGGAGGAATTTGTATTTCTTATTAAGGAAAAATAAGAGAAAATTACAAAGAAAAGACAGCCAACTAAAGGTGGTTTTTTCGTGAAATCTATTGACAAATCTCTAAAAAGTGATATATTTTCTTTATCCACTTATTAGGAAAGGTGGTCTTTAAAAAAATCTTATAAGGAGGTACCGATTGTGTCACTGAAGAAAGCGTTAGTATTTGTGATCGTGTTCGTCGCGGTCATCGCAATATTGGGGTCCCGATATGAATCTATAAAGCCACAGGTTATGACCAGTACTTTTTATGAAGATTCGGGATCATCGCTGCGAGAGTCTGTTGTTTTTCCGGAAAATAAAGCTATCACGATAGTTCAGCTTAAAGATCCGAAAAATACAAAAAACGAATTCGTAAACAGAGAAATCGCGGAAGTGCAAGAAAGAAAGGCAGTAGATTATGCGGCCAAGATGAGAGCAGAAAAAACAACCGTTGTAAGTAGAGTATTGTTTAAAGTCGAAAAGAAGCCTATCCATCCGTATATCGAACATGATGGAAAGATTGTCGAAGATGATATAACCGTCGAAGAAGCGGCTGAATTGATAGACAATTTCTATGAGGGATACGGTTGCCCACTTGAAGGTTATGGGAAAACATTTGTTCTTGTTTCGATCAAGAATAAGTTGGATTGGAGGCTTCTGCCTGCTATCGCTTTCCGGGAATCTACTGGTGGGAAGAATCTATTTCGGGACAACAATCCGTTCGGATGGGGTAAATCTGACTTTGATAGTTTTGATGAAGCCATAGAGACGATAGGAAGCCATCTCGGAGGAAGCATTGATAATACCGCTTCTTTCTATGCCGGTAAGACTAATCGGGAAAAGCTCAAGAGTTATAATTCCGAGAAACCGGATTACCCAGACAGAGTGATATCTACGATGAAAGAAATAGATAGACTCTAAACAAACAAGCCCCGTTGACCATAGGTCAGTCGGGGTATTTTTTATAGATTAACATTAGACGCCACTAAGTGGTTTTATTATCGTCCTAGTCCTTAAGGACTAGGAATAAGGAATAAGCGAAAGAGATCGAGATGTAATAGATCAGCTTGTCTTAAGGAGAGACGATAAAGTCTGCGCCAAGCTTTTTAAAGCTGGAATAAGCCTCCTATAACCTCCGTACGGAAGAAAAAGCCGATTTTTGCGATAAATCGGTAAATCGAGACTTTTGAGTTTTTCAAAATCAGACCATTCGAAAGAATGGTCTTTTTATACCCTGTTTTTTCAGCTATTATCTTCTTAGAACAATGGAAAAGCTCGGAAAAGAAGGACTCATGAAGCTTGCTAGGCTTGTTAGAGTGGAAATAGAAGAGAAAGAAGAAGAGAAGCTTCTTCAGGATGTTGAAGGCATCCTCTGTCATTTTAACGAACTGAATGAGATCGAGACCGGGGAAACCGTTCCTATGATCGGGGGAACCGATGCGGTCAATCAGGCTGATCGGGATCTTTTTTCCGAAGATATATTCCAGAAGGGTACCGGATCTTTTCCTGAATCCAAAGATGGATTTATAGTCGTTCCCGGCGTAATGAAGGACAAATAAGATGACAGCTGAAGAAATAAAGAATCTATCGATAAGCGAGACTAGAAACAGCCTCGAATCCCATGCTGTCACAGCAAAGGAGCTCACTGAGGCTTATATCGCAGAAGCGAAAAAAGAAAACGGAAAGATAAACGCTTTCATAACCATTACGGAAGAAGGCGCTCTCGAAGCTGCCGCGAGGATAGACCGGAAGATCGAGAATAACGAAGAACTTGGCGCTCTTGCAGGAACGACTTTCGCGATAAAAGATAATCTTCTCGTAGAAGGAGAAAGGTGTACGGCAGGAAGCAAGATACTATCCGACTATGTCGCATCTTATGACGCGACTGTTATCAAAAAGCTAAAGGAAGCGGATGCGATATTTGTCGGTAAGGCTAATCTCGATGAGTTTGCTATGGGGTCTTCGACGGAAAATTCGGCTTTCGGAACGGTAAAAAACCCTTTGGATACGGAAAGAGTTCCGGGAGGATCATCCGGAGGATCGGGAGCTTCGGTCGCGGCTAAGATGTCTCTTTCCGCTCTTGGAACGGATACTGGTGGATCGATTAGACTGCCAGCCGCTTTTTGCGGAACGGTCGGCATGAAGCCAACTTATGGAAGAGTATCCAGATTCGGCGCGATCGCGATGGCTTCGAGTCTCGACCAGATCGGTCCATTTGCAAGAACTGTCCGTGAGGCCGAGCAAGTTTATAATGTCATTAAAGGATTAGATATTCATGATTCGACTTCAAGGGATCTGCCTGAAAGCCAGATGCCGATAGGAGATCCGAGTTCGATTACAATTGGTTTGCCTAATGAATTTTTCGTGAAAGGGGCTCTTGATGAGGAAACCGGAAAAGCACTTGAAGAGACGATAGACCACTATTCGAAACTTGGATTTAAGATGAAGGAAATAAACCTTCCTCATAGTAAGTATGCTTTGCCTTGTTATTACATAGTGATGTTCGCTGAAGTATCGACGAATTTGGCCCGTTATGACGGAATAAGATATTCGCGTGGGTCTGATAACACCGATGATCTTCTTTCCGTATATATCGAGACGAGAGGAAAAGGATTCGGAGCTGAAGTTAAGCGCAGAGCACTGCTTGGAGCATTTGTCCTTTCAGCCGGATACTATGATGCCTATTACACCAAAGCACAGAAAGTGAGGCAGTTGATCAGGCAGGATTTCACGAATGCCTTCAATGAGGTAGATGTGATTCTCGCTCCCGCTTCGCCGACTCTTCCGTTCAAAATAGGGGAGAAATCGGATGATCCGGTTGCGATGTATATGTCCGATATATTCACCGTTCCTGTAAATCTTGCGGGAATACCCGCAATGACGATTCCGGTAAAAGGAAGAGAAGGAAAGCTTCCTGTTGGATTTCAGCTGATGGGAAAACATTGGCATGATACTGATCTTTTCCAACTCGGAAAGTGTTACGAGAATATGTAGGATCAATAAAAATCCCGCTGAAAAGTGGGATTTTTATATACCAGATCAATTTGACTAGTATATCCGGCTTGTGCTTTTTTGAGCGGAGCGCTTTTACAGGCAAATAAGGAAGAAGAGATCGGAAAATGTTTGATAAGCGGAAATTAACGGAATTTCTGATCAAAGCGAAGCGAAACGGTTACGCGAATGAGGGTATAGCCATGATGACAAAAGATGGCAACGGCGCAACCACTATTTTCTTCAGGGAGGGGGACTTCGAGTACGAAGACAGATATTTCGGCGGGGAACCATTCGGCGGATCGGAGGTAGTTTTCTATAAGGGAGGAGCGATATGGATGATGTCTTATTACGGCAAAGTTCATGAAGGAATCGATCCCAAAGAAGTCTATCCTGTTCTCAAGAAGGCTCTTTCCAATGTGCCTGATAGCCAGCCTTTCCGAGGATTGGATTCGCTTATGGTCGGAAATATGAAGTATGAGAATACGCTTCATGGATATATCGATGAATTTTCAGGAATGGAATGGATATCGAAGGAAGGCGTCCGATTATATACCGCCTGCTATTTCGGCGGACTAGTCGATCAGAGATAATCTCTAAGCTCCATAGCGATATGGAGCTTTTTATTAATATGATTATCTACATTATATCAGCGACCAAAGGTCGCTAACTGATCAAGGCACTCCCACAGCTTTTGCCTCCGGCAAAATCTTAGGGACTTCGTTTTGTCCTTCAGAACCTCCTCCGTCGTTTCTGAAAAAAAACGGTCGCCTCCCATCGTTCGAGTCCCTCTCAATATAAAACCACCCTCATGAAGAGGGTGGTTTAGCTGCGCAGCGGACGGGACTCGAACCCGCAACCTCTGCCGTGACAGGGCAGCGCTCTAACCAGTTGAGCTACCACTGCAGCAAGAGGAATTATAAACGCACGTTCAGGATTTAATCAAGAACGGCCATTTATGGGTTGCCAACGACGGCTAATATGTAATACAATAATCCCTGTCCTCGTACCGCGGGGTTGAGGAACGGTCCCTCGGGAGCCTCATAAGCTTCATAAGCAGGTTCGACTCCTGCCCCCGCAACCAACTGCGCCGGCATAGCTCAATGGTAGAGCGAACGTTTCATAAGCGTTAGGTCGCAGGTCCGATTCCTGCTGCCGGCACCAAAAAAGACCGTCTCGAAAGAGGCGGTCTTTTTCGACGGCAAGAATCGGACCGAAAAGGGATCGGGAAAAACTGCTTGGCGGTTTTTCCCGTAGTGGAGGTATTGGAACCGCAAGGTTCCAAAGCGCAGCCGACCGAAGGTCGCAGCGAGCAGGGAGATCTCCTGCTGCCGGCACCAAAAAAGACCGTCTCGAAAGAGGCGGTCTTTTTTGCATA